>CANEVO010000024.1 GCA_947442255.1 Opitutia bacterium
AATCGGCCGCGCGCGCTACGCGGTCCACCGGCCCCGCAGGTAATCTCGGGCAACTAATGGGATCGTTGCAGCAGGAAACCGCGAAGAGCGCGAATGGCGCGAAGATCAGCCCGACCTCGGTGGTTTAAAGAACCTTGAGATTAACCACCGAGCGCACCGAGTGGAGCCGTGGCCCTAGAACAGGGTAACGGGAAGGCCTGGAAGTGGGTTGAACCGATTCCTGGCTTCCTGGATTCAGGCTCAAACCCAGCTCGGTCGGGGTGGAGATCGAAGCCGGAAACTTCTTCATCGCTCCGCTTGATAAAGTCCCGCCGCTCACGCCGTGGGCCACAAAGAGCTCCTCTTCGCGATTTCCTACTGCCCACTTCCGGCTGAGCGGGGTTCAGGGTGCCTTCGCTCCTGGAAACTGCACCGCCGGGGCGTTCGGATCCAGCGCGGGACGGTTGGGATCCGCCGCTGGCGCCGCCGGTGCCTCGACCGCGGGAGCGTTCGGGTCGAACAACCGCGTGAGTTCCTCGAGCGTGAGCCGCGGCTTCGAGGCCGCCGGCGCGTCGGGGGCGGCCGGATTATCCGCCACGGGGGGCGCATCCACCACGGCCTCACCGTTGGAACGCTTCTGGATCTCGTGCGCCACGGCCTCGCGCATCAGCCCGCGGACCGCGGCCATCGTGCTGCCACCAAAAATCAGATACGGCGAACCGGCGTAGTAGTCGATGCTGACGCCCGCGAACGATCGATTCGCGGTGCGCAGCGCCAGCTGGGGCGGCTGCAGCCGCCACTGCCAGCCGTAACGCCGCGCCTCGAACGGCAACCGGACCACAATGGCATCACCCCCGCGGTGCGACACTTGGATCAACAGGGGCAACTCGGGATGCGGCGGGCCCTCGCCGGTCGCGAACAGGCTGAACTTCAGGTCCCGCTGGCGCGCGAGTTGCAGGCTCTCCTGCAATTGCCGGTACGCCTGCGTACCATTGGTCGAAGCCGGAACGTAGAGCGGCTTGCGCAGCCGAAGCGTCACCTCGGCCGCATAGTGGATCCGGTTCGCGTCGACCCGATCCGTTTTCAGGTAGACGACGCGGCCCGGCTGGAGCGGCTGGCGCACACTCGAATAGGAGGGCAGGACTGAGTCCGGGAGCGGCAGCACATGGGCCTCGAGGTCCTCCGGCGAAGGCGTTCGGTAGAGAACGCGCGTCACCGTGAAGTGGAGCGCCACCAGTGCGGCAGCCGCCACTCCGGCCAACTTCAGCAACCGGAAGCGGGACGCGCGCTTTTTCTCCCGGACTTCCTCCTGCCGCTGCACGGCAGTAACGAAGGGCGCGTCCGTCATCGCCGGCGCGGCGTATTCCGCCGCGAGATCGTCGGAGGCGACCGTCGGACCGGCGGACGCGCGCGGGACGGCCCCCACAGGAGTCGTTGACGGTGGCAGGGGGGTGCTGGGAGGAAGACCGCGGGCCGCCGCCGCCGGCCGCGGGCTAAACCTGGCCGGCGCGGGCAGAGCGACGGGCTTGAACGGCATCGGACGCGCCGTCGCGTCCGCCGGCAACGGGCGGGGTCCACCGGGCGCGGCACGAAACGTGGCCCACCGATGTTTCTTTTCCGGCGAGTCGCTCCAGACAGCAGACCAACACGCGCAACGCCGATGCTCTTCAAACAAAAACCCTCCGGTCGAATCGTGACCTATCGGGTCTGCGCGGGCTTGCGGCTTGCGACTCGCTGTGAATTAGTCGCTCGTCCTCCGCCGGGTCCGCGTTTTCGACTGTTCACCTTCGCCCGGCAAACCCGTCCCCCTCCATGACCCCTGCTACCAGCCCAGCCGGCCTCCAGCCCAACGCCGCGGCCCCTTCGAAACAGCGCCTCTTTGCCGTCCTGCTGGCAGCCGGACTCGGCTGGATGTTCGACGGGCTTGAGATGGGCATCTTTCCCCTGATCGCCCGGCCGGCGCTGCAGCAGATGCAGGCCAGCCAGGGGCTCGTGGTTTCCGATGCGTTTGTCGGGCTCTGGATGGGCTACGTCACGGCCGCGTTCCTCCTCGGCGCGGCCGGCGGCGGCGTGCTCTTCGGCTGGCTCGGCGACAAAATCGGCCGGGTAAAGGCCATGGCGATGAGCATCCTCGTCTATTCGCTCTTCACTGGCCTCGTGTATTTTGCGACGGAACCGTGGCACCTCCTCGTCACCCGATTCATTGCCGCGTTCGGCATGGGCGGTGAATGGTCACTCGGCGTGGCGCTGGTGATGGAAGTCTGGCCCGAGAAGTATCGTCCGCTGATGGCTGGCACGATCGGCGCTGCCGCGAATGTGGGCTACGTGCTCATCGCCGTCGTCGGCATGTTCTTCAGCGTCACCGTCGATTCCTGGCGCTGGGTGGCGCTGGTCGGTGCGTTGCCCGCCTTTCTGACGATCGCGATCTTGGCCTTCGTGTCGGAATCGGAACGCTGGCAGGCACAGAAGACCGCGGACAACCAGCCGCTGCGGGAAGTGCTGCGGCCGCCGCTGCTGCGGAAGACGGCCTTCGGTATTCTCTTTGCCTCGGTGGCCTTGATCGGCACCTGGGGTTCGGTGCAGTGGCTTCCGCTCTGGGCCGACCAAATGGCACAGCAACAGTCCGTGGTGGCCGCGCGGGCGGAGTTGACTGCGCCCGGCGCGACAGCGCCGGCTGCGACCGAAGAGGCCATCGTGAAGCGGGCCAACGAACTGAAGAACAACGGCGCCAAGGCGAACACTCTCGCGCTCAGCGCGCTCGGCGCGGTGTTCGGCTGTTTCATTGGCGCCTGGATGGGCGGCAAATTCGGCCGCCGGCCCGCGTACTTCATCCTCTGCCTGGTCTCGCTGCTCGCCTGCGGCTATCTCTTCCGCTCCGTGCACGAGTACGGGCCGATATTCCTCGGGATGGTCTTCCTCGTCGGTGGCGTCTCGGCGGCCTTCTACGGCTGGCTGCCGCTCTACCTGCCCGAACTGTTCCCAACGCGGGCGCGTGCCACCGGCCAGGGACTGTCGTTCAACTCCGGCCGCGTGCTGGCCGCGGTCGGCGCGCTACAGATGGGAAGCCTCATGCAGCATTTCAACGGCAGCTACGCTAAAGCCGGGGCCCTCATCACGTTGATCTACATCGTCGGCATGGTGGTCATCTGGATGGCGCCAGAGACCAAGGGCAAACCGCTGCCGGCGTAAGGCCCTTCACTTCGCCGCCCCCAGCCGCTGGGCCAGAGCCTGCAGATCAGTGTCCGTCCAAGGCTCCTCGCGATTAGCCGTGTCGGCGCGCGCGTCGGCCACCGTGGCCACACTCACCGGACCCGCCTCATGGCCCCATGAACGCCGGGCAAACGTCAGGACGTTTGCGATCGCCTCGTCGTTCAACATGGCCTTCCAGCCGGGCATCGCGAGGTTCTGCTGCGTTTTGCCGTTAAGGACGATCCGCGCGAGAATCCGCGGATCGCCCAGGATCCACCGCGAATAAACCAGCGAGGGCGCCAGTCCGGGCAGGCCTTGGCCATTCGGCTGGTGGCAGGCGGCACACAAGGTGAGAAACTGGGTCTTGCCCTGGTTGAACGCGGCTTCCTCGGCTGGCGTCAGCGCGACCACTTTAGCCGGCGCCGTCCCGGCCTTGCCGGGCCACTTCAATCGCTCAAGCAACGTCTGCGCCGCCGCCGACGACGGCGTGCCCGTGCGGGCGGCCAGAGCGATCAGCGGCTTCGGCTCGACCGGCAGCGCGCCGGCAAACGCCTTCCCTTCGGACGATTTTGGCAGGAAATGCTGCACGCCGGCGAGGATCGCCCCGCGCGCCCACTCCGGAGTCTCCGTGGCCGCCGCCAGGGAAAGAACACTTTCGATCGCCGCGGCCTGCCCGGCCTTGAGGGCCGAACTCGTCGCAAACCGAACCACGTCGACGCCATTTTGCGCCGCGTCCTTTTGCTGCAGCAGCGCCGCGATGAACGTCGCCTCGCGACCGGCCAGTCCGCTGACCACCGCATCCGCCAAGAACGGCTGCCGACCGGCCGCCACGACGAGCGCCCGCAAGGCGTTCTCCGCCGCCGGCGTCTTGATTCCGCCAAGCGAGAGCGCGAGTTGCAGGCGTATGGCCGGCTCGGTGCGCGTCGCGACGAGTCCAATCACCCGCGCGGCGAGCGCATCGGCTCCCGGTTTGCCGGCAAAATTATCCGCCACCCGAATCGCCGCGGCCACCACGCGCGGATCCGCGTCCGCCAGCGTCGCCTGCACGGTCGCCGCCTCGATCGCCTGGCTGCCATCCAGCGTCCACAACGCATGCAAACGGCCGAGCGGGCTCGAACCCTTCGTCGCGAGCTCGCGGAGCGCAGCAGCCACGGCCGGCGTCCGGGCGGCACTGCGCTTTTCCACGAGGAGTTGCTGCGCCGTGTCACGCGTCCAGCCGTTGGAATCGCTGAGCTTCGTCACGAGTTCCTCCGCCGAGGCCCGGCCCAGCGTGAGTTTCAAATCGAGGCGCGGCGCGCCGTCCGGAACGATCCGCCAGATGCGTCCGTGGTCGAGCGGCTTGTCCAGCCCGCGCTCGAGGATCTCCTTGCGCAGGTACGACGTGACGTAGAGCCGGTCCTGAATCAGGCCGCGATACATGTCCACCATCCACAGCGCGCCATCGGGGCCGTTGAAGAGATTGACCGGGCGGAACCGCTCATCCGTGGAGCGAAGAAACTCGGTGCCTTCGTAGGCATTGGCGCCACCCACGGTGCCGTTGACGTCCGACAACTTGATCCGCTTCAGCAGGTGGCCCGTCGGCTCTGCGATGAAGGCATCGCCGCGAAACTCCGCGGGGAAAAGTGTGCCACGATAAATCACCGGCCCGCACGCCGCCGTGACCGCATACAACTTCCCCTCGGCATCGAGCGTGCGATAGCCGCGATTGACGCCGGTCGTGATGCGACCCGGCCAGATTTTCAGGCTGGCCGGCACCACCTGGAAATTCGCCCCGCTCGCCGCGAACCCGGGATTCCGCGCGAGGTAGGCCGACGGCACCAGATCGACGCGCAGCGGATCGCTGTTACTGTTGTAATAGATGCGACCGGAGTCGTCCTGCGAAATGCCCCACTGGCCGCGGGTGATGGTGGTGTCCCGGGTGAACTTGCCCTCGCCCTCGTAGCGAAAGCGCACCGTGTGGTTGGCGCTGTAGATCCAGTTGTCCATGCCCCACATCAGGCCATTGGGCAGATGTTCGACATTGCCGGACCCGCCGTAGTCGCTCGCCACCTCAACGCGGGAGTCAGCCTTGCCGTCTCCGTCGGTGTCGCGCGCATAAATCAACTTCGGCGGTTCGGCGAAGAGCAGTCCGCCGTCGACCACGGCAATCGCGCGAGGCAGCACGAGCTGATCGAGAAACACCACGCGCCGATCCATCCGTCCGTCGCCGTTGGTGTCGGTGAGAGTCACAATGCGTCCAATCGGATCCTTGTCCCCCGTGCCTTCGATGTCGCGCATGTAGCCGGTCATCTCCACGACCCAAAGCCGGCCATCCGGCCCGATCTGCATCGTGAGAGGATCCTCCACGAGCGGCTCGGCCGCGATCAGCTCGACCCGGAAGCCGGGCGCGACGGTGAAGGTCTTCGCCTCGTCCTCAGGCGAGAGCGACGGCGCCGGCGGCACCACCCAGTGCGCGGGGCGGGGGGGCTGCGCCTCGCCGGCCTTGTCACCGTTCTGAGCGCGCACGGGCGCGGAGACCAACATCGCCAAAAGCAGGAGCGAAACGAACCGGGACTTCATGCCCGCCAATGAGTCACAACCCGTCGCCGCCGCAATCAAATGGATGTCAATTTTTGAAACTAAAGTGGAGGGCCGAGCTCCGCCGAGGCCGCTCATGCACCGTTCCATGAACCGGCTTCGACGGAGCTCAGCCCTCCAAAGAACCCCGGAAATGAGCGACCTACCAAGGCAGCAGCTCAAGAGGCGCAAATGTGACGTTTGCCGATATGTGCGATGCCTTCCCCTTCGCGCTCTTCGCGTGAGCCCCTCCTGGCAGTCAGTACGGACCGCGGATCTGCGCCGCCACCTCGCGCTGATAATAGTCGGCGATCGTCGCGTGCAACTCGGGGCTCAGCGGCGGGAGCGCGAACGCCCGGGCGTTCGCCTGCGCCTGTTCGGCGTTGCGGGCTCCGGGGATGATCGCGCTGACCGCGTCGAAATCGAGACACCAGCGCAGCGCCATCTCCCCCATCGTCAGGCCGGCCGGCACCAGCGGCCGCAGCCCGTCCACGAGGTCGATGCCTTTGCCATATTCCAGACCCGCGAACGTTTCGCCGACATTGAAGCGCTGTCCGTCGCGATTGAAATTGCGGTGGTCATTCGCCGGAAACGTCGTGGCCCTGGTCATCCGCCCTCCCAGCAGTCCGCTCGCCAGCGGCAGGCGGATCAGCAGCGCCACCTGCCGTTTTTTTGCCTCGGCGAAGAGCGTGTGAATCGGCTTCTGGCGGAAAATATTGAAGATGATCTGGAGCGAGGCGATTCCCTCCTGCCGGACACAGAAATCGGCCTGCTCCATCGATTCGACGCTGGCCCCGAAGTCGCGGATCTTGCCCTGGCGCTTGAGCTCCCGCAGCGCCTCGAAAACCGTCCCTTCCTGCAGGACCTCCGTCGGGACACAGTGCAACTGGGTCAGGTCCAGGGCCGGCACGCCAAGCCGGCGGAGCGACGCCTCCGTGTGCTGGCGGATCGCCGCCCGGGTGAAATTCTCCGGCCAGCCCGGCGGACTGAAACGACCGAGCTTGGTCGCAACATAGATCGGCGCGCGGGTCTCCTGCAGGAACTTGCCGATCAGGTTCTCGGAACGCCCCATCCCATAGACGTCCGCCGTGTCGAAGAGCGTAGTGCCCGCCTCGTGCGCGGCGCGCAGCGTCGCCATCGCGGCCTCGTCCGTCACCTCGCCCCACCCCGCCCCGAGTTGCCACGTGCCGAGCCCAACCTCACCGACGGTGCGCCCGGTCCTGCCAAAAGTCCGTTGATTCATGCGCGGCGACGCTGCTCGGCGTCGGAACGACAGGCAAGACGGGGAACAAATCTGTGCGTTTGCGCCTCCGACGAACAATCCTCACCTTGCCCGTCATGTCCCTTGTTCGTCGCCTGCTGACCGCAGCCCTCCTGTTTTCCGCCGCCGGCTTGCTTTTCCCCCGGGCCGAGGCGGCGCTCGCGAAGCCCACTCATGTGCAGGCTTCCTTGGTGGCGGCCGACGACGCGGTCCGACCCGGCCAGCCCGTCACGGTCGCCCTCCGCTTTGTCCACGACGAGCACTGGCACACCTACTGGAAAAATCCCGGCACCGGCCTGCCCACCTCGCTCGAGTGGAAACTTCCGCCCGGCTGGACCGCCGGCGAAATCCAGTGGCCCGCTCCGCACATCCTGCGCGACTCCCGGAAAACAATCGTGGGCAATGGCTACGAGGCCGAACTCTTCCTGCCCGTCACACTCACGCCACCCAAGGATCTCGCGCCGGGCACGAGCGTCACACTCGAAGCCTCGGCCGACTGGCTGATGTGCGAGGACGTCTGCATCCCGGGCAGTGCGAACCTGACCCTGACGCTTCCGGTCACCGCCGCCGCCCCCCAACCCGATGCCCTGTGGGGCACGAAGCTTCGCGCCACCGTCGCCGGCCTGCCGCGGGCGGATGCTGCCTGGACGATCACCGCGTCCCGGACGGCCAAGTCGATCGACTTGATCGTGACCCCGGCTGGCGCGGCCGGGCACACGCCGAAGAATGTGCACTTTTTCTCCGAGGATAACCTCGTCGCCTACGACCAACCCCGGACCGTGAAGCCCGACGGCCGCGGCGGCTTCGTGATCACGATGCCGGTGTCGCCCGACGGCCCCGCCGACGCCACCCAGCTCCTCGGTGTCCTGACCTCGGAAAACGGCTGGCTCCCCGGCGGCCAGCTCCGCGGCCTCGCCGTCGCCGCCAATTTTTCTGTCCCTACCCAACTCTCAACTCTCAACCCTCAACTCTCAACTTCTGGCGCCCCCTCCAGCCTCCTCGGCACCCTGATCTTCGCCCTGATCGGCGGACTCATCCTGAACCTGATGCCCTGCGTCTTTCCGGTGCTCGGCATCAAGATCCTCGGTTTCGTCAATCAGGCCGGCCACCAGCGCGCCAAGGTCGTGGCCCACGGACTCACGTTCGCGCTCGGCGTGCTGATCTCGTTCTGGACGCTCGCCGCCGTGCTCGCGATCCTGCGGGCGGGCGGCGATCAACTCGGCTGGGGTTTCCAGCTGCAGTCGCCCGTGTTCGTCTACGCGCTTGCGGTGGTGATGCTCGTGTTCGCGATGAACATGAGCGGCGTGTTCGAGTTCGGTCTCCGTGCCACCGCGGTCGGCGGCGAACTGCAATCCAAGTCCGGCTACTCGGGCTCCTTCTTCACCGGCGTCCTCGCGACCGTCGTCGCCACGCCGTGCAGCGCACCCTTCCTCGCCCCCGCGCTCGGCGCCGCGCTGGCCGTCTCGACGGTCGAGTCCTTCGCCATCTTCACCGCGATCGGCGTCGGCCTCTCGCTGCCTTACCTGCTGCTCTCAATCTTCCCGCAGGCCGTCAAAGTCCTGCCACGGCCCGGCGCCTGGATGGAGACGTTCAAGCAGTTCATGGCCTTCCCGCTGTACGCGACCGTCGTCTATCTCGTCTGGGTCCTCGCGGCGCAGACCGGCGACGAAGGCTTTCGCGGCGTCCTCTTCAGCCTCGTGCTGATTGCCCTGGCCATGTGGATGTACGGACGCTGGACGGTGCCCGGCGCCTCGGCCGGCCGCGTGCGCTTCGGGGTGGCGAGCCTCGTGCTGGTCGGCGCGCTTGGACTTTGGACCGGCTGGCCCCGCCCGGTGCCCGTTGCGGGATCGGCCGCCGCGAGCGGCCAGATCGCCTGGGAACCGTGGAGCGAGGAAGCAGTCGCCAAGTACCGCGCCGAGGGCCGGACCATCTACGTCGATTTCACCGCCCGCTGGTGCGCGACCTGCCAGACCAACAAGAAGATCGTCTTCGCCTCGGCCGACGTGAAGCAGTATTTCAGCGACCGGAAGATCGTAACCCTCCGTGGCGACTGGACGAGCCAGGATCCGAAGATCACCGCCGAGCTCGCGCGCTACAGTCGCTCCGCCGTCCCCTTCAACGTCATCTGGGCGCCCGGCCACGCCGACCCGATCATCCTGCCCGAGCTGCTGACCCCCGGCATCGTCCTCGACGCGCTCAAGAAGGGTTCGTGAGTCAGCTCCCGTCCGTAGCATCGAGCGCCCGTGAGTTGACCGGCCAGGAAGCTAGGTAGGGCCTGAGCTTGCTCGGGCCATCCGACCCAGGCGGCAAACCGGCTCGCGCCCGAGCCGGACGGTGGCTCACACGAAGCCGCGAAGATCGCGAAATCCAGGCCCCAACGTATCACCTCTTCGCGGCTTCGCGTGAGCGTGTTCCGAGTGGCACGGGTCTCCCGACCCGTGAAGATCGTACTGCCGTCCCTCCTCAATTCGACGGGTCAGAGACCCGTGCCACGCCCGGCATCAACTCTGAACCCAGAACTTTGAACCTCGGTGTCTTGGCGCCTCGGTGGTTACCTCCGGAGATTGGTGCTGGGATGCGATTGGAAGCTTGCCCCGTCTCGCCGCCTCGACTCATTCAAGCGGTAGTTACCCCACCCCAAAACGTCCCTCGCGGGACACCCCCAACCAAAGTGGCCCGGGTCTTCCGACCCGGGTCCGCAGGAGATTCCATCATGCGTCACAGAAACTGGATACTGATCTTGAGTGTTGTCCTCGCCGGAATGCTCACCCCGGGCTTCGCCCAGGATGCGGCCAAAGGCGGCGATCCCGCGGCGAAGAAAAAGAAGGGCGCCGGCGGTCCCCCGATGGTGCTCAGCTCGACGGCCTTCCCCGACGGCGGCACCATCCCGATCAAATACAGTCAGGCCGCGCCCGGCGCCGCCCCCGGCGAAGGCACTTCGCCAGCACTCACGTGGACCAACGCGCCTGCCGGCACGCAATGCTTCGTCCTGCACATGCACGATCTCGAAGCGGCCCGCAACGGCACCACCGACGATCAGGTCCACTGGCTGGTCTGGCCGATCCCGGCCACGGCCACCGGACTGCCCGAAGGTGTGGCGAAGGGCGATCGCCTCCCCGATGGCAGTTACCAGACCAGCGCCACCGGCCGCGTCTATCGCGGCCCCGGCGCTGGCGCGAACGGTCCGCCCCATCATTACACCTTCGAGATTTATGCGTTGGACACAAAGATCGACGTCGCTCCGGTCGCCGATCCGTTTGAGACCCGCAAGCTGGTGATGAACGCGATGCAGGGACACATCATCGGCAAGGCCGTTTACATGGGTCTCTTCCGCCGGCCGCAGTAAGCGGATCGGAAGGCTGACCGGACGGGCCCCAGGTCCCTGCCCTCACGGGCAGGACTACCCGGCAGTGGTCGCCCGCTGCGTGAGCAGCGGGAGGTTTGGTCTGCCCGTTCCGTCAGCTATCACGTGAGTCTCCATAGAGTCCAAAGCGGACTCGGAGGCCCTCGGCCCTCCAGTTGGTCGGTAAGCGGTGGCGTACCAAAGAACGCCGCCGGCGAGTGCCGCTTCCGGTTCCTGGCTTCAGGCTCTGCCCGATTGCGACGAAACGGCCGGACTCAAGTCGCCCACTCGAACGACCTGTTCTGCTCAACCTCCTCGATCGTCGTGAACCCGAGCAGGACCTTCTTCAAGCCGTAGTAACGCAGCGAGCGATAGCCGACCTTGGCCGCGGCGCGCTCGATCTCCTGCGCCGGACGGCCATCGGAAATGAGCTGTCGGATTTCGTCGGTGATCAGCCGGCGGAAAGGCACGAGAACGTTCTTTGACATCAACATCCGATCGAGCGTCACCACCAAGGGCCCACCGCTCGAGGCGAGGATCCGGACGACCGCTTTTTCGCCATACATCAAGGGTGTGGAGGAAAACCGGAAGTTGGCCGTGTTATTGCCGATCGGAATCGAGAACCGCCCATCCCGGGGGGAACCGCGTCTCCAAAATATTGACGTTCGACCAGCGCCGCGCGGTGAGAGCGCTTCGAAACACCGTCCGCCCCTATCCGCCTTTTGAAGGGGCGCGCTCGTTGAATGGGCGCCCACGACGTCGAGTCGGCTACCTCAATCCCGCGGCAACTAGCTGAGGACTTCCTGCCTAGCGGTTTCCGTAACCCCGGGTCCGAGGATCGCGAAGATGCGTTCCCCGGCTCCGCGCGTGAGGGCGGCCTGCGCCTGCTTCACTTCCGCGGGTGACAGGCCGGACTGGACCGCGAGTTCGAGTCGGCGAATCGTCAGATCGTTGCGCGTCCGCCAAACGTTCAAGGCGGCGTCCGTGGTGAGGCCATGCTTCGCGACAAAGGTATTGATCCGCCCAAACTCCGGACCTTCGGCATTGAGCCACTCCACAAACAACACGTCTCCGAGGACCGAGCGTATGTTCTCCTCGGTCGCCAGCCGGCTGGCTTCGCGTTCGAGCAACGAGGGCGCCGTGAGGTCGAAGGTGAGCGCGAACTTCTCCTCGAACCCCCGCTGCACCCGGAACACGGCCCAGCGCTGTTCCTCCGTGGCCGCCGAGCCGCCCAGCGAACGCTGCACCAACTGTCCCGATGCCGTCTCGCGCATCTCGAAATCCTTAAGTTTCGCCGAGTCCAGGACCGCGGCCAGGTCCTGGCGCTTTTCACGCTTCAGCAGGGCGAGCTGCCGCAAAAAAGCATTCAAGCCTCCCGGGTTGTTCGATCGGCCGGCGGCAAATTCGGCGGAGAGCTTCGCCCAGATCTCATCGTAGTCGCTCTTAATCTGACCCAAGCGGGCCGCCTTCTCCCTCGGCGACAGGCTCGTCCGCGGTGAAGCCGAGGAGGAAACCGAGCCAGCCGGCGACGGTACGCCACCCGTCCGCCCGGCCGACAACGGGTCCGCCGGACCGGCGTCAACGGGCCGAACCGAACGCCGGTGGTTCCACCACCACGCGGCCGCGACCATGACCGTCACCGCGATCGTCCACGTGAGCCGGGAGCCAATCTTCACCCGGGCACGCTGACGACCGCGGGGACGGCCGGCGAATTCATTTCGTGCGCGGACCATGTGTCACGCCAGCAGCGGGCGGCGGGCCAGGCGGGTCCGAAAGGCGATTCCGTTTTCGGCGTGCGCGGCCCGCGCCTGTCGCGCACACATGGAAGGACGTGAACGCCGCCCACACCCGCGCCCTCTTCCAGCTCGTCGCCGCCGCGCTGTGCTGGAGTCTGGCCGGCCTGCTGATCAAGGCGGTCGACTGGCCCCCGCTGGCCGTCTCGGGCGGGCGCGGCATCATCGCAGCGGCGTTTCTCCTCCTCACCAATCGCGGGCTGCGGTTCCATTTCTCCCGCCACCAGATCATCGGCGCCGTGGCCTACGCCGCGTGCACGATCACGTTCTGCGTCGCGACCAAGCTGACCACGGCGGCGAACGCGGTCCTGCTCCAGTACACCGCCCCGATTTGGGCCGCGCTGTTCGGCGCCTGGTTCCTCGGGGAACGCGCCACCAAAGGGGATTGGATCACGATCGCGATCGTACTGGGTGGGATGACGCTGTTCTTCGCCGACGGGCTCGAGCTTTCCCATCTGCTCGGCAACACCATCGCCCTGATCAGCGGCATGTCGTTCGCCGCTCTGGCCATCGCTCTCCGCAAGCAGAAGGACGGTTCGCCGGTGGAATCGATCATCCTCGGCAACGTCATCGCCTTTCTCGTCGGCCTGCCCTGGATCACCACCGCTCCCGCTCTGACCGGCTCCGGCTGGACCGCCCTTCTCCTGCTTGGCGTGGTCCAACTCGGCTGCTCCTACTGGTTCTACGTCCGGGCCATCAAACACGTGACTGCCCTCGAGGCGCTCCTGGTTCCCGTCATCGAACCAGTGCTCAATCCCATCTGGGTGCTGCTCGTGTTCGGAGAAAAGCCCACTCCCCTCGCCCTGGCCGGCGGCATGATTGTCATCACCGCGATCACCGTGCGCTCCTTGATTTCAATCCGGGATCGCCGCCATGCTCAGGTCGCCGGTTAGAAAGGCCAACACCCAGGAAGTTGACCGCGGAGAGCGCGGACGGCGCCGATCAAGGCATCGAGCCGAATGATCGAAGCGAGCGGCCGCACCGTGCGCCCAGTCGCTTCGATCGGCGGTTCGGATCGAGCATCGTTTGCGTGAAAGGGTGGCTGGTCGGAGGTCGTGGGCGTGCAGGGGCCTGGCTCGTCCACGTCCGCATGGCTACGGCACTTCTCATCTCGGGGCAGTCTGGATCGGCAGAAACAGGACGGCGCCACAAGGTGCCCGCCCAGCGGGACCGAAGCTGGCGGAGTCATCCGCCGGGTTGATTGGTATCCGCGCCCTCTGCGCTATCCGCGGTCCAAATTCCGAGCATGCCTGGGATGCCCCCCCCGGTCTACTCCTTCCGTGGCGGCTTCAATTGCAGGATGATGTTGGCGGAAGTGATTAACGCGCCGCCCACGAGCAGTGTCCAGGTGGCGCGCTCGTTGGGATAGTTCACCGCCGCCCAGATCGAGAACAGCCCGGGCAGGAACAGCGCCATCAGCGACGCGAAGATCGGCTCGATGCAATACATCAGGCCCGCCTCGGTCGCTGTGATCTTGGGCTGCCACGCATTCATGAGTCCGAACGAACCGAAGGTGCAGAACAGCGTCAGGATCGCGGTCAGCCCAAGCCAGGGGCCCGATGTCCAAGGCTCGATCAGCATCGCCAGATCGGGGGCGGTGCCGGCGGCGAGCGCCCAGAACACCACGGTCTCAGTCACGAACATGATCCAGGTGACCTGCAGTGATCGGTTCGCCGAGAAGTCCGGTCGATCGAGCGTGAGAATTTGCCCCATGAAAAACAGCGCGCCCAGCATGGTCTCCCATTCGCCGCGGCCGAAACGCCAGGTCTGCCAGTTGAACTGCCCGAGGATGGCTACGCCCGCCATCACCAGCGCGCAGCAGAACCAGACGCGGAGGCCGGGATTGCGGCGAAAGCGGACCGCGACCCAGATCGGAATGAGAAACGATGTGATCTGCGTGAGGAAGGCTGAGGTGCTGGCCTCCGTGTAATTAAGGGCATCGTTCTGGAGCAGCATACCCATCGCCGCGAAGAGTCCGATCGTCACGCCCTGCCGCCACTCGGCGCGCGTCGCGTGCCAGAGTCTTTCCCGCCGGCGCCCCGGCGCCATCAGGCGGCGCAGTTCGTACCAGATCGTCAGGACGAGCACCGCGAGAATGAAGCGGGGGGCGACCGTGTAGACCGCCGAGAACCACGGATCGAGGCCCGGCCGCAGCCGCTCGTGCAGCAACAGCAGCGCCTTCACCACCGGGAAACTCAGGCCCCAGAAGAAATTCGCGAGAAGGAGCATCCAGAGGGCTCGCGTGTGCTCGGAGGAAACCGGTTGGGGCATCGAAAACCGGCGAGCGTGGGCCGGGCCCGGCAGCGGGCCAAGTGAATTGGCGAAGCGGGCCGTGCGACCGGGGGCGGCCGCCGGCGGCCCGAGGGCGGATTACGGCGTTTACTTCTCCGCCCCGGCGCCATCCTGCGGATTACCCCCCGCCCGTCGCGCACTTGCGTGCCGGGTCGCCATGTCCTCCCTCAACCACTAAGATCTGGTCGTGATCGGATCCGGTCCCGCCGGCGAAAAAGGCGCGGCTCAGGCCGCGTACTTCGGAAAGCGCGTGGCCCTCATCGAACGGGAGGTGGTTCCCGGCGGCGCCGCCGCGAACACCGGCACGTTGCCTTCGAAAACCCTGCGAGAGACCGCGCTCTACCTTTCCGGCTTCCGCCAGCGCGGACTCTACGGGGTCAGCATGACGATGAAGGATTGCGTCACCGCCCGCGATTTTCTCTACCGCGAGCGGCAGGTCCAACAAAGCGAGCATCGACGGATCCTCGCCAATCCGGAGCGGCACCGGGTCGACCTGCTCCCCGGCAGCGCGTCGTTCGTCGACGCCCACACGCTCCAACTCGATGATCGGGACGCACCGCCGACCCGAATCACCGGCGATCATGTGCTAATCGCGACGGGCTCCCATCTGTTCCGGCCGCCGGTGTTTCCCTTCCACGATGTCCGGGTCTACGACTCGGACACCATCCTCAACCTCCACGACATTCCGCGCAGGATGCTGGTGGTCGGCGGGGGCGTCATCGGTTGCGAGTACGCGTGCATGTTCGCCGCGCTGGGCATCCAGGTCACCCTCCTTGAGGGTCGCGACCGCCTGCTGGCATTCCTCGACCCCGACATCGCACAACTACTCACGGCCACGATGCGGGGGATGGGCATCGACGTCCGCTTCCAGGAATCCGTGGCCGGGGTCGCCGTGTCCCCCACGTACCTCACCGCGACTCTCGCCTCCGGCAACCGTCTCGACACCGACACCCTCCTCGTGGCCGCCGGCCGCAGCGGAAACACCGCCACCCTGAACCTGCCCGCGGCCGGCCTCATGGCGGCGAAGCGCGGATTGATCGCCGTCAACGCCCAATACCAGACGGCGGTGCCGCACATCTACGCGGCCGGGGACGTCATCGGTTTCCCCGCGCTCGCCACCACCTCCATGCAGCAGGCGCGGGTCGCGATGGTCCATGCCTTCGACCTGAAGTATAAGACCCGCGTCGCGCCCATTCTACCGTACGGCATCTACACAATTCCGGAGTGCTCGATGGCCGGCGACACAGAGGCCGCGCTGACGGAGCAGGGTGTGCGCTTTGTGTCCGGAGTCGCGCGGTACGAGGCCAACGCCCGCGGCCAGATCATCGGCGGGCAAAGCGGATTCCTGAAGCCGGCGTTCGCCTTCGATACGATGCGGCTGCTCGGGGTCCACACCATCGGGGAGCAGGCGAGCGAGCTGGTGCATATCGGCCTGGTGGCCCTGCACGCCCGCGCCGGCGCCGATCTCTTCATCGAAACCTGCTTCAACTACCCCACCCTCGGCGAACTCTACAAGTACGCCACCTACGACGCCCTGGGCAAACGCGCGGCGGAGACGGCGCCCGCCGCCCTGCCATCCTCCTCCCATTCGACCAGCTCCGCGTAGCGCCGGTCTCCGAGCGGCGGAAATCGTTCCGGGAAGCGCCCCCGCCGACCGCACCGCCGCGGCCCGCGCTCCGGCTCGACATCCCGCGACGCGGGCTCCACTGGTCTTGGCATGGAGAAGGCCAGCGAGGAGCGGCGCATGCCGAAACGAAAGTACGAGGCCCGCGTGCCGGGCCTGCGCGCCGAACTCGTGCAGATGCAGGTCGCCCTGCAGCGCGCCCCGTTCCCGGTGATTCTCGTCATTGCGGGCGACGAGGCTTCCGGCAAGGGCGAGGTCGTCAACGTCCTCAACGGCTGGCTCGATCCGCGCGGCGTCGAGACGATTGCCTTCCACGAACCCACGGATGAGGAACGCGAGCGTCCGTCCATGTGGCGTTACTGGCGCAGCCTGCCACCGCGCGGCCGGCTCGCGATTTACTCCGGTGGCTGGCATGCCGATGCCCTCGGCGAGGAGCCGCGGAGTCCACGCGAACTGGTCGAGTTCGAGCACACATTGGAAAGCCTGACGGACTTCGAGGGCCTGCTCGCAAACGACGGCGCGCTCATCGTGAAGATTTGGCTGCGCCTGTCCGAAACAGAACAACGGGCGCGATTGCGCGAAATCGAGAGCCATCCGGACACCGCGTGGCGGATCTCCCCGGATGACTGGAAGCGCCATCGGGACTACAAGCGCCTGACCAGCCTCGCCGAGCGCATGCGCCGTGTGACGTCGAAGCCCGCCGCGCCCTGGCAGGTGATCGAAGCCTCCGACCCCCGGGGCCGGAATCTCGCGGTGGCGGAAACGCTCCTCCAGCGTTTTCACCTCCACACGCGCGCCGCGGCGCGTCCCAAACCCTTCGGCCGCCCCACCGGGACCAAGCCCCTGCGTCCGTCGGGCGTCAGGCGCCTGCAAGCTCTCCCGCTCGATCAGCGGTTGTCCGAAGCGGACTACGAGGCGAAGCGCGATAAGTGGCTCGGCCGGCTCAACCGGGCCGTGCGCGAGGCCTCGGAACAGGGCCGCTCGATCGTCTGGGTGTTCGAGGGTTGGGATGCCGCCGGCAAAGGCGGTGCGATTCGCCGGCTCAGTAGCGCAATCGACGCGCGCGATTGCCGCGTAATTCCGATCGCGAGGCCGACCGATGAGGAAAAGGCGCACCATTACCTCTGGCGCTTCTGGCGGCACGTGCCGCGCGCCGGTCGGGTGACTATCTACGACCGGTCCTGGTACGGGCGCGTGCTGGTCGAGCGGCTCGAGGGCTTCTGCCGCCAGGAGGAGTGGCAGCGGGCCTACGCGGAAATGTCCGACTTCGAGGAGCAGCTGACCGAACACGGGATCATCGTGCTGAAATTCTGGCTGCACCTGTCGAAGGAAGAACAGCTCCGCCGCTTCCGCCATCGCGAGGAGACCGCCTACAAGCAGCACAAGATCAACGCCGAGGACTGGCGAAACCGCCGCAAGTGGCACGCCTACGAGGTCGCGGTCGGCGACATGCTCGCGCTGACCAGCAAGCCGAATGCCCCGTGGCATCTCATCGCCGCCAACAACAAGCGTTTTGCCCGCCTCGAGATCCTCAAGACGTCCTGCGAGCAGATCGACGCCGCCCTCGCGTGAGGTGACGCGCCCGACTCAAGTGGCACGGGTCTCCCGGCCCGTGAAAAACCGATCGGATTGCTGTACCGCGCTTCATGGGTCGGGAGACCCATGCCACCCCCGGCCACGGCCATCCCGCGCGACCGGATCTACCCCAATTTTTTCCTGCCTCGCGCTCGTCCAGGAAGCGCCGAAGGGAGGCCTGCAGTTCGGAAATGCGCAGCGGCTTGGTCAGGAAGTCATTCAGCCCGGCGGCCATCGCGCGGGCACGTTCCTCCGCCCGCGCATCCGCGGTCAGCACGACAATCCACAGGGTCTGGGCCTGCGGACCGGCCCGACCGGCCCAGATCTCCTGCAGCGCCGCGATGCCATCGAGTTCCGGCATGTGCAGATCGAGCAGCACCAAATCGAAGTCTGCCGCCCGCCGGCTGAGCTCGTCCACCGCGCGACGCCCATTGTCCACCATGGTGAAGGTGCAGCCGAGATTCGCCAGGATCCGCTGCATCAATCGCTGGTTCATCGGATTGTCCTCCACCACGAGAATCCGCAGCCCGAACTGGGTCAGTGCCGGCGCCCGCGCCGGGCCGCCGGCCCGCAATCCGGCCAGCAACGCATAGAGCGACCCATAGTGCACCGGCTTGTTGATCAAGAGTCGAAAGTAATCCCGCAGCGCCAGGCGGAGCTCGCTCGACATGGCCACCGGGACGAGCCCGACCGGAGGACCGGCCAGGGCCGCCAGCGCCCGCGTCTGAGCGTCATCTATCGCCACGAACCCCACCTCCCATTCGCCACCGGCTATTTCCGCCAGAGTGCCGACCTCGATCACCTGCGCGTGCCAGGCGGCGAGCAGGTCCGCAATTTCCCGGCGCAGCAGTCCCTCCGGCAAGGCGAGGCCGACCTTCAGCCCGGCCAGATCTCGCGACGGGGGCAGGGGCGCCGCCACGGTCACCGCCACTGTGAAGGTAAACGTCGAACCCCGGCCCACCTCGCTCGCGATCGTGCCGCCCACGAGCTGGACAAGATTGCGGCAAATCGCCAACCTGAAGCGGTGCCGCCGTAGCGGTGCGTGGTGGATTCGTCGACCTGACTGAAGGGCTTGAACAACCGGGTATGCTGATCGGCCGCGATGCCGATGCTCGTGTCGCGCATAGTGAACTCCAGCATCCGCCGCTCGTTCGCGGCCACCGTCCCCGGCGTCTGATCCACGCGCGGCAGCAGGCGCACCTTCACCTCCACCTCGCCGCGCTCGGTGGACTTGATCGCGTTTCCCACCAGGTTCACCAGCATCTGCCGTAGCCGGCCGCCATCAATCACGACGGCCGACGGCACGTCGTCGGCGCAGCGATGCAGCGGCTCGAGATTCTGTTCCAGCGCCTTCACGGCGAGCAAATCCAGCGCATCCTCGACGCAGTTGCGCGGATCGCAGGCCAGCAGATCGAGTTTCAACTTGCCGGACTCGATGCGCGCATAATCGATAATGTCGCCGGTCAGTTGGATCAGGGCCTCGCACTTGACCGGATAGTCTGGACGTACTCGCGCTGTTCCGGATTGAGCGAGGTGTCCAGGAGCAGGCTAGTGAAGCCGACGATGCCGTTCAGCGGCGTGCGAACCTCATGGCTCATCGTGGCAAGGAACTGGCCCTTCGCCCGATCGCCGGCCTCCGCCAGATCCCGCGCCTCGCGCAGCTCGGCCTCCTTGCGCTTGGTCTCGGTGACGTCGTCGAAGACACCGACAAAGCACGCCAGCGATCCGTCGCGATGCTTCACCGGCGTGACGACACCGCGCACCGGATACGCTGTCCCGTTCTTGCGCGCGGTGAACCACTCGCCTTCCCACGTGTGCCCGGCGCGGACGGTGGCCGACAGGTCCGCGAAGACCTCCTCCGGTGTCTGGGACCCGCGAATGGAGCGCCAGCTGCGACCGGTCAGCTCCCGCCGCGAGTAGCCCATCTGTTGGCACAACCCGCGATTCGCGTACTCAATCTGGTCGCCGAGATCGAAGATCATGATCGCGGAGTGGCTCTGCTCCATCGCTTCGGAAAGGTTTCGAATCACCTCGCGCTGCTCGTACTGCCGCCGGGTCATCCGCAGCACGATGATCGGCAGGCCGAGCAACATGAGGACATAGAACATGCCGCGCAGCGCGCCGAACCAGAGCGTGCGGCTCCAGGTGGCGGCCTCGATGTCCAGGCCGAGGATCTCACGCGGCCCGGATCCCGGGCTCGCTTCGCCGATGGGCGCGCACCCCGTCATCCAGGTGCCGAAGTCGTCCGCCAGCGGACCCTCGGTGGCCGGCTGCCCGGTACGGAGAATGGCCTGCAAACCGGGCGACGTGGCGGCCTGGGGATAGTCGTCGCCCGGCAGCGACTCGTCGTTGTCCCCGGGCTGGACCGAGTCGGCGAGATAGACCACGGTACCGGGTCCCGGGCCGGCACGGAAAATATACACAAAGCGCACGCGCGGATCGACGGCGCTCAACTTCTGCAACCGCGCCTTCATGGCCGCGCAAGGAGCCGTGCCGAGATCGGCCCGCGTGCCGGTCAGGCGCGCCAGTTCCGACTGCTCGATTGCGACCGCGGAAAGCGTGGCATTGTTGAGCAACGTGGCCGTCATCCGCGCCTTTTCCCGGCGGTAGCCGAACCAGCCCGCGATCGCAGTCACCGTGGCGACCGCGAACTACAAGCTGGCGGCCTGAAGTTGACGTAGGGTGTGCGGGGTCATGTACGCCGATGACGGTCGGGCGAGCCAATCGCGTCGCTTCCGGTGCTGCAAGCCTCAGCGCCCAGGGCGGCTGCGCAGAAGTGCGGGAACGGATCCGGCAACGCTGGGAGCGGGCGCAAAAAAACCGCCGCGACGAATCGCGGCGGTTTCGGAAACGCAAATTCCCGAAGGATCAGGAAACGTGGCCCGAGACGAGCTTGGTCATCTCGAACATCGAAACTGACTTCTTGCCGTTGAAGATCAGCTTCATCTTGTCGTCGGCATTGATCTGGGTGCGGACCTTCTTGTCCTGCAGGCCATTCTTCTTGATGTAAATCCAGAGCTTCTTGGTGAGCTCGGTGCGGGGCAACGGATTCGAGCCCACGACGGCGCTCAGCGCGGCATCGGGCGTAACGGGTTTCATGAACGCGGCGTTCGGTTTACGAGCAGCTTTTTTAGCCATAATATTTCTTTGGGTTTGGAATACTTCCCTCTGGGACAGAGCTCTTCTAGAGGTAATAACTGTCGTTTGCATAGGAAAATCTTTAGTTTTCTAGAGCGAAAAACCGGCGCGCGACGTCGCGTAAGTTAGCCTGATTTTGCGCGCCGCCGGATGTTTTTGCCGCCCGGGGTGAAGCGGGAACGGATGCGCATTTTGCGAAGCCGCGTGGCGCGACGCGCGCGGTCCGGGCGAGTTGCGCGGGCGGAAAGACGCGCCGGATGGGGCCGGCGTTCGTCGCCGGGCCCGAGACGATTCTCCGGGTTCGTAGTTCCGCCTTCCGGCGGAGCTTGTGCATCGCGGAATTCCGCCTGAAGGCGGAACTACCAACTCTGGTGCCCGATCGTTCGTTCGCGAGCGGGCCGAAACCGATTGGGGTAGGCGGCCGCTCGTCGGCAGGCCCCAAATTCACGAGGTAAAACGGGCCCGTCGACAAGAGACGGCCCTACATCAACTGCCACGTTCCGACTAAGCCCGATCGTCGATTTGGACAAACTGCCGGTACAGCGCGGCGTAATGGCCGCCCAAGGCCAGCAGGTCCACATGGGTTCCCCGCTCGATAATCCGACCTTGGTCGAGAACCAGAACCAGATCGGCGTGCCGAATCGTACTCAAGCGGTGCGCCACGATGAAACTCGTCCGGCCGCGCAAAAGCGCCACCAGCGCGCGCTGGAGTCTCGCTTCGGTCAGGGCGTCGATTGAACTCGTGGCTTCATCGAGAATCACCAGCCGCGGATCGACCAGCAGGGCTCGCGCAAAGCAGACGAGCTGCCGCTGCCCCACCGACAACGCCGCGCCGCGCTCCCCCACCTCGGTCTGAAATCCCCGCGGCAATCCGTCGAAGAGATCGAGGCCATCAAGCCGCGCCGCCGCCGCCCGAACTTCAGCCTCGGTCGCCTCCGGCCGCGCGAAACGGATATTCTCCAGCACGGTGCCGCTAAAGAGGAAGTTCTGCTGCTGCACCATGCCCATCTGGCGGTGCAGCGACTGGCTCGTGATCGTCCGAATCTCCCGGCCATCGAGCCGCAATTCCCCCGCGCTTGGGAGGTGAAACTTGGCCGCCAGGTTGATGATCGAACTCTTCCCGCTACCCGTGTGCCCCACCAACGCCACGGTCTGACCCGGCTCCGCCGTGAAGCTGATGTCGTGCAGGACCGGGCGACCGGGCTCGTAACCGAAGCAAACGTGGTTGAATTCGACGCGAACGCCGGCCCCGCCAGCTGGCGCGGCGGCGCGGAGTTTGGAGTTTGGGGTTTGGAGTTCGGAGTTACGCCCGCCGGGTTCTGAACCCTGAGTTCTGAGTTCAGGGTTCTGGGTTCTGAGTCTGGCACTCGGCGTTTGGCTCTCGGGATTCTCCGAACTCTGAACTCCGAACCCTGAACTCTGAACCGCAGCGGCGTCCAACGTTCGGGGATCAGGTAGATCTTGCGCATCCACCGCATCCTCCCAATCCGGCTTGGCATCGATCAGCCGGAAGACCCGCTCGGCCCCAGCCATCGCGACCAGCGCCTGGTTGTACTGATTCCCGATCACCGCAATGGGCGCAAAAAACTGGTTCGAGAGCAGGAAGAACGTGATCAAGTCGCCGACTCCCATCTCGCCGTGGAAGACCCGCCAGCCGCCGAACATCAGCAGAATCGCCACGAAGAACTGGCTGTTGAGCTCGAGGAGCGGTGTGAGGATCGCGGAGGTCCGCGCCAGCGCGATGCTGAACCGGGAATGATCGGCCAGCAGGTTTCGAAAGAGGCCGGCGTTGGTCTGCTGCCGCACGAATCCCTGCGTGACGCGGATTCCGTTCACCGATTCCGCCAGCGTCGCTGTCACCCGGCTGAAACTGTCACTCGCCGCCCGCGAATAATGGCTGAGTTTCACCCGGAAGTGCCGATTGATGGTCCACAGAACGGGAGCCAACCCCAGGACGACGAGAAAAAGCACCCCATCCGACCACGCCATCACCACCGCCGAGAACAGCATCTGACCGAACTGGATCATGCTGACGAAAAGCACGTCCTGGATTCCCACCCGGAGCGCTTCCACGTCGCTCGTCATCCGGCTGATGATCCGGCCGATCTTCATCCGATGAAAGAAGCTCATCGGCTGGCGCTGCACCCGCGCAAAAATATCTGCCCGCAGCCGGTTCACGACGGTCTCGCCGATCTCGAGCGCGTAGCGCTGACGAAAGTGAAACATGCCGTCCGTCCACACTGCGAGCAGTGCGTAGCCGACGACGCCGAGCGCCAGCCCGCGGGTGTCCGCCTGCGTGATCGGCCCGCGGATCATCAGCGAGGTGATCCAGAGGAAGGCCGGCAACTGCGCCGATCTAATCGCGCTCATCACGACCAGCGCGTTTAACTTCCGCTGCACCGGCCGCGCATACGTGAACAGCCGGCGAATCAGCGACCACTCCAGCGGCTGCTGGATCGTTTCGTCGTCCTCCTCGTCGCGCGGGCGGCGAACGAGTCCGAGATCGCGAATGGCGGGAAGCGTGGCCGCGGGCGGCTTCATCGGAGGACCTCCGTCATTTTCGATTGGGCCCGGCGACGAGCGCCGGTCCTGCACTCAGGGTTCGCCATAATCTCCCCGTAGGAGCGCAGGCTTGTCCGGCGGACCTCTTTGACCGAACGTCGCCCTGCGGATGAGTACAGAGACCGCGTCGCGGCTTCGATCCAGGAAGTCCCGCCGCTCACGCAGCGGGCTACGACGAAGGCCGTCAGGGCACAGCCAGCCTGTGCCCCTACGAAAGAGATCCGCGAGTTGCTGGCCGCCTTCATCGCCCACTCTCCATCAGTTTCAACTGCTGGAGTTCGCGATCGTCGACGAGCTGTAGGCTCGCCACGTGCAGATAGGGTCCCGGCTGGCGTATCAAATCCTCGTGCCTGCCGCGCTGCACGATGCGTCCGCCTTCCAGCACGATGATGAAATCCGCCCGGCGCAGCGTGCTCAGCCGGTGCGCGACGATGAAAGTGGTGCGTCCCGCAATCGCCCGATCCAAAGCCTCGAAGATCTCGTGCTCGGTCTCGCTGTCGATCGCCGCGGTCGGATCGTCGAGGAGCAGAATCGCCGGCTCGAGCAGCACCGCTCGCGCGATCGCGAGCCGCTGTCGCTGGCCGCCGGAGAAGCTGTTGCCGCTCTCCCCCAGCACCGTGTCGTATCCTTTTGGCAACTGCAGGATGAAATCATGCGCGGCCGCGATTCGCGCCGCCTTCTCGATTTGGGCCCGCGTCGCCTCCGGATGGCCGAAGGCGATGTTGGCGGCGACGGTGTTCGAGAAAAGGAAGCTCTCCTGAAAAACGAGGCCGATGTTCCGGCGCAAATCGTCGAGATTCAGCCGGCGAGCGTCGATCCCGTCGATCAACACGCGCCCCGCGGTCGGATCGAAGAATCGCGGCACCAGGCTCATCAGCACGCTCTTCCCCGCGCCCGTGGCGCCGAGGATGGCGACGCACTCGCCCGGCTTTACCTCGAGCGAGATGTCCCGGACCACCGCCTCGGCACCGTCGTAGGTAAACGAGACATTCTCGAACGCGACCGCCCCGCTCAACTTGGGCCGCCGCACCGCATCGGGCGCGCTGCGCACCTCGATCGGCGCATCGAGAATCTCGAACACCCGGCGCGAGCCGATCAGCGACTGCTGCACCGAGTTCACGATCGTCGCGATGTTGTTCACCTGCCCGGAGAATTGCTCGAGCAGCCCGGCGAACACCACGAAGCCGGTGCCGAGCGGAATCTGCCCATGAATCACCAGCCAGCCGCCGTAGCCGAGCAGGACCATCATATTGATTCGCGTCAGGAAACCGATGGCCGGCGAGAACAGGCTTACCCGCCAGAAGATCAGCCCCTGTTGCCGGAGCACGGTGTCGTTCGCTGCCTCAAAATGGGCGCGTTGCGACGCCTCGCGGCCAAAGCCCTTGGTGACCGCGATGCCCTGGATACCCTCGACGAAGATCTGGAGCATGCGGTCCACGAGGAGTCGGTTCTGCGCGTATTCCGGCTGGGTCCGCCGCGTATGCCACGCCGTCAGCGCCCACAGCAGCGGAGTCGTGGCCAGGCAACCCAGCGTAAGCCCGGGACTCAGGTTGATCATGTAGACCAGGTAAATGCTCAGCGAGATCACCATGATCACGCTCTGGATCAGGACCTGGTCGACAAACATGCGGACGCTCTGCACGTCGCTCGTCACTCGCGTGATGATCGAACTCGTGTTGTTGGCATCGTAGAATCGAAAACTCAGCCGCTGGAGCTTGTCGTAGACCTCGCTGCGCAAATCCACCACGAGACGCTGCTGGACAAGCCGGTTGACCGACACGGCGTAGGTGTAATTCAACCACGCGCGGCAGAGCGCGAGCAGCAGGATGAGGCCGGCCAGCATCCCGAGCACCTCCCAATATTCCCAGGTGGCGGGCAGTGTCAGGTGGAGCTTGTTGGCGTCGAGGGGAGTGCCCTCGACCTTGTGCCGGATGTAGTCGATACCGACGCCCGTCAGGCTCAGACCGCCGATGCCCATCGTGAGCAACACCAGCTGAATCGACAGCACCTGCAGGCAATGTAGCCGATAACGCCACGCGAGGGCGAACAGACGGCGGACGAGGGTCCAGTTCGAAAGCTCGCTCCCCTTCGGCCCTGGGCGGACGTCGGACATGGATAGGCTTTGCGCGCCGCGCAAAGCCTAGCGCTGCTGACGCGTGCTCTGCCCGCGAATTCCACCCTGGTTGCGGCGCGGGTTGGCCTGCTGGTTATCGCCCTGCGGAGTGGCCGGAAAATTTCCCGGCGCCGGCTGGGCGATTTGCGGGATGCCGTTGGGATTCACCTGTTGCGACGCCTGCTCGCGCAACGCCCGCCGCCGCGCGACCTCCGCCGCCACGGCCTCGAGCCGGCGCTGGTCGTCAGCCGGGGACGGATTTGTCACGACCGACTGCGTCACGGCAGCCGGCATGAAACTGACGACCGCCGGGACCGGCTGCGGGACCGCCCCCGCCGAAAGGATCTTCGATTCGCGCTCCGCGAGGGTCAGGGTGCGGCCCTGATACTCGACGATGAGCGTCTTCTGGCTGTCGTCGTACTGCCTGGCCGTGACCTCGAGCGTCGGATTCCGCTGGTTCAACTTCACCCACTCCGAGGTCTTTCTGGCCGGATCCTTGATTCGATAAAGCCGTTCACCGCCGGGGACATCGAGAAACCCGCCATACTCGAGCGGGGCGCCGGCCGTCGCCCCCGCCGTCGCCGCTGCTTGGGGCACCAGAAACGGTGAACTTGCCGCCAACTGCGCCCGCCCGGACAAAGCGCCCGATGCCAGGACGGCACCAGCCACTCGGACGGCTAGGAAAAGGGACGAAGTCATGACGGGGAGTATCACTAATAAGAGGCACCTCAGACCCGTCAAGTGACGCGACCTCCCCGCCCCCGGCCAACCACCCGACCACCAAGCCAACGTGTAACGTATTACGTTACTCAACGGGAGATGACACTCGCCCGGATTCCGCGGTTCGACGCAGCCCTGCCCGTGAGGGCAGGGATCACTCCACGGCTGACCCGTAATTGTTCCGCCACTCACGCCGCCGCCCAGTCCGAATTCGGATTCCAGGCATCCACGGCACCGAGACACTAGTCGGGAATCTCCGCGGCCTGCCCGGAAAGCGTCTGCGTTCATGGCCGGAAGACGGGGTGGCGCGTAACGCAATACGTTACACGTCACCCCCGCGCGCCACCGAGCGAGCGAGTTTGCCGGTGTCAAGGGTCTCATGACCCAGGATTGCAAATTGGGAAATCCGATCCGGCATTGGCACGGGTATTTGCATGGGTCTTCACGGGTCGGGAGACCCGTGCCACGCCCATGAGCCACTGCACCTGCCATCGGCTCTGGGCGATCGTGCTGAAGGAGTTCATCCAGATGCGTCGCGACCGCGTGACGTTCGGGATGATGATCGGCATCCCGCTGATGCAGCTCATGGTGTTCGGCTTCGCGATCAACTCGGACCCGCGCCACCTCCCGACCGCCTTGCGGATGGCCGATCAGGGACCCTTCGCCCGCACCCTCGTCGCCGCGCTCCGGCAGAGCGAATATTTCTCGATCGTGCGTGAGGCGCACACCGAGGCCGAAGCCGCGGAGCTGCTGCGGGTCGGCACGGTTCAGTTCGTGATCAACATCCCGGAGGACTTTTCCCGGCGCTTGCTGCGCGGCGAACGTCCCACCGTCCTGGTCGAGGCCGATGCGACCGATCCGGCAGCCACCGGCCCCGCGATCGCCGCGGCGCGGGTGCTTGCCGGCAGTGTCTTCGATCGCGATCTCGTCGGGCCGCTCGCGCGGCTGCGCGGTCGCGAGGGCCCGGTGAACTTCCAGATCCACGCCCACTACAACCCCGAGAACATCACCCAGTACAACGTCGTCCCCGGCCTGATGGGCGTAGTGCTGACGATGACCATGGTGGTGATCACCGCCCTCGCGATTAGGCGGGAACGCGAGCGGGGCACGATGGAGAATCTCCTCGCGACCCCCGTGCGCCCCGTCGAGGTCATGATTGGGAAAATCCTCCCGTACATCGCGGTGGGCTATGTCCAGCTGACGCTGATTCTGGTGGCGGCGCGGTTCCTTTTCCACGTCCCGATGGTCGGGAGCCTCCCGCTTATCTATCTGTTCTCGCTGCTCTTCATCGCCGCGAACCTGGCGGTGGGCATCACTTTCTCGACCCTCGCGAAGAACCAGCTGCAGGCCGTCCAGATGGCGTTCTTCTTCCTGCCCTCCATCCTGCTCTCCGGGTTCATGTTCCCTTTCCGCGGGATGCCCGAATGGGCTCAGTGGATCGGAAGCTGCCTGCCCAACACGCACTTTCTCCGGATCGTCCGCGGCATCCTGCTCAAGGGCAACGGACCCGCGGGAATTGCGTCCGAGATTTGGCCGCTGCTCGCGTTCGTCGCCGTCGCCCTGACGATCGGCATCAAGCGCTACCGGCAGACGCTGGATTGAGGCGGCGCGCCGGTCTCCGACCACAACCGTCCCATCGGACCGACAAAAGTTCAGTCTCCCAGTCGGGGCGTCGAGTCGGGACGTGGTGCGGGAAGGACGAGGGCAAGGCAGGATTTTTCGGAGTGGGCACCGACGTGGAGGCAACCAGGCCACACACCCCGGCGCTGCGCGCCACCCCTCTCCAGAGGGGATCGTGGGCAGGTGCTGCTTCAGGATCTCCTCTCGGAGAGGGGTGCCCGAAGAGCGGGGGTGTGGCTCGTGCACGCCCACGACACTCGTTCGGGGGCTCGGTCACCGTAGCGCCGGTCTCTGACCGGCGGGAGCCGTCTTCGCCGGTCGGAGACCGGCGCGACGTTCGACGTGCGTTTAATTCGGACCGGCGGCCCGCGGCGGTTCGACGCCGCCGGCGAGCCGCTTGGCGGCGTCACCTTCGAGGTAAATCGATTGCGACGGAAACGCGAAGGACAGCCCGCGCGCCGCGATGGCGTTCATGATCGCTAGATTGACGCGCTGGCGCAGTTCCATCGAGGCGGTGAAATCCGGCGACTTCGTGACGTAGACCATCCAGAGATCGAGCGACGACGCGCTGAAATCGCGGAAATAAACCAGGATCGACGTGGCATCGATCTCCGCCTCGGCCTCGAGGAGCCGCTTGATATCACCCACGATCACCACGATCTCGTCCGGCTTCGACCCGTAGGTGAGCCCGATCACCTGCTCGACCCGGCGCTGGGTGAACCGCGAGAGATTCGTGATCGTTTCCGCGGCGACCGTCTTGTTCGGGATGACCATCAGCGAATTGTCGATCAGTCGGATTCGCGTGGAGCGCAGCCCGATGTCCTCGACGCCGCCGACGTTCGGTCCGATCCGGACGGTCTCGCCGATCTTGAAAGGCTGATCGATCGCCACGACGATGGCGCCGAAGATGTTCGCCAGCGTGTCCTGCGCCGCGAGGGCAAAGGCCAGGCCACCGATTCCGAGGCCGGCGAGGATGGTCTTCACATCGTAGCCCATGCTCTGGATCGTCAACAGGACGCCGATCACTACGAAGACCGACATCAGCGATTTCCGCAGCCACGGCATAAAGGCCGCGATGCCCAGCTTCTTCTCAGTCACGATTTCCTGGCCGTGATCGAACACCGAGCCGAGCGCCCGCCAAAGGAGCCAGAAAATCGCGAGGGAGAACGCCACCCGGGATCCGCTCGCGAGGTAAGTGTCCGCCGCGGCGGACAATTTCAGCACCTTCAGCGAGGCGAAGATGCCCACCACCATCACGAAGGCGGCCGCCGGCGTCTCGAGCGCGACGAAGAGCTTGTCGTCGAGCGTGCTCTCCGTCTTCGCCGCCACCTTCCGCAACAGGACAAAGACGATCCCGGTCACAATCCGCCGCGCCAGTAACGCCAGAATAAAAAGAAACGCGGCGATCGCGAGGTGCGCGACCGTGTTTCCGCTCGTCCGCAAATCGAACAGCGCCAGCACGGAATCCACGAGGTGCTCGAGCAGGTCCGGGTTCTCCACCACGGGTGCCCGGGCCGCGGCGGCGGCGGCTTGCGTCGCCCGATCGGCGTCAGCGGCCGGTTCCGGAGCCTGGGCGGGAGCGAGCGACGCCAGCGCGAGGAAGACGGACAGCCAGGGAAGTCGGGGGAAGCGGGACATGACGGGAGGGGGCCCACTCAACGGTCCCCGGCCGGCATGTCAAAATCTGGACGGGCCGGGCCGCCCCCTCACTGGCCCGCGGCCGCGGCCGCCGCGGCCAGCCGGTTGCGCCGGCGCCGGGAAATCCAGCCGACGGCGACGACCACGCCCGCCGCCAGCGTGCCGACACCATGGACGAACCACGCATCGGGCACCGTGGGAGGCGGGAAGAAGAGCTTGTCCGTCACCACCATCTCGCCGCCGACCTTGCCGAGGATGGCCGCGCCGATCCAGACGATGATCGGATAGCGATCCATCAGCTTCGTCAGCAGGTTGCTCGTCAGCACCACCAGCGGGATGCTCAATCCGAGCCCGAACATCAGCAGGGCAAAACTGCCCTTCGAGGCGGCCGCGACCGCGAGCACGTTGTCCACGCTCATGGTGATATCGGCCACGAGGATCAGCCAGACGGCGGACCCGAGCCCGGCGGCCACCTTGCTGTGCGCGTCCGGTCCGCCGGAATTTTCCCGCAACAGCTTCAGCGCGATCCAGAAAACCAGCAGGCCGCCGACGAGCTTAATGTAGTTAATCGCCAGCAATTGCGCGGCGAAAAAGGTCAGCACCACCCGCAGGCCGACGGCCACACCGGCCCCGAGCATGGTGCCGATGAGGCGCTGCCGGGGCGGAAGCTGACGGACCGCCAGCGCAATCACGACGGCGTTGTCGCCGGCGAGCACGATGTCGATCAGGACAATGCTGAAAATGGCCACCGCCCACTCCCAGGGGGTCTGTGGTGCAAGGGCAGTCATGGCGGCGAGTAACATGGCGAAGGGCTCGCACTGGGTCTCCGCCCCGTCGCAGCGTCAACGCGATTCTGGTGGAACGGTCGGTGATGATTCCAGCGGTTCCAGGAACCGCCGGTTCCACTCCGGACGGGCCAGGGGCCGCGGGCGCCACGCGCCAAAGACCCGGTAACGCCAGCGCCCGACCGCCCGATAGCCCGCGTCCCGCCAGGAGGCCGGGACCATCGCCAGCCCGGCCGCCAGAATTCGCGCGCTGCCGCCCGCCGCCTGCAGCGCGCCTATGACTCCCGCGGTCCGCAACAAGTATTCCGGCCGATCCCGGGACTCCCAGTCAGGAACAAAGACCAAAGATTCAAAATCTGCCGTCGGCAGGCCGTGCTGGCGCAAAAAGGCCTGGGACGCGCCGCCTTGGAGCGGCGCAAAGTGCAACCGTCCCTCTCGATCCATCCGGAGCAGCAACCGTACGACGCGCTGGCAAAGTCCGCACTCCCCATCGAAGAACAGCACGGGCTCCGGGCGGGCGATCGATGGATTCATGACGTCCGTCCACATTCGCCGCGAATCAGGGGAGCGCAAAAATAAAACGCCGGGGATCGCAGGAACGACACCCCGGCGATTGCCAGCCGCTCGGATCAATCTCCGCGGGCCGAATTATTTCACCGCGCTGGTGATCTTCTCCGGCCTGGCTTCCTCGCGCTTCGGGCGCGTCACCGACAACACGCCATTCTCGTCGGCGGCGCTGACCTTGTCGGCTTGGCCGTCGCCATTGATGCTGACGGCCCGCGCGACCAAGCCCCGGTCCCATCGCCACCTGACGTTGGGACCCACTGCTGCACTGGGCAATTCGGTCACGCCGTGTGCCGCCCAGATTGGAAAATTTCGTCGCGCTCACGCCGGCTTCGCCTGGAAATTGTGCGTGCGCCGCTCCTCCAAGCCTGATCTTCTCCTCGTTCCTCGCCTTGCATGACCTTCGACTTTGACACGCCCGTGAACCGGGTCGGCACCGATTCCCAAAAGTGGCAGAAGTATGCCGGACGCGACATCCTGCCGCTGTGGGTCGCCGACATGGATTTCAGGTCGGCGCCCGCCATTATCGCCGCGCTGCACGAGCGCGTGGAACAGGGCGTCTTCGGCTACGCGCGGCCGGTTAAATCCACCGTCGATGCCGTGGTCCAGGCGATGGGCGCCCGCTACCACTGGAGGATCGATCCCTCCTGGATCGTGTGGCTGCCGGGGCTGGTCGTCGGTCTCAACGTCACCGCCCAGGCCTTCGCGGAGCCCGGCGACGAGGTGCTGTCCCTCTCCCCGGTGTATCCGCCTTTCATGTCCGCGCCGAAGAACAGCGCGCGCACCCCGGTCTTGGTGCCGTGGGCACCCACCAACGGGACGTGGACCATCGACTGGGACGCCCTCGAGCGGGCCGTCACCCCGCGGACGAAGCTGTTTTATCTCTGCAACCCGCACAATCCCCTCGCCCGGGTCTGGCGGCGCGACGAGTTGGTGCGGCTCGGGGAGTTCTGCCTTCGCCACAACCTCGTGCTCTGTTCAGACGAGATTCACTGCGACCTCATCTTCGATCCCGCGCTGCCGCACATCCCGACGTCCGTGCTGTCGCCCGAGATCGCGGCCCGCACGATCACCCTGATGGCGCCGAGCAAGACCTACAACGTGCCCGGACTCGGCACCTCAATCGCGATCATCCCCGACAGCGGCCGGCGCGCGCGCTTCATCCGCGCCACCGCCGGCATCGTGGCGGAAGTGACGACCCTGGGCTTCGCCGCGTGCGAGGCGGCCTATCGCGACAGCGAGCCTTGGCGCCAGGATCTGCTGGCCTATCTTCGCGGCAACCGCGACTACCTGCTCGCCGCCGTGAAGAGCGATCTGCCGGGCGTGGTCGTCGAGGCACCGGTCGAGGCCACCTATCTGCTCTGGCTTAATGTGACGGCTCTCGGACTGACCGATCCCGTGGCCCATTTTGAAAAATTCGGCGTCGGCCTGAGCGACGGCACTCCGTTCGGTGCCGCCAAGGGATCGCATGTCCGCCTGAACTTCGGCTGCACCCGCGCGACCTTGATCGAGGCGGTGAAGCGGATGAAGACGGGGATCGCGGCGATGCGGAGTTAACCACCGAGCCGCGGGCGAACCCTTCGTCCAATCCCGGATTTAAACACGAAGACACAAAGTTTCGGAGGCTTTCTCGGTGTCTTCGTGGTTAAATCGGCTCGGGGTTTGACTCGTGGAATCAGCGCGTAGTTCATCCGCGGCGCCGAACCCCTTCGGTCCACCCCACCCCGTCCATGCCCGAACAACCGCCTGTTGCGAACGATCCTTCCGCCGCCGTCGCTCCCGCCCACCCGATCAAGAACCTGCGCTGGTGGATCGCCGGCCTGCTCGCGGTCGCGACGGCGCTGAACTACCTCGATCGGCAGAGTTTCCCCGTCGTCGTGAACGAGGTGCGGCGCGAGATCCCAATCTCGAACGAGCAGTACGGCCAGCTCACGTCGCTCTTCCTTCTCGCCTACGCGATCATGTACGCCGGCGGCGGCCGGATCATGGACTGGCTCGGCGCCCGCACCGGCTACGCGGTGATGATCGTCTGGTGGTCCGCGGCGAATTTCTGCACGGGTTTTGTTTCGTCCGTGCTGGGACTGGGCGTATTCCGCTTCCTCCTCGGGATGGGCGAGGGCGGCGGCTTTCCGGGCTCGGGCAAAGTCGTGGCCGAGTGGTTTCCGCCCAAGGAACGCGCGATGGCCTTCGGGATCTTCAACACTGGGTCGAGCGTGGGCGCGGTGATCGCCCCGCTGCTCATCGCGCAGATTGCGACCAGCCTCGGCTGGCGCTGGGTGTTTTTCATCACCGGCAGCGTGGGCTTCGTCTGGGCCTGGTTCTGGCTGCGCTACTATCAGCCACCCGCGCGAAATCGCTATCTCTCGCCGGAGGAGCGGAAACTGATTCCGATTCCCTCGCATGAGGCCGATGCGGCCGCGGGCCGGCCGGTGGTGAAGATCTCGTGGTTCAAGCTCTTCACGTACCGCGAGGTCCTCGCGCTGATGGCCGCGAAGTTCATGACCGACGCCGCGTGGTATTTTTTCATCTTCTGGCTGCCGAAGTATCTCGGCGACGTCCGGCACCTCGACATCAAGCAGATCGGCTACTTCGCCTGGATCCCCTATGCGTTCGCCGGCGCCGGCAGCCTGATCGGCGGCTGGCTGAGCGGCTTCCTGATGCGCCGCGGGATTTCGCTCAACGTCGCCCGCAAGATCGCCCTCGGGGTCGCGGCGTCGCTGCTGCCCGCCTCGATTTTCATCGTCGCCGCGCCGCTGAGCCTCGCGATCGTGTTCTTCAGCACTGCGATGTTCGCGCACCAGTTCTGGTCCGCCAACGTGCAGACGCTCCCCGCGGATTTGTTTCCATCGCGCGTCGTCGGATCGGTCGAGGGACTGCTCGGCTGCGCCGGCGGATTCGGCGGCATCATCTTCGCCTCCGTCGGCGCCTACGTGGTCGAGAACCACGGCTATGGCCCCGTCTTCTTCGTCGCCGGCATCCTGCACCCGCTGGCCTTACTCCTGATCCTCGCCTTCGTGCGCCAGATCCGGCCCGTGGTCACGGAGTAGGCCGGGGGATCGTCAGGCAGGGGCGCCGTGCAGTAGGAAACTGCGAAGAGCGAAGGGACACGAAGCTCGGCGGTTGACCTCGGCCCTCCAGACGGTCGTTGCAATGAACGCCGCAGAGACCGGCCCGAACTTAAGCGTTCAGCGTTGGTCCGCCGTCCCACTTCCGAACTTCCAGATTCGGACTTTGCACCGAAGGACAAACCAAGGTCGGGCGAAGTCCGGGAAGTTCGGAAAGGCTGGCTGGCCTGGCTTCCCGGCCTCCCGTTCTTCCTGTTCGAGTGCTGTTCGACCCCTGCGCCCCAACTCCGCACCGCTCCGGGGCTCTCAACTCTCAGCCCTCAACTCTGAACCGATCCCCCCGCCCCCCCATTTCTTCCTTCTCTCTTCCCAACGCTTCGTTTGTTTTGTCCCTCCCATGAGTTCGTTCCCCCAGATGATCCGGGTCCAGCAGAACTATCCCGCGCCCGTGACGCTCGACTTCGATGCGGTGGTCACAAAGGAATTCGCGGCGATCCGCTCGCGGATCAAGCCGGGCGCCCGGATCGCGGTCGCCGTGGGCAGCCGCGGCATTTCGAATCTCCAAGCCATCATCGCCGCGGTGATCAAGAACGTGAAGGCGGCCGGCGGACAGCCGTTCATCATTCCCGCGATGGGCAGCCACGGCGGCGCGACCGCCGAAGGCCAGATCGACGTCCTGGGCACGTATCACATCACCGAGGCCGCCCTGGGCGTGCCGATTCGCGCGTCGATGGAGGTGAAGCAGGTCGGCGTCTCTGAAGATGGCGTTCCGTGTTTCTGCAGCGTCGAGGCGGCGAACGCCGATGGCGTGATCATCGTCAACCGGATCAAGCCTCATACCGACTTCAGCGGCGAACTCGGCAGTGGCGTCATGAAGATGGCGGTGATCGGCCTGGGAAAACAAAAAGGCGCCAACACGATGCACATGGCCGCCACCCGCATCGGCTACGAGCGGGCCATCCGCGGCATCGCCCGCGTCATCATTCGCGAAACCCCCGTACTCTGCGGTGTCGGCATCCTCGAGAACCAGCACCATGACACCGGCAGGATCGCCGTCATGCCGCGCGAGGAGATCGAGGCGATGGAGAACAAACTGATCGTCGAGGCCCGCGACATGATGCCGCTGCTGCCGTTCGAGGAGATCGATCTCCTGATCATCGATCGCATCGGCAAGAACATCAGCGGCTGCGGCATGGATCCGAACGTCATCGGCCGCTCGGTCTACGGCTACGTCAGCAGCATCAGCCCCGTCGGTTCCTTCCGGCCTTACATCCGGCGCATCTTCGTCCGCGATCTCACCGAGGAAACCCACGGCAACGCGATCGGCATCGGGCTCGCCGACATGACCACGACCCGGCTCGTCCGCGGCATGGATCATCGCTTCACCTACATCAACGCGCTCACCGCGGTCCAGCCGCAGGTCGCGAAGATTCCGATCTACTTCGACACCGACCGGGAGGCGCTCGAGCAGTCGATCGCCTCGCTCGCGATCACCGACGGCCGCCCCCCGATGATCGTCCGGATCCTGGATACGCTGTCGGTCGCCCGGTTCGAAGCCTCCGAGGCGCTGCTCGGCGAGATCCAGAAGCGCCCCTCGCTCCAGGTGCTCGGCCCCGCGCAGCCGATGACCTTCGGGGCCGACGGCAATCTGGTCTGAGATCGGGTTGACCGTGGGATCAAACCATCCCGCGGATGGGGAAAAACCCCGCATAGTCGTCCTCGGTGGTTTAAAGCACCCCGAGTTTAACCACCGAGTGCACCGAGTGCACCGAGTTCACCGAGTGGAGCCGTTGCACTGGAACAGGAGCAGCAGGAAGGTCAGGAGGGTGGTTGGGCCGATTCCTGGCTTCCTGGATTCCGGCTCAAACCCGGCTCGATCGGGGTGACCCTGAGCTCTTGTCGCACGGGCAAGACTGCGCCGCTACCGCCCTTCTTGCGGCCCTTCCGCCCTTGCGGTCGGACCGGGTTCCTAAAATATCGCGCCCGCGCGGTCGTTCGCGCTTACCCCCTACCCTCCCCGTGGATCCCCTTCTCCTCCTGTTCATCGGCATGGCAGTCGTCATCGCCAGCATCGTCTGGCTGAAGCTCAATGCCTTCGTGGCCATGCTCGCCGGCGCCATCGTCGTCTCGACCCTGACCCCGGCCGCGCACATCGAGCGCCATGTGCTGGCGCAGGGCGGTACCCCGGCCGCCGCGACGGCCCGGGCCCACGAGGCGCTCGGCGCAAAGATCGCGGCCAAGTTTGGCAACACCGCCGCGCAACTCGGCCTGCTGGTGGCGATGGCGTCGATCGTCGGTTCCTGCCTGCTAGCCAGCGGCGGCGCCGAGAAAATCGTGCGTTCGTCACTGGGCCTTTTCGGCGAGCCCCGGGCTCCCCTCGTTTTCTGGATCAGCGGCTTCGTCCTCGGGATACCCGTCTTCTTCGACACGGTCTTTCTCCTGCTGATTCCGCTGGTGCGCGCCATGACCCTGCGTACCGGGCGCAATTATCTGCTCTTCATCCTGTGCACGGCGGCCGGCGCGACGATGACCCACTCGCTGGTGCCGCCGACCCCCGGCCCGCTCTTCGTCGCGAGTGCGCTCAAGGTCGATCTCGCGCTGATGATGGTCGGCGGGATCGCCCTCGGCCTGTGCAGTTCCGCCGTCGGCGTCGCCTACGCTTTCTGGGCCAACCGGCGCTGGCCGAAGGAGCTGATCGCCCCGTCGGGTGAGGCTCCGGGAACGTCACAGGTTTTCACCGCCAAGGCCGACCATGAACTGCCGCCGCTCTGGCTCGCACTCGCGCCCATCGTCGTGCCGGTGCTCCTGATCTCCGCTCAGGCCATCGTCCAGGCCAGGGTGCCCAAGGGAGCCTCGCTGGGGGCACTCGATGCCATCGGCCACCCGAACATCGCCATGGCGCTCGCCGCCCTGATCGCGCTCGCGACCCTCGCCTGGAAGCAGCACGGCAATCGCACGGTGATGAAGACGCAGGTGCAGGAGGCGCTGGCCGATGCCGGCATGATCATCCTCGTCACCTGCGCCGGCGGCATCTTTGGCGGCATCCTCCAGGAGACCGGCGTCGGCGAGCGGATCAAGGGACTCTCCGAGGTCTACCGAATTGGAGTGTTGCCGCTCGCGTTCTTTGTGACCGCGCTGGTCCGCGTCGCCCAGGGCTCCGCCACGGTCGCGATGGTGACGGGCGTTGGCATTCTCAGTGGCTTCGGGTCCGCGGCCACACTCGGCTTTCATCCGCTCTATCTCGCCCTCGCGATCGGCTGCGGCTCCAAGCCCGGCCCGTGGATGAACGACAGCGGCTTCTGGGTCGTGAGCAAGACGAGCGGCCTGACCGAGGTCGAAACCCTCCGCAGCTACTCCGTGATGTTCACGATCATGGGCTTTGCGGGCTTCGGGCTGGTGGTGCTAGCGGCGTATTTTTTCCCGATGGTTTGAGCCGGAAGCCCGACACGAACACCGAACGGGCGTTTGGATCGCTGTGGGTTTGAGCCTGAAGCCAGGAATCCAGGAAACCATCCGGTGGCTGCGAGCGTGAGCGAGTGGCCGCTGGCAATTCGCGGCGTGAGCAGCGTGAGGTTGGCGACCCACTTTTTTTGACGGCCGATGCCAAGGCCCGTTGCCGTAATCCCGCTCAGCCCGGCTCGTCTCCTGCCAATCCTGTCCAAGGTTTGGGTCCGGAAACGCGATGGTGCAACGTCCCTCTCGCGTTCGGTCCCCGCTGTTTTACCTTACCCTCCACCCCGCCCTATGAAGACCTTCACTCCCGTTTTCCTGCGTTGTTTCCGCCCGTCTTCATCCGCCTTCCGGTTCGCGGCGGCGCTGGCCGGCGCGGTACTTTCCGTCCACGCCGCCGATCCGACGATCAAGATCACCTCCGCCATGTCCGCGCCCGAGTGGGCGAAACTGGAGCGGCGTCTCCTCGAGGAGTCCGTCCCGGCCGCCCGCGAGTTCACCCAGAAATACTATGACGATCGCGGCTACTTCCAGCACTTCGTCCGCTGGGGTGCAAACGATGGACCGGACGACGCCTTCGAAAACTTCACCGGCTGGCCCGAGTTGCACGCGCTGGGCGCGAGCGACGAGATCCGCGACCTCTATCTCCGCACCTGGAATGGAATGATCCAGCAGTTCACCGAGGCGAAGACCACCGACGTGCCGATCGGACGTCAGGGAATGTTCCAACGTGAATTCTCCGTCCAATCCGACTGGATGCACCACGGCGAGGCGCTCCGGACGTTTAACGTCATGGGTCTCTCCGTCCCCCACCTGCCCCTCTACCAATCCCGCGCCCGGCGTTTCGCCGCGATGTACATGGGGGAGGATCCGGGCGCCCCGAACTACGACCCGGAACGCCGGCTCATCCGCTCGATGATGAATGGCAGCCGCGGACCCATGCTGCGTCCGGCGACCGCCCTCGACTGGGTCGGCGATCCGTTCGATGTCTCCAAGTTTGTCGCCGGCCACGGCGAGAGCACGTACGCGCAGTTCCTCGAGCACTATCAGGAATACACCGACGTCGTCGGCGATCACTTCATCAACCTCGTCGCCACCACGCTGCCGCTCAACGCCTACCTCCTGAGCAACGAGCCCAAGTACAAGCAGTGGATTGTGGGGTACATGGACGCCTGGCTCGGCCGGATGAAGCAGAACGGCGGCATCATCCCGAGTTACATCGGACTCGATGGGAAGATCGGCGGACCCGGGCGCAAGTGGTGGAACAACGCCTATGGCTGGGGCTTTAGCCCGGTGAATCCGGTGACTGGCAAACGCGAGGACCGGAACCGGATCCCGCGCGCGCTCGTCGGCTTCAACAACGCGCTGCTCGTGACCGGCGATCAGCGTTACGTCGATGCCTGGCGCGACATGAAGACCGCGATCAATTCCAGCGCCCGCACCGTGAATGGCGTCAAAGAATACCCGACGATGTACGGCGCCGACGGCTGGTACGGCTGGCAGCCGCGGCCGTGGAATGTGGGCGCCCTAGAAGTCTGGTACTGGTCGATGCGGCAATCGGATCGACCGGCCGTCGGCCCGAACGGCTGGGTGGAATTTCTCGAGGGGAAGAATCCCGGCTATCCCGAGGCCGCGCTGCGCAGGGATCTCGAAGGCATCCCGACGACGCTCGCGGAGATGCGAAAGGATCCGCTGACGCCGGAGACGCGGCTCGCCGACAATGCGATGGCCTACAACCCGGTGCAGACGACCGCGCTGATCCAGTTGATGTGGGGCGCACTGGTCCCGGGTCGCGAAGGCAGCCTGCTGAATGCGCGGCTGCGCTATTTCGATCCGGCCCGCAACCGCCCGGGCATTCCCGAGGATGTCGGCGCGCTTGTGTCCGAACTCACGGCCGACGGCACGACCGTGACCCTCGTCAACCTGAGCCCGAGCGCCTCCCGCACCGTCACCGTGCAGGCCGGCGGCTACGGCGAGCATCAGTTCCGCACCGTCGAGACAGGCGGGAAAACGACGCCGGTTAACGGCAACACCTTCGCCGTGGAGCTGGCCCCCGGCGCCGGCGCCGTGCTGAAGATCGCAATGACCCGTTACGCGAACCAGCCGAAGGTGCGCTGAGCCAGGCCCATGCCTTTGGACGTCCCTGTCCGGCGAAACTGCCGAACCCCTCCTGACCTGCCAGCCGAAGCCTTGGCGAAGACTGGCGTCCCCACGGGGATTGGGTTGATCCCGCCAAGCGGGCTCAAGTGTCTTTCACTCGCGTTGCTGCGCGCCCCTTTTCCGGCCGGCTTTGCCGGCTTCCGTCGCCCCCCC
>CANEVO010000025.1 GCA_947442255.1 Opitutia bacterium
CATGCGATCGGGAGCGTTCGTGATCGCGATGACGGCGTTTGCCATGTTCAGCACGAACTTGGCGCGCTTGCTCCGCATCACGTCCGCGGTCGGGCGAACGGAAAATCCCGCCTGATGCAGATCACGGGCGACGCGCCGCGCCAGCGGATCGAGGCCGCGGGGATAACGGCCGAGTTCCAAATGTCCGTGGCGCCGACCCGTGGGATGCACGGCTTCGCCGGGTTCAAGGAAGATTCCATCGACCATGACGGCCACACCGTAAACGCGATCGAAGAAGAGCGTCGCCTGCGGCTCGTTCAGGAAAGAGTTCTGACAGCAGAAAACGGGGAGCGTCGGTGGTGCGCACGCCGCGCGCAGCTGACTCAGACAGCGCAGCGTCTGGTGGGTCTTGGCGCACAGCAGCACGACATCGCCGGGGCGAAAGGGCGCGAGTTGCACGGCCCGCGTCACCGCCGGAATGGCGATCGACAACGTTTCCTCCGGGAGCCGGAGCGTCAGGCCGCGGCGGCGGATCGCCTGGACGTGGGCCTGAGGCCCCACCAGCACGACGTCGGCACCCGAGCGACAGAGGTGGCCGCCGAGGATCGATCCAATCGCTCCCGCCCCATAGATGATGTAGCGCACGGATGTTCGTCTTGGGGACAATCCGACGCCACGACGAGGCGCAAGTTGAGCAACGGTCCCTCCATGGCTGCGAGCGTGAGCGAGTGGTGCGGGTCTCCCGACCGTGGAATGCATTCCGATCCTAGCTTACGGGTCGGGAGACCCGTGCCACGCGAGCCACTCACGCTCGTGACCACGGACCGCGGAATACAGGCGAGCCGAAGCCCGATTGGTGCCGCAAGGGCTGCCACTCGTCAGCAGGCCCGGAGTAAAAGAGGCACGGCGACAAGCGCCGCCCTCCATCAAGCGCAACATTCCGCTCGGTGTAACTCTCGGGCCGTCTTTTCCGCTGGCCGCGCGTGGTGAGAATTCGTCAACTTGTCGATCCGGCATGGCCACCCCGCTGCTCGAACTCCATGAACTCGCCAAATCCTTTGGGGGCGCCCGTGCGCTGCGGGGCGTAGATTTCAGCCTTCAGCCCGGCGAGGTGCATGCGCTGCTGGGCGAGAATGGTGCCGGCAAGAGTACGTTGATCAAGATCGTCACGGGTGCGCATCAGCCGGACCGGGGTTCGATTCGGGTCGCCGGCGTGGTGGTGCCTCCCCTGACCCCGGCGAGTGCGCGCGCCCTCGGCATCGCCTGCATCTACCAGCAGCCGGCACTTTTCCCTGACCTTACCGTGATGGAGAACATCGCGCTCCGGCTCGAGGCCGGACAGCCCATGGCGCGCATCGACTGGGCCGGACGTCGGAGACGGGCCGAGGAGCTGCTGCACCGAATCGGCGCGGAGATCGCGGCCAGCGCGGAGGTACGTTCGCTCTCCATGCCCGAACAGCAACTGGTCGAGATCGCGTGCGCCCTCGGAGTTGGCGCCAGAATCGTGATCATGGACGAACCGACGGCATCACTGACGCAGAAAGAGCAGCACCTGCTCTTTGCCGTCGTGCGCGAACTGCGGCGTTCCGGGGTCGGCGTCATCTACATCTCCCACCGGCTGGAGGAAATCTTTGCCCTCGCGGACCGCGTCACGGTCCTGCGCGACGGCGAAACGGTCGCCACGCATCGGATCGAAGACATCAATGAGACGGCTCTCATCCGGACGATGGTCGGGCGGGGGATGACGCAGATCGATCCCCCCGGCGGCGGCGCTGCGGGCGACATCGCGCTCGAGGTCAAGGGCATCAGCTGCGCCGTCGGCGGCGTGAAGGACGTCAGCTTCGAGGTCCGCTCCGGTGAGATCTTCGGCCTGGCAGGCCTCGTGGGCGCAGGGCGCACCGAGTTGGCCCGCGTGCTGTTCGGACTGACGCCGGCCGACGCGGGCGAAATCCGCCTGCAGAGGCAAATCGTCGATGCGCGCTCGGCGGTGGACGCGGTCGCCGCCGGAATTGCCTATGTGCCGGAGGATCGGCGGCGGCACGGCATCGTGCTGGAGATGCCGATTGCTCACAACATGACGCTCGCCGTGCACCGGCGGCTGTTTCCCCGCGGCTGGCTCCGGCCGCGGGCAGAAGAGTCGCTGGCCCTCGATTTCATTCGTGACCTCGCGGTCAAGTGCACCGGCCCCGAGGCGATCGGCGGCAGCCTGTCCGGTGGCAATCAGCAGAAGGTGGCGCTGGCCCGCTGGCTCGCGACCAAGCCGAGGCTCCTGATCCTCGACGAGCCAACACAGGGCGTGGATGTCGGCGCAAAAGCCGAAATTCATCGAATCATCCGCGGACTAGCCGAGTCGGGTCTCGCGGTGATCCTGATCTCCAGCGACCTCCCGGAAATTCTGGGAATGAGCGATCGGATCGGAGTGATGCGCGCGGGTCGGCTGACCGCGGTGCTGCCCGGCCGCAGCGAAGCCCACACGGTGCTCGCCGCCGCGCTGGGCCAGGAACAGGGCGTCGCATGAATCGGTACGCGCGCGAACTCTCGGTCCTGGCGGCGCTCGGGCTGTTGCTCATCGCGATGGCGATCCTGGCCCCGGGATTCTACCAACCCCAGCCGTTGCTGTCGTTGCTGACCCGGGAAGCACCGACGTTCGTGGTGGCCTGCGGGATGGCCCTCGTGATTCTCTGCCGGCAGATCGACATCTCCGTCGGCTCGCAGTTTTCCGTCTGCGGCGTCGCTGCGGGGATGTTGGCCGCGGCCAAGGTGCCGCTCATCGTGGTCCTGCCCGCGACCATCGGCCTGGGCGCGCTCTTCGGCGCGATCAACGGCGGGCTGATTGCCGGGCTCCGGCTGCCGTCAATCGTCGTGACCCTCGCGATGATGGTCACGCTGCGCCAGGGCCTGAACCTCGTGCGCCAAGGCGAATTCGTTAACCTGCCTGACGGCATCCAGTGGTTTGGATTGTCCCAGAGCGCGGGCCAGTGGCTGCTCGTTCTCGCCGCCCTGACGCTCGTGGTCATCCTGGCGTTGGCGTTGCGGCATCTGGCAGTGGGGCGATGGGTGTATGCGATCGGCAGCGACGCCGAGGCCGCGCGTTTGGCTGGTATTCGTCCGCAACTCGGCACCTTCCTGATCTTCGTGGCGATGGGCGCCCTCACCGGGCTCGCGGCCGCGATGAACATGGTGCAGGCGCCGCAGGTCCAGCCGTTGTCGGGCAGCGGACTCGAGTTGAAGGTGATCGCGGCGGTGGTGGTTGGAGGCGTGGCCATTTCCGGCGGCCGGGGAAATCTCTGGGGGGTGCTCGCCGGCCTGCTCCTCCTCGCCGGCATCGCGCCGGCGCTGATTCACCTCCGGATCGAGGCCTATTGGGAAAAGGCCATCCAGGGGGCAATCATCCTGCTCGCCGTGGTGGTGGACAGCTTCGGCACCCACAAGGAGAAGGCGACATGAACGCACCGGCCCCATCGACGTGGAAAGCCCTGCTCCGTCGGCACGAGACGATTCTATTACTCGTACTAGTCGCCGAGTGGCTTTTCTTCTACTGGGCCGGAACGACCACCAATCGGCGCGGGGTGGTCGTGGGATTTGGCACGCTCGATCGGCAATTCGACATCTTGCGCCACACCTGCGAAATCGGCCTCCTCGCCCTCGCCCTCACACCGGTGATCCTGACCGCCGGGATCGATCTTTCCGTGGGCTCGCTGCTCGGACTCTGTGCGGTCGCGTTCGGCGGCTTCTGGCATGACGCCGGCCTCTCGATCCCCCTGGCGATCGCCCTCACACTCACCTGCGGCGCGGCCGCCGGAGGACTGAATGCCTTCCTCATCACGGTGCTTCGGCTACCGCCGCTAATCGTCACGCTGGGCACCTTCTCGCTCTTCCGGGGACTCGCGGAAGCAATCACCCGAGGAGCGGTGACCTATACGGATTTTCCGGCCGGGTTCCTGACGCTCGGCCAGGAACGGACCTTGGGCCTCCCAACGCAGGCGTGGATTTTCCTGGGCGTCGCGATCGCGATCTGGCTGCTGGTCCATCGGACGACGTATGGTCGAAGCTTCCGGACGATCGGGTTTTCGCCAGAGGGTGCCCGCTATGCGGGTTTGCCTGTGAACCGCCGCCTCGCGTTGGTCTATGTGCTGGCCGGCCTGATCGCCGCCGTGGCTGCGATCATCTACACGGCGCGACTCGGGCAGGCCAAGGCTGATGCGGGCCTCGGCTATGAACTTTTCGCGATCACGGCGGTTGTCCTCGGTGGCACGAGTATCTTCGGCGGCTCGGGCAGCGTGCACGGGACGCTCCTGGGCGTGGCGGCGATTGCCGTGCTGCGCAACGGACTCGCCTCCCTGCCGGTCGTGATCCGCATGAATGCCGCCGAGGAACTCGCGGGGGTACTGACTGGCGCCCTCCTGCTGGTGGCATTGACGGCGGGCGTGATCCCACGAATCTTTTCCGAACTGCGAGCGCGACACCGCCTCGTCCCAAAATCCCCCGTCGTATGAAATCCCCTTCCTTCCGCCTCGCCGTCCTCGGCCTCGCTCTGTTCGCCAGCGTTGGTTCGGCCCTCGGCGCCGATAAAATTATGGTGGGCATGCTCCCGAAATCGAAGGGCAACGGCTACTTCATCGCGTGCAAGGTCGGCTCCGACAAGGCCGCCAAGGAACTCGGCGTCGAACTGCTCTTCGATGGTCCCACCGACAGCAACGCCGCCAAGCAGAACGAGATCGTCGAAAACTGGATCACGCTCGGTGTCGATGTGATCGCCGTCGCCGCCGAGAACAAGGAGGGCATCTCCACCGCCCTCCGGAAGGCCCAGCGCCAAGGCATCAAGATTGTGACCTACGATGCCGACGCGATGCCGGACGCTCGCAGCTTCTTCGTCAATCAGGCGACCCCGGAGGGCATCGGCCACCAGTTGATGGACGAGGCGGCCCGGCTCCTCAACAACGAGGGCGAGTTTGCCATCATCACCGCGACGATGACCGCCGGAAACCAACGTGACTGGATGAAGCACATCGAGGAGCGCCTCAAGAGGTACCCCAAGATGAAGCTCGTGGCCGTTCGTCCCAGCGACGACCTGAAGGACAAGGCGCAGTCCGAGGCAACCGCCCTGATGAGTGCCAACCCGAATCTGAAACTCATCATGTCGATCTGCTCTCCCGCCGTCCCCGGCGCCGCCGAGGCCGTGAAACAGGCGGGCAAGACCGGCAAGGTGAAAGTCATCGGTCTAGGTCTGCCAAGCGAGAACCGCCGCTATGTCCACGAGGGCGTGACCGACAGCGTAATTCTTTGGAAGACCGAGGACCTTGGCTATCTCACCGTCCAGGCGGCCGTCGCCCTGGTGCGCGGCGAACTGAAGCCCGGCGCAAAATCCCTGAAGGCGGGCTCACTCGGGACGTTCGAAATCGTCGGCGACAACATTATTCTCGGCACCCCCTTCGTCTTCAACAAGGGCAACATCGATCAGTTCAATTTCTGATCGCGGCGGGGAGAGCCCTGGGTTGGGGAACGGGAAATGATGTAGGGCCGGCGCTCCTCGCCGGGCCTGCCGACGGATCCGATTTCCGTCGAGGCAGCCGGGCGTGCCGGCCAGCGGCAGCCCTACATCACTGGGTTTATTGAGGCGCGCGTGATGCCCTGAGAGAAAGGTCAGGCCAAACCTCCCGCTGCTCACGCCGCGGGCTACCACTGCCGGGTAGCCCTGCCCGTGCGGGCAGGGACTTGGGCCCTACTGTCCGTCTGATCCGCGAACCTTATTAGCACGATTGACGGTGAAGTGGCGTCGTTCTGGCTACGGCTGCGCACGTCGCGCCATCCACTCGCCCGTCGCTGGTTTTCCATCGGGTCCGGCCGGACTCTCAACCGTGCCGGTGATCGTGTCGCCCTCGATCCGGCCCGAGTATTTCGCGACGACCTTCTCCTTCCGCACGGTGCGCTGCACCGTGAAGTTCACCACGTCACCCTTGACCGAGGCACTCGCGAGCTTGACCGAGGATTCGCGGCCGCCCCGCCTGGGGCCGGTGAACGTGCCGCCGAGCTTTCCGTCCACCAGGGCCAGGACGACGGTGTTCTCCGCGGGGCCGCTTTCGCCCTGGCCGTTGAACTTCCAGGTGCCGGAGGGATCGGCCGCCAGGGCAGTGGCCGTGAGACAAACAGCGGCAAGTGCCGCGCAGGATTTCAGGAACGATTTCATGGTTGTGATGTGCCGCCCGCAGATTGTCCGCGGGCGTGCTCCATTCCTCGCCGTGTCCCGCTCCGGCGACAACGACCCTGAAACCCGGAAGTTGGGGTGATCGGCGAGATCCGGGCTGGGCCCCATGAGGGTGGCCATGGTCGTTTCGTGGCTGCGAGCGTGAGCGAGTGCCGGCGCGACCTACTTCAAGTCGCGCCCTCCTCCACCACGAACGACCCCAATCCACGTCTAGGCCTCGGCCCGCAGCACCTGCAGCAGCGCCTGGATGTAGCCGAAGCAGTAGGCGAAGGCCTTCTGGCCACCGGTGTCGCCGACGATCTGCGGCACATGGTCGGGCATAATCATGCCGTCGTAACCGACGTCCCGATACGTGCGAAGCGCCCGGGGCATGTCGATGTCACCCTCGTCGGGAAACGTCTCCTCGAACTTGAGGAACTTGCCGCGGATGTTTCGGAAGTGGACGATGAATATCTTCTTGCGGCTGCCGAAGTACTGGATCGCGTCGAAGATTTCCTCCGCGGGTTTCTCCATCATTTCCGAAACGGTGCCCTGGCAGAAATTGAAGCCATGATAGGGACTCGGCTGAATCTCGATGAAGCGTTTCATGCCCTCCACGGAACCCAGCACCGTGTGCACGCCGCGCCAGCCGCGATCCTTTGGCATGCCGGGATCCTGCGGATGCAGGGCAATCTTGACCCTGGCCTCGTGGGCCACGGGCACCACGCGCTTCAGGAAATACTCGATCCGATCCCAGTAGATGGCCTCGCTGATTGCGCCCGCCTCGGTGAGCGCAGGCTCCTGCACCGACTTGTCGTAGTCGAAGGCGCTCAGGCTGGCACCGCCGCGGCCCACCGTGCGGGCCGTCCGCACCACGCCGATGAAGGTCAGGTTGTACTTCACCATTGGGATGCCGGCGAGACCCGCATTCCGAATCATCGTGCAGATGTCATCGATCGTCTTCTCCCGCTCCGGATCCTTCGCGAGCAGAATTTCCGGAGTCTCGGCCCTCGTGATGTAGGCGGAACTCATCGGGAGCGGCACGCAGTCCAGCTTGATGCCAAACGACTCGACTTGCTGCCGCAGTCGCGCGAGCGCCTCGACGCTCCAGCCTTCCATCTTCCGGCCAATCTGTCCGCTGCAGATATTCGTCACCCCAAACGCCGCGAGCGCGCGGAGGGTGTTCTCCGAGTGATCGTGCTGGTGGCCTGGTTTCATCAGGACGGGAAGTTTACCTGCGCCCGTCACGCGACCCGCCGCCGCAGCGGAACCGGTGGCGGGCGAAAGACCGAGGGCGGCGGCACCGATCGCCGCTTGGGCAAGAAACGCGCGACGGGGTAGCAACGCGGACATGACAGGAACGGCCGGGCCGGATGTGAGGGTGGACATGGGCGTAGCGGGACGTTGCTCCGCCGTGGAATTTCTTGCGAGCAGATTTCGGGTTCGGAGTTCTGCTTTAAAGGTTCAGTGTTCTGGGTTGAGAGCTGAAGGCTGAGCGGTGAGACTCCAGCCAGTCCGTTCTCTACTGCCCTGCTCCGGTCTCCAGATCCGTTTCCCCATGCTGTCCAACTTCCTGCTCTCGCGCCTTCGCCGCGGCTGTTTCGTCGGTTACTTTCTGTTCGCGCTGGTCGCCACGGCGGTCGCGGCAGACAAGAAGGTGCTTCTCATCGCCGGACGCCCGAGCCACGGACCTGGTTTTCATGAACACAATGCGGGCGTGCTGCTCCTGCAGAAGTGCCTCGCGAATGTGGCCAGCCTCAAGGTCTCCGTGGCCCTGAACGGGTGGCCGACCGACCCGGCCGCGATCGAAGGTCTGGACGCCATCGTGATCTATTCAGACGGCGAGACCGAAGTGAAGCACCCCGCCCTCGCCGGCGACAATCTCACCACGCTCGATCGAATTGTGGCGCGCGGCGCCGGACTGGGGCTGCTGCACTACGCGGTTGAACCCGCCGTCGTGAAAGGGCGGCCGGAGTTTATGCGCTGGGTCGGTGGCTACTTCGAAGTCCATCACTCGGTGAACCCACATTGGGACGCCGCGTTCACGTCGCTCCCGGTTCACCCGATCACCCGCGGAGTGAAACCGTTTACGCTGCGGGATGAGTGGTATTTCAATCTACGTTTCGCGACTGGGGACAAGGGACTGACGCCGTTGCTGACCGCGATCCCGCCACCCGAGACAATGGCGCGTCCCAACGGGCCGCATGAGGGCAATCCGGCCGCCCGGGCCGCCGTGGAGCGGCATGAACCCCAGACCGTGTCGTGGGCCTATGAACGTCCCGACGGCGGACGCGGCTTCGGTTTCACTGGTGCGCATTATCACCAGAATTGGGGCAACGAGGATTTCCGGAGATACGTCCTCAACGCGATCCTCTGGCTTGCGAAGATTGAGGTACCCGCCGCCGGTGTCGTTTCGCTCCTCACCCCCGCAGACCTGCAAGCGAACCTCGACGTCAAGCCGACCCCGGCGCCGAAGAAGTAGTGACCGACGCGACTCTCGTGTTCGGCTCTCCGCTCGGCGACAGGTAACGTATTACGTTACACGTCGGTTTGTGGGCCGGTCTCGCCGCTTCACACGAAGGGCATGGAACGAAGTTAGAAACTCGGGCGACATGTAACGTATTACGTTACATGTCGGATTGATTGGACTGCGTAGCCCGCTTCTTCCGGTTCCAAGTTCCTGTGTCTTGGTCCCACCCATCGCGGTTTGTGCCCTGTAGATCGTGTGCCGGCTTGAGTCCGAAGCTGTCCTCGGTTCCAATTTCGCTGAGGACCGTCCCTTGTTCGTAGTACCGCCTTTAGGCGGAACGAAAGCGCGCCAGGCACCGCCTGACGAGAAAGACAACCAACCTTCCACTCGCTGGGCGCTCGTGGCTACGAGACCAGACGTCTTGGGCGCGCAACGAGAGGCGCCCCGATCGCTGGCGGCCGGGACAGGCGGAGAGGGCAGAGTTTCCTGCCAACAAAAAACCGCCGCGGCCGAAGCCGCGGCGGTGAAAGTTCAAACCAGAAAGGCGAAAGTCCGCCGCTCCTTACTTCTTAACCGCCTCGATCTTAGTAGCCACGATCTCGCGCTCACCATCGGGGCCCTTGGCGACGCCGGTGACCGTGATCTGCATCTGGCCGCTGCACAGATTGCTGTGGTAATCCTGGCTGAGGGGATTCTGCGCGAGGAAGAAGGTCTCTTCCTTGCCGTCCTTCGTCACCACGAGGGCATTCTGGCAGGCGGCGGTCAGACCGAGCGAGCACTTGGCGCACTGACCCCAACCGGTGAAGGACTCTTCTTTGGCAGTCTCCTTCGCGGGAGCCTTCTCGGCCGCGAACGCGGCGGAGAGACTAAGGAGAACGGAGGCACATAGGGTGGTGATAAGCTTCATAAGGATGGAATTCGTTTTAGGTGGGCGATTCGGATGCACGACAACCGGTGGGGAAAGCTAGGCAACGGCAGACGGGACGCAAGCCCCCGCTGGCCGCGAACCTGGGTCGAGAGGCGGTGGAGGCTTGGACTGGTAGCGCCGGGTCTTCGACCGGCGAATCACGTGAGTTGCCTTGTTGTCCGCCCGTTGGAGACCGGCGCTACTTCCGGAAAACAAGCTGCGACCGGCCGCGCCGAAGACGCCACTGGAAACAGCGCTATTTCAAAATCGAGTAGAGGTTGGTGAAGTCGTCGGTCCAGAGCGGCATGGCTTTCGCATCGCTCAGGGGCTCCTCGGCCGCCTCGCTAATTACCGGCTGGTCGAGAAAGGCGCGGTTCTTGGAAAGCAGCATCCAGGTGGTGGCATAGATCCACCATTCTGGCTCGTTATCGTCCGAGATGCTCACGACGCCCATGTCGAAGTGCTCGGCGAGCTTTTCGACAACCGGCCGGAGATCGAGATAGCGATTCGAAATGTGAACAGCGAGCACACCGCCGGGCTTCATCTGCTTCAGGTAGATCTCGAATGCCTCCTTGGTGAGCAGGTGAACGGGAATCGCGTCGCTGCTGAACGCATCGAGCGCCAGGAGGTCGTACTGGGGCGAGGCGCCGCCGGCCAGTTCGCGTTCCATCGTCAACCGGGCATCGCCCATGACGACATCGACCTTCGCCGGGGTCTTCTCAATGTGGGTGAAGTAGGTCCGGGCGAGCGTCTCCACCGCGGGATTGATCTCGTAGATCGTCAGGTGATCGCCGGCCCGGCCGTACACCGCCAGCGTGCCAGTGCCGAGACCGACCAGTCCGAGGCGACGGGGGCCGGTCGGAAGATTGTTGATCGCCATGCCGATGCCGCTCGACGCCGGGTAATAGGTGGTCGCGAGCATCGAACGCTCGGGATTCTGGAACTGCAGGCCGTGGGTCGTGGCGCCGTGCAGCAGCAGGTGGTAGTTGTCGAGATCGTCGAACGGATAGTAATTATAAACCTTCAGCGTGCCGTAGAAGTTGCGCGACGAATTGATGATCTGCACGGCGCCCGTTTCTCGCCATTGGATCATGAAGATCATGCCCAGGGCCATGGACAGCGCCATGAGGAAGCCGGCCATGCGGGGCTGCCACTCGGAAAGCAGGACGCGCCGGCGCAGATCGAAGATGCAGACGACAAGGATCACGATCGCACCGACAATATACCACTTTCGTTCGGTGAAGAACTCCATGAGCTCGGTGCCGAGCTTGTCCCCGCCATCGTAATACGTCGTCAACCAGGGCAGAATGAACGTCAGCGCCAGGGCACCGATCGCCGCCCCCAAGGCCAGGCTCCGGCTGCGGTGCCGAAAGCAGACCACGGCGAGCAGATAGCTGAGGACCCAGAGCCCGATCTGCAGCTCGCGGTAATCGTCGAAGATCGCGGGAGCGACCACCGCGACCAGGAAGCCGCCCAAGGCTCCCCCGGCGGAGATGAAAAGGAAGTAGGCCGTCAACTGCCGCGGCGGCGGTTTCAACCGGTAGAGCTCGCCGTGGCAGACCATGCAGGCCGCAAACAGCGTCACGTTATAAACGATGATTTGAATCCGGATCGGCACCTCGTTGCCCAAGGGCAGTATCTGGCAGACGACGGCGCCGCCGACCACGAGCAGCGCACTGAAAAGCCCGCGATGATACCAGCGAGCATGATCGAAGCAGATGATGAACGAGAGCAGGTAGAGGCTCAGCGGCAGCACCCATAGGAATGGGATGACGGCGACTTCCTGCGAAAGCTTGTTGGTCGTCGCGAGGAGCAGGATCGACGCAATCGCCGGCAGTCCGATCCAGAGCAGCTTGTCCGACGCCGCGGGAGCCTCGATGGATTCCGTCGCCTCAGTGGAGGCCGTCGCGGGGACGGGCTCCGGGAACGATTCGCCCGCCGGCCAGGGGGACGGTTCAGGCGCCGGGGACGGCTCCGGCACCCGGCTGCCGAACTTCCAGACCTGCCAGGCGCAGAAGCCGCAGAAAACGACGAAAATCGCGAGCCCGGCGGACCACATGGTGGCCTGCGTGTGGCGCGGGAACTTCACCTCGAACACAAAGGGGTAACTGAGCAGCGCGAGCAGCGAGCCGACATTCGAGAGCGCGTAGAGCCGATAAGGCGAAATGCCGGGATTCGTCTGGCTGAACCACTGCTGCATCAGCGGCCCGGTGGACGAAAGCACGAAATAAGGAAGGCCAATCGTGACGCCGAGGAGCAGCAGGATGCTCCACGTCGGGTCACCGGTGCCCGTGGGCTTCCAGGCATCGGAGGGCGTGATCGGCAGCAGGACCACGGACAAGACCAGGAGTGCAATGTGGAGCGTCGCCTGCTGCTTCGGCTTCAGGTACGTGGACGTGAAGTGAGCATAGGCATAGCCACCGAGGAGCAGCGTTTGGAAAAAGAGCAGGCACGTCGTCCAAACTCCGGGCCCGCCGCCGAACCACGGCAGGATGTATTTCCCAATCAGGGGCTGAACCTGGAAGAGCAGAAATGCACCGGTGAAAATCGTCAGCGCGTAGGGAAGCATAAGACGGGAAACGATGGAATGAGGGTTGGCAGGGGCGAGCGGCGGCAGCCGCGAAAAGGGGATGACGCATGACAAATGATTACGATGCAATGTCAGGATCGCCGCCTGGACCGCCGAGTCCTGACTTGCAGCGCCACCGGCAAACTGCCACCGGCGGGCCCTCGTCGCCGCCCTGGGCCCCGGGTGCTCGTCCAGCAGCACCAGATCCAACACCCAGAAGGGCGCGCTCGGCGGGGCGGCCGCCGAATTTTTTTCTGGCGGCTTTTTTAGATTGGAGCCGAAAGACGGAACTCTGCAATTCGGCGTGAGTCTTCGGCGGCGTGCCGCAGACTCTTCCCATGTTGAAAGTGTGGCTGCTCCTGATCTGGGCCGGATGGGTGGGCTTGGCCTTGGCGGTAGCCGCCAATGACAGTGGCCGCTTCTCGCAGTCCATCAGCACGGCCGATCGGCCAGCCTTGGGTATCGAACGGTTGAGCTCCGATCAACTCGCGGTGCTGGATGCACTCGTCCGCCGCGATGCCGCCAGCCGTCTCGAGGGCCCGGGCGAGGGAGAACCTTCCTCATTTTCGCAACGGCTCACCGCGGACGAGCGCAGGAACGCTGGCGTGGCCCTGCTTTCAGCCGACGCGATTTTGCGTCTCGATGCTGCCGTGGCCCGCCATGCCGTTGGCAGCATGGCGCGCAGTCTCCTGGCTCCGCCCAGTGTCTATGCCCCGAACCGCTCCGCGGCGCGGACGAACGATCGGAAGAAAGGCCTGGAAACGCACGGCTCCGTGAGCCTCAGCTACGGCTGGGGCGGCGGCTATGAGACCAAGAGCGGTTCGATGGTGGTCAACATGTCCGATCCGAATCGCCGCTACTCCGTGACGATCGGTTACGACGAAACGCATGTGAGTGGTCCCGAGGGTGCCGTGATCTACACTGGCCCGCGTACGCTCGGAGCTTACCCACCCTTCTCACCGCTGGGTGGACTCGGCGGCGGATACGAACTCCGGCCGTAGATTCGGCAGTTGTTGGGGTTCGCGGATGAGAGCGGAGCAATCAAACCGCCAAGTTCGCGAAGACGCGCGAAGGCCTCAGGCCATCTTGCCTGAACAGGAAGGCCGGAAAGGTCGGGATCCCAGCCTGGCCACTTCTTCCCGAACTTCCCGGCCTTCCTGTTCCACTCATCTGAGCCCCGGCCGCCGTGGCGCCGTGCGCAGCAACTCGGCCAGCTCCGCCTTCCACACTTTCGCGGCCGTGTGGGTTCCGTGTCCGCGGGTGTCGGCGCTGAGCGGATAAATGATGGCGCGGCCTTCGCGCACGCGCTTGATCTCGCGTTCAAGGATCCCGAGTTCCGGCGGATTGATCAGATCGTCCGCCGAGTTGATCGCCAGCAGCGGCGCCGTGATCCGCTCCAGCTCCGGGTTGGGATCGTAGTCGTGAGAAGATTCGACCGCGTAAAGGAGATCGTTGGCGTCATTAGCATTGAGGTAGACGTCAATGAAGGCGTCCACCGCCGCATCGGCCTGCGCGAGCGTCGGCGCCTCCGCCTGCCGCAGGACGGGATTGCTGGCCATAAAGTAGAGCAGCCCCGCCGCCGTGCGGAACGAGGGCGGCTGGGTCTCGTAGTCGCCGTTGCGCCACTGCGGATCGCGGCGGATTCCCTCGGTCATGACGCGACGCCACGCGCGGTTCCGGCCCGCAATCTGGGTCGGCAAACTGGCCAGCGGCAGGAGCGCGTCCATGAACTCCGGATGCATCTGGCCCCACACCCAGCTGTGCATGCCACCCATCGACGTCCCCATGACCAGCCGCAGGTGGGTGACCCCGAGTCCCTCGGTCAACAGCCGGTGATCGGCCGTCACCATGTCGCGATAGCCGTACCGGGGAAACTTCGCGCGCAGTCCATCGCTTGGCTTGCTGGATTTACCGTGACCGATCGCGTCGCGCAGGATGATGAAATACTTCGAGGCATCGAGCGGCTGACCGGGGCCGTAGAGCTCCCCCGCGAAATCGGGCCGGAGGAACTGGGTGCTGTCGCCGGACGTGCCGTGCATGATCAGGACGGCGTTGCGCACCACGCCCTGCGCATCCCGCTCGGGCCGGCCCAGCGTGCGGTAGTGCAGTCTCAGCTCCGGCAACCGCTCACCCGACGTGAAGACAAAATCACGGGCGACGTATTCGCCTTCGGTCACGACCGGAAGTTCAGCCGCGCGAACCCACGTGAAGGCCAGAAGGAAAAGGAGAAGATGACGGAGATTCACGATGGCTGCCGACCATGATCGCCGGCGGAGGAACCGGCCAGCGAAGAATGCCACGGGTAACGCTCAACGCCCGACGTTCAAGTAGCGCCGGTCTCCGACCGGCGAAAAACGTTCTTCTCGTCTACCCTTCGCCGGTCGGAGACCGGCGCTACGGGATCCAATCGAAAGTTGAGAGTTGAGCGTTAGGCGTGGAGCGTTTCCCCTGAAGCGCCCCCACCTCCCCCCCGATGAAGACCCCACTCCTCCTGCTCTGCGTCGCCTGGCTCGCCGTCACCGCTGCTCCGGGAGCGGAGCCGACGGCGGAGAGTGGACGAATCGGGAATGTCAGCGTGGATGCGAACTGGGACAGTCACAGCGCCTATCTCCAGGGCGTGGTGGAGCGGGTCGAGGCGCAGTGGCGGCAGGTCCTGGCGGAAGGCAAAATCGAAGGTCCGAAGGGATCGCAGGTCACCGTGACCTTCAACCTGAACACCGAGGGCCAAGTGGCCGGCATTTTCAAGATCGAGGGCTCGCTGCACGAAGCGGGCCGGCGGGCCTGCATCAACGGCATCAACGCGAATCCCAATTACGGTAAGTGGACCGACGCGATGAAGGAAGTGCTGGGCGACTTCCAGCGGCTGACGTTCACGTTCAACTATTGAGGCTCCGGCGGGCGCTCGCGCTTTCGTTCGAACGCGAGGTGACCGGCGCCCCCGCGACGTCCGGTTGACCTGACTGCCGAATGAGTTTTTCGATTCGGCGGGTTTCCGGCGCCGAATCGAAGCCGGAGGATAGAACATCAGCGATGAGCAACGTTTTCAAAGCCCAGAGCACCGCCGTTGGTGGTTCCACTGACGGCAAGCCAAACGTAGCGCGCGTAAGTAGTTCGACGCAGATGCGCGTCCGAACCGTCCACCATTTCCGCGCTGATGGGTGAGAGATCGTCGGCCGTTGTGGCCCGCGGCGTGAGCAGCGGGACGACATGATGCGAAGCGTTCAGGAGTCCCTGCCCGTACGAGCAGGGCTACACTCGGATCATGGGCGCTCACGGGTGACCAAAATTCTGAATGCAATACAGTCGATTGCTCGTTCTCGGGCTCCGACTGGAAGGCGGGTGTCCTCCTCACTCGCCAGAGCGCCTTACATCGAATTTTGACCGGTGGGTACACCGACCCTCCATCCCGCCGACGCTCAACCGAGCTTCCGCGTCGTGGCGACCAACATGGCCGCGACGGCGTCGGCCGCCTTCTGGTGACGCGGTTCCTTGAAGGCTCCGTGTTCATCGAAGGCCTTGTCCGCCTGCGGCAGGATGCACTGGTCGGGAATCACGTGACACCCGAGATGGGTCAGCAGGGCCCGGGCAAGGGTCATGGACCGGATTCCGCCGAACGCTCCAGGCGACGCCGAGACGACCGCGGCCACTTTGCCGGGAAAAGGATTGTCGTCCGCCCGGGTGCACCAATCGATCGTGTTCTTCAGCAGCGGCGTCAGCTGCGAATTGTACTCGGGTGAGGCGATCAGCAGGGCTTGGTGCGACGTGATCAACTCGATCAGTCGCGTCGCGTTGGCCGGCATGCCCTCCGCGTCCTCGAGATCGCCGTGATAGAGCGGCAGCGTGAATTCGTTCAGGTCAACGAGCGTGACTTCCCCGCCCGCCTGGCGCGCCGCCGCGACGACCTGGTGCAGAAGTTTGCGGTTGAGCGATTCACGCCGGGCGCTGCCGGAGAAAGCGAAGATGCGGGGGGCGCCGTGATTCATTGGACGCAGGTTCAGCCATCCGGGCAAAATCTCAACTTCCGCGGCGTCTTCGCCAGCATGGTGCGGCAGATTTTGAACACAGAGGACGCAGAGGGCAGAGAGGGTTTAAACCCGGACCCACGCAAGCTGCTCACGAAGCCGAGAGGGTTCACCTCTGCGGCCTCTGTGTTCAAACTCCGGGCTCGATCACCAGCAGCGCCGGTCGAAGACGCGGCGCCACTCGATCAACCGAGCGCCCTGAGCAGGCGCTCAAGTTCGGCGCGCTTGGCCTGCTGCTCGGCGAGTTGCTTCTTCGCCCCATCGATGACCGCGGGCGGCGCCTTGTCGGTGAAGGCCTTGTTCGAGAGCCGCGCCTCCGTGCCGGCGATGTGCTTGCCGAGCTGATCCACTTCCTTCTGGAGGCGGATCTTCTCGGCGCCGACATCGACGGTGCTGGCGAGATCGAGATAGAGCGTGCCGAGCGGCGTCACCGCGGCGGGCGCGCCGTCGACTTTGTCCCGTCGTTCAATCGCCGAGGCCCCGGCCAGGCGCAAGATCTTGGCCAGATTGGCCGCCAGAGTGGCCCAGTCCGCATCGGTTGTGGTGACGAAGAAGACGCTGTCGCGGCGGCTGGCGACGTTGTGCTCGGCCTTGAGCACGCGGGCCTGCGACACGACGGACTTGAGCTTGTCGACCGCGGCCACGGCGGCGTGGTCGAGGGTGAGTCCGCACGCCAGGGAAGAGGTCGCCAGCTGGGAGGCGTTCTCGATCCGCGCGTCTCCAATGAAGGTGCCCGGCGCCCCATAGCCGAGCAGGCTCCACAGCTCCTCGGTGATGAACGGAATGAAAGGATGCAGCAGCAACAGCGTCTGCCGCAGCACGAGGTCCTGAATCGCGAGGCAGTTGACCTTGGTATCCACGGTCTGGAGCTTCGCCTTGGATACCTCGACGTACCAGTCGCAGAAATCGTTCCAGAAAAATCCATAGAGGGCCTGGGCGGCGGCGCTGAACTCGAAATCGTAGAAACAGCGGTTCACGTCGCGCGTGGTCGCGAGCAGCCGATCGAGGATCGCGTGATCGTCGGCGTCAAACTTCGCCGGCTCCAGTCGGGCGAGAATCGTCTCCAACGCGGAACTGTCGCCCGCCTCCCCGCTCATCTGGCGAAAACGGCAGGCGTTCCAGAGCTTGTTGCAGAAGTTCTTGCCGGTCTCGATCCGGTCTTCCTGGAAGCGGATGTCCTGCCCCTGCGGCGCCAGCAAAACGATGCCGAAGCGCAGACCGTCGGCTCCATACTTGGCGATGAGATCGAGCGGATCCGGCGAATTACCGAGCGACTTCGACATCTTTCGGCCCTGCGCGTCGCGAATGATGCCGGTGAAATAGACGTGTTTGAACGGAATCCGCCGCTCGATCGGCTCGCCCGGCCGCATGTACTCGAGGCCGGCCATGATCATCCGGGCGACCCAGAAGAAAATGATGTCCGGTCCCGTCACGAGCGTCGTCGTCGGGTAAAAATAATTCAGACCCGCCTTGTTCATCGCAGCTTGGTCCGGCCAGCCCATCGTCGCAAACGGCCACAACCACGAGGACGCCCAGGTATCGAGGACGTCTTCCTCCTGCACCCAGTTCTCGGGATCCGCGGGTCCGTGCAGCGAGACATGCACCTTCGTCGGGTCGCGCAGATCGGCCTCGGTAAGCTTCTCCTTGTCGAGGCCCTGGCGATACCAGACGGGAATCCGATGCCCCCACCAGAGTTGGCGGCTGATGCACCAGTCCTGGATGTTCTCGAGCCAGTGCAGGTAGACTTTGCTCCAGCGCTCGGGATGAAACTTGATGTGGCCGTCGCGCACCGCGGCCTTGGCCTCCTCGACGCGCGGGTAACGCAGCCACCATTGCCAGGTTAGTCGCGGCTCGATCGGCACGTCGGCGCGCTCGGAGTAGCCGACGTTGTTCGCGTAGGCCTCCTCGGCCACGAGGGCTCCCGATTCCTTCAACAGCTCCGCGGCCTTCTTGCGGCCGGCGAAGCGATCGAGCCCCGCGAGGACCGGGCCGGCGAGATCGTTGAGCGTCCCGTCCGGGTTCAGCACGTCGATGATCGGCAGTTTGTGGCGCTGGCCAATGTCGAAGTCCGTCTTGTCATGCGCGGGCGTGATCTTCAGCGCGCCGGTGCCAAACTCGAGATCGACCGCCAGATCGGCGATCAGCGGAATCTCCGCCGCCGGCCCGAGCGGGCGCCGCACCTTGCGACCGAGCAGCGCGGTGTAACGTGGATCGTCCGGATGAACGGCGATGGCAACATCCCCGGGAATCGTCTCGGGGCGGGTGGTCTTGACCTCGACGAACTGGCCGGGCGAGTCCACGAGTTCGTAGCGAACGCGGTACATTGCGCCGGCGACCGGCTTCATGATCACTTCCTCGTCGCTGAGCGCGGTGAGCGACACCGGGCACCAGTTCACCATGCGCTTGCCGCGGTATATGTTACCCTTCGCAAAAAGATCGACGAAGACGCTGAGGACCGCCTGCGAGTAGTGCGGATCCATCGTGAACTGGGTGCGGTCCCAGTCGCAGGACGCCCCGAGCCGGCGCAATTGTTCGAGGATGATCCCCCCCTTTTCATCGCGCCAGGACCAGACCTTCTCGAGAAACTTGTCGCGACCGAGGTCACGACGGCGGACCTTTTCTTTGCGCAGTTCGCGCTCCACCACCGTCTGGGTCGCAATGCCCGCGTGGTCGGTGCCGGGGATCCACAAGGCGGACTTGCCCTCGAGCCGGGCGCGCCGGATCAGGATGTCCTGCAAGGTGTTGTTCAGCACATGGCCGATGGTCAGGACGCCGGTGACGTTGGGCGGCGGGATGACGATGGAATACGGCTCCCGGTCGGGCGAGACCTTGCCGGCAAACGCCTGCGCGGCCTGCCAGGCGGCATACCACTTTTTCTCCACGTCGCGCGATTCGTAACCTTTGCTGATCTCGGCCATGGGTGGGTGCAGGATGGAAACCAGCGAGAGAACGAACCCCCGGCATGCGAGGCAAGTGTTAGTTCCGCCCGGCGCGCCGACGCGCCGGGCTAAGCGGGGCTCGTGCAGTAGGAAACCGCGACGAGGCGGACTTTGTGGCCCGCGACGTGAGCGGCGGGACTTCATCGAGCGGAGCAATGAAGAGGTCCCTGCCCTCCCGGGCCAAACCTCCCGCTACTTACGCAGCGGGCCACCAATTCCAGGTAGCCCTGCCCGTGAAGGCAGGGACTTGGGCCGTACGGTCAGCCTATTGCACGAATCTTATACTCGCCGCCATTCGCTCACGCGCGCAGCCACGTTTCCTCACAGACCCAAGTTCATGCGCATCACGCGCAGGGCTACGCGGAGCAGGCCGAAACTGATTGGTGCAGGGCTGCCGCTCGTCGGCAGGCCCCAAATTCACGATGCAAGGCTGGCCCGTCGACAAGCGACGACCCTACCTCGACTGCACACTTTCGGCTCAGGCGCCCACCCACCGTCAAAGTTTACATTGAATCCCCTGCCCCGGACGGTGGATGCTGCAGTTTTACTAACACCGATGTCCGTCGAAATCCACCAGCATGCGGCCACGAAACTCCTTTTTAACGGGGAGATTTCGATCGCGGACCGGCTGGCCGCCTGCAAGGACTTCCTGCGCCAGGAAACCGCGGCCTTGAAGGCGAGGCACTCCTCGGGCGGGTCCGGACTGCAGATTGTGCACGACAGGGCGGCGACCATCGACGAGCTCCTCATCCACCTCTTCAACTACGCGATCGAGAGCTACGCGCGGACCCTGACCGTGCCGCCCCCGCCGGTGGCGCTGGTGGCGCTGGGTGGCTACGGGCGGTCCGAGCTGTCGCCGCTGAGCGACGTGGACGTGATGTTCCTGTTTCCGACCAAGACCAAGCCGGCGGACGCGAAGCCCCTGCAGCAGCACCTGACGAACGAGATTCTCTACCTCCTGTGGGATTGCGGGCTGAAGGTCGGGCATTCCACGCGGACCATCGACGAGACGTTTGCCGAGGCGCGAAAGGAAATCCAGACCAAGACGGCGCTGCTCGAGGCGCGCCTGATCGCGGGGTCGAACAAGCTCTACGACACGTTCGCCCAGGCCTACCGGAGCTATTACATCAGCGAGGAACCCAAGGCCTATATCGCGGCCCGACTCGAAGATCAGACCAACCGCCGCGGCAAGTATGCCAACACGGTCTTCAACCAGGAACCTGACATCAAGAATGGCGTCGGCGGTCTCCGCGACTACCAGAACGCCGTTTGGATGGCGCGGGTGAAGCTCGACATCACCACGATCGACGAGCTCGCGACCCAGAACTATCTTCGCCTTGACGACCTCGAGGCGTGCCGGCGCTCCTACGATTTCCTGCTGCGCGTGCGGAACGAGCTGCACTTTGCGAGCACCCGCGCCACCGATGTCCTGAGCCTCGACCTGCAGCCCAAGATTGCCGAGTGCCTCGGCTACACCGAGCCAGAGATGCTGCCCCGCGTGGAGCATTTCATGCAGGATTACTACCGGGCGGCGCAGCACATTTTTCGCGTCTCCAAGCTGGTCGAGGAACGGCTGGCGCTGAGCATTGGCCGGAACAGTTCCGGCACCGCACGCTCCTTCCGGGAGACGCTCCTCGCGACGCGGTTTCAACGCACGAAGCGGCTCGATGGCTTCCTCTTGCGAGGCCGCGAACTCGCGGCGGAGAAACCCGAGGTGTTCAAGGAGGACCCGGTGCGACTGGTGCGCGTCTTCCGACACCTGCAGACGCTGGACGTCACGCTGAATTTCCATCTGGCCGATCTCGTCCGCACGTCGCTGCCGTTGCTGACGGTCGAGGTCGCCCACTCGCCGGATGCCAGTGTCTGCTTCCGCGCCATCCTCTCGGAAGCGGGCGCCGTCTACCCGATACTGGCGAAGATGCACGAGCTCGGGGTGCTGGGGAAATTCATCCCGGAATTCGATGCGCTGACCTGCCTCGTCCAGCACGAGTATTACCATCGGTATACGGCCGACGTGCATACCCTCGGGGCCATCCGCGAGCTGGACCGGATCTACACCGAGGCCGAGCCCATCACCCTGAAATACCGGGCGGCGCTCCATGAGACGCAGGATGCATCGCTGCTTTATCTCACGCTGCTCCTCCATGACATCGGCAAGGCGGAGGGCATCCGCGGCCATGCCGAGAGCGGGGTCCGGCTATCGGCGCCCATCCTGGAGCGCCTCGGGGTTTCCCCCGAGGGCCGGGAGCTCGTGATCTTCGTGATCAAAAATCATCTCGCGATGGCACGATTCTGGCAGAAGCGGGATGTAGATGATCCCAACACGGCTGCTGCATTTGCGGAGTTGGTGGGCACCGCGGACCACCTGCGCCACCTTTACGTCCACACCTTCTGCGACGCGCGCGCCACGGCGGCGGATCTCTGGAATAGTTACAAGGACACTTTGCACACCACCCTTTACCGCTCCACCTTCGAGCGGTTGAAACACGGCGCGGCGATTGACGCCGGTCTGCAGGAAAAGAAAAAAATGACCCAACAGGACCTCATCGCGAAAACCATCCCGGGCATCAGTGCCGACGAAATCAATGCTCACTTCGGTCTGCTGCCGGATCGGTATTTCATCCACACGGAGACGGACGAAGTCGCGCTGCACATCCAGATGGTCAATGCCCTCCTGCAGTCGATCTCGGCCGCCGACTCGGTCGGCACACTGCGGCCGATCATCGAATGGAAAGACGATCTCAACCGTTCGCTCACGATCGTGAACGTGGTGACCTGGGATCGCGCCGGCCTGTTCTACAAACTGGCCGGGGCGCTGAGCGTAGCGGGCCTGAGCATCCTGGGCGCCAAAGTGATTTCCCGGACGGACCACATCGCCATCGACAGCTTCTACGTGGTGGAACCCGGCCGCGGCCCCGTGCAGAGCGCGAGTGCCCAGGAAAAGTTTGCCCGGACGATCGAGGAGGCCCTCGTGGCGAACAAGGATCTGCTGCCGGACATCATGGCGCAGGCCAGAAAATTTGCCGCCACCCGCTATCTCTCGACCTCCAACGGAGAGACCCTGCAGAGTTCTTTTCCCCCGACGGTGGACGTCTATCACGAACTCTCGATGCAGCGGACAATCGTCGAAATCCAGGCCCGGGATCAGATCGGCCTCCTCTACCGGCTGGCGAAGACGATCAGCGACCACGGTTTCGACATCACGTTTGCCCGCATCGGAACCGAGCGCGGCGTCGCCATCGACACCTTCTATATCGAGGGCGCCGACAAGGAGCCGATCGCGAATTCGGAAAAGCTGCATGCCTTGCGGGACGCGCTGAGCGAGGCCATCACACCGACCGCGGCCGTGGCGGCAAAGTGACGGGGTTGCGCCCGCCGTGCGATCGGAGACGGCAAATCCGATCACGCAGTTTTGGGAGTCGGTCCGACCCAAGATAACCCTGTCCGGGAGGACTGGGCCAGCTCGACCGTGACGGATGAAAAAGTCCCGCGGCTCACGTCGCGGGCTACCGTTCCAACATCGGATGCAAAGGATTATATTTCGCCTGGGACACCCGATTCATGGCTTCCTGGCTTCAGGCTCAAAGTGAATCAGCCGGCTGGAAGATCTGAGCCTGAAGCCATGAACGCCTGAAGCAGGCCACCCAGCGTAGAGAATTTCTGGCTATCCCGCGTGCTCCGCTCAAAACTTCCGCCGTGTCTCCCAGCGACGCCGTACCCGATCAGCCTGGCGGTCCTTCGGGACTCACGCCCGGGCCTGCCCGCATCGTTTCCGCCTCTGGGGATTCGACCGCGGTCGGTTCGATTGCCGAGTCGCCGATGGCCGGCCTGCCCCCGCTGCTTTCGGCCCGAGCCTTGCCTGTACTCTTGGAGCTGACGTCGATCGCCACGCGCACGGAAGATCCTCCGACGGCGTTGCGCGCCATGATGGACCTCTTCATCCGGACGTTTCAGGCGGATGGCGGTTCGATTGCCCTCCTGAGTCCCGACACCGGTCGGCTTGAAACGGAGATCCAGTTTGGACTCAGCACCGCGTCAATGCGGGGCGATCTGAAGCTCGGCCACGGCATCACCGGTTGGTGCGTGCTCAATCGCCGCGCCCTGCTCGTCCCGGATGTTGCAGTCGAACCGCGTTATATCTCCGTCCGGGCCGCGGCCCGCTGCGAGATGGCGGCGCCGATGAGCGACGGCGATCAGATCGTCGGCGTGGTGGATCTGGAGAGCGACCGGGTCGGCGGCTTTCAACCCGAGGATCTTGCCCTCCTGGAACGGCTGGCCACCGAAGCCGCCCGGGTGATGCAGCGACTGTGGCAGCTCGGGCAGCTCAAGAACAAGGCCCGCCAGCTCGAATCGCTGATCACGGCGGGGCAGTCGCTGGTCACGAAGCTCGAGCAGCAGGAACTGTTCGACACCCTCACGCGCGAATCCTGCCGGATGCTGCAGGCCCGCGCCTGCGGGCTCTATCTCCACGATGCGAACAGCGCGACGGTCCGGCTTGCTTCCCTGACCAATCCGGACGGACCCCCGATTCCGTCCGAACCCATCCCACTCAACTCCTGCTTGGTCGCCACCGTGATTCACACCAAGCGCCAGGCTTGGTTTGCCGACATCCAGTCGGCGGAGTTTCGCGAACTGGGCGACTTGCCGCCGGATCCCGGCCTGCGCTCCGTGCTCGCAACCCCGATGCTTTTCGAGGGCGAGGTGCTGGGGGTCGTCGCGGTTTTTACGGGACACATGCACCGCTTCGACAATGACGAGAAGCGGCTTTGCGCCGCACTCGCCAGCCTCGGGGCCGTCGCGCTCCAGAATGCCCGTTTGTACGCCCGCGTTTTTCAGAGCGAGGACGTCCTGCGCAAGAACGAGCGCCTCACGACCCTGGGCCTGCTCGCCGCGGAGATCGCCCACGAGATTCGCAATCCCCTCACCGTCCTCAAACTCCTCCACGGCGGGCTGGGCACGTTCCCGGAAAACGATCCGCGACGGACGGACATGCGCGTGATCGGTGAAAAACTGGATCAACTCGAGGCGATCGTCGGGCGCGTCCTGAGCTTCGCCCAGGCACCGACGAGCCTGCACTCACGCTGGTCCTTCAGCGACATCGTGACGGACACGCTGGTGCTCGTCCGCCTCAAGTTTGCCCAGAGCAAGGTCACGACAGAATACCAGCCCCCGTCCCGCCCGCTTTTCGTCAACGCTCACAAGGGGCAGATTCAACAGGTCCTGCTCAACCTTCTGATCAACGCCACCCAGGCGATGCCGGAGGGCGGCACCATCACCCTGAACGCCAGCGTCGAGGATCGGCCCGGCACGAGCCTCGCGTGCCTCGACATCTCGGATACCGGAAATGGCGTGCCCGCCGCGATTCGGGACCGCATTTTCGATTCCTTCCTTTCGGGGCGCACCGATGGCACGGGCCTCGGGCTCGCGATTGCCAAGCGAATTCTAATCAGCCATCACGGCAACATCGCCCTGCTTCGCTCCGGTCCGGACGGCACGACGATGCGCATCACCCTGCCCCTCGCCTGATTTTATGCCCCTCGTTCATCTCCCGTCGATCGCGCCGCGTCACCTGTTTCCCGGAGTCGCGGGGCGCTATGCCCACGGCGATCGCACCACGGTCGGCGAAGTCCTGGTCGGCGCGGACGGGGTGGTTCCGATGCACCAGCATCCGCACGAGCAGGTCTCCTACGTCGTCAGTGGACAACTCGAGTTCACTGTCGGATCGGACCGGCACGTCATGGGACCGGGCGACTGCCTCGTCATTCCCGGCGGCGTCCCGCATGGCTGTCGCGGGATCACTGCGTGCCGCGTGGTCGATATCTTCTCGCCGGCGCGCGAGGACTATCGCTGACGAAATTGCCGCCCGGGCGCATCGCATCCACTTCTCCGCCATGTCCGAAGCATCTCCCGCTCCTCGCTCCGCCCAGCGGGCCCGCCAGCGGTCCACGCTGCTGATTCTCGCCTTTGCCCTCATCATCGGCGGAGTGCTGATTCTTTTCGTGCTCAAGAGGGTCCCGCCTCCGCTCCGAATCCTGATGGGCCTGAGCGATCTCTTTGCCGGGCTCATTCTGCTGGTCGTCGTCCGGCAGAAATTCAAGGCGTCCGGGCCCGAGGCCGAAGCGCCGAAACCGGGGATCGAAAACAAGTCCGTCTGACGGCGGCCGGATGTGGCATGGGTCTTCCGACCCATGGACTTTCTACGAGCGGATTAAGAAGGGCCGTAGCGGCCGCGCGTAGGGCTGCAGTCTTCCGCCCGATAAACACTTCCGGACCGCGCGGAGGCCGCCCCTTCCAGAGTCCAGATCCGCCGGGACGCTCCGTGACGTCACGCGAACTCAGCCGGTGGCGTCCAGTTTCACATCCACCATCAAATCCGCGGCAATCTTCTCCAAGTCCACCCGCACCGCGGAAAGCTTTACGTTCGGCGGAATAAGCAGCGTGACGCGCGCCTGAAAGAGCATGCCGCCATCCATCGGCGCGCTGACACGCTCGGAGGCGAGTTCCTCGACGTTGACGCCATGGGCGGCAAAGACGCCGGAGACGCTCCGGAGAATGCCGGGGCGGTCGTTCCCGACGATGGCCACTGTCACGAGGGCGCCGCGGTCCTCCCCTCCGATCGCCTCGAGGGCGCCTTCCGCGTGCATGATCACGCGGAGACCGTCGACTTCAAGGGTGCGGAGGGCGTTGACCAACTCGTCCCGTCGCGTGGACGGCACCTCGACCCGCAAGATGCCGGCGAACTGCCCACCGAGCCGGCACATCCGGCTCTCGAGCCAATTGCCCCCGTGGTCGGCCACGCGGGCGGCCACCATCTGCACGAGACCGGGACGGTCGGAGCCGATGACGGTCATCACGAGGGTGGCAAGCATGGGTCTCATTCCTCCAGTTCCACGTTCCAGTAGGCCACGTCGAGGAAATCCTTCCAGACCTCGTGCTGCTGATTGCCGAGCACGAGCGAGATGACGGGACGCCACTTCGGGCGCGTCGGTTTGCGGATGAGGCGCATCGCGGCCTCGTGCGGGAGCCGGTTCGCCTTTCGCGTGTTACATTTGATGCATGAGCAAACGATGTTCTCCCACGTGGTCTTCCCGCCATAGTCGCGCGGGATCACATGGTCGAGGTTGAGCTGTTCGCGGGGCAGCGGCCGAGAGCAATACTGGCAGGTATTCTTGTCGCGCTCGAAGACGTTGTTGCGCGTCAGCTTCAGCTCCTTGCACGGCAGTTTGTCGAAGAAGGTGAGCAGAATCACGCGCGGCAACCGGATGGTCCGGCTCGGCGTGCGTACCGTGTCGAGTTCGGCCACTGGGGGGTTGTTCGCGGAAAAATCGATCCAGTCCAGCAGGGCGAAAGTCCGAAAGTCATCATCGTGATGATGCACGACCTGCGCGTGGCCTCTCGACAGCAGGCCAAACGCGCGGCGGGCGCCGATCACATTCACCGCCTGCCAGAGGCGATTCAAGACCAGCACAGATTGGTCAAGCGCAGCTTCCATACAGAAAGGTGAAATAGTCGGCGCCGCGCGCGACTGTCAAGGATGGCGCCCGGCGGACGGCGCGAGCGTCGTCCGCCCCCGGCCGCAACTCACTTTGGCTCGGCCCCGGCCAGCGAAGGCTCGAGTGCAATTCCCTTGAGCCGGATGCCGGCGAGCTTCTTCACGATGAAGGCGGCCTCGGAGGACGTCACATCGACTAGGGTGTGGCGCTGGTGCATGTCGATCGCTCCCACCGCGCTGGCCGGCAGGCGCGTCACCCCGGCAATCTTGCCGACGACGTCGGCTGCAGTCACGAGCTGCTTGCGACCGACATTGAGGAAAATCGTGGTCATTCCGGTTTCTTGGCCGGTCCGGGCGGGACGATCGTGCTTCGCCTTGGGCGCTGGCGCGGCGATCGGTGGAGCCTCCTCCCGGTGCTCTGCCGACTCGGGCCGCTCCCGCGAAGGATGCGCCGGAGCTGCAGTCACGGGTGTGGTCTTGGGGCGCGGAATGAACGCCGAAACCCCGGGCGGCAATTTGGCCGGCGCCGTCCGAGCGGCCGGAGCCGGGGCGGCAGGCGCCGGGGCGGCGGTGGCGGTGGCGCCGGGGGGCCCACCTTGCAGCAGGTGGATCAGGGCCGAGCAGATGTCGGTGCTCGCATATCCCTGATCGAGCAGGCGATCGATCATCCGATCGTGCGGCTTGAAGTTGCGGGCCTCGAGCGTGGACTTGATGCGCTCGAAAAAGACGCTGGTCCGGGCCTCCTCCACTTCATCGAGAGATGGCACCGTGCCACGCCGGATGTTGAGCTTCGCCCAGCGCACCATGCTCTGGAGTTTGTAGATTTCCTGGCCGGAAACGAAGGTGACGGCCCGGCCCGATCGGCCGGCGCGGCCGGTACGTCCGATGCGATGAGTGTAGTCCTCGGCGTCGTTCGGCAGATCGAAGTTGAACACGACCTCGAGGTCGTCGACATCGAGCCCGCGGGCGGCGACGTCGGTCGCGATCAGGAACTCGAAGGCGCGGGCGCGAAACTTATCCATGACGCGATTGCGCTGGGTCTGCGAAAGATCACCGTGCAGCCGGTCGGTCTGATAACCGCGGGAATGCAGGTGCTCGTCGAGATCATCCACCATCACCTTCGTGCTGCAGAAAATAATGCCGTACCGAAAATCATGCACGTCGATGAGCCGTGTCAGGGCCTCGATCTTCGATCGCCGGTCGGTCTCGATCCAGATCTGATCCACCTGCGGGGCGTTTTGCGCCACGGAATCGATTTTGATCCAGGCCGGATCGCGAGTGTACCGCTTGATCAGGTCCTGGATCAGCCGCGGGATCGTGGCCGAGAAGAACAGGAGTTGCCGCTGCTCCGGCACCGCCTTGAGGATGTGCTCGATGTCGTCCCGGAAACCCATGTCGAGCATCCGATCCGTCTCGTCGAGGATCACCAGCTTCAGGTCCCCGAACTTCAACGCGCCGCGTTCCATGAGATCCATGACGCGTCCCGGAGTGCCGATGACGATCTGCGCCCCGGCCTCGAGCGCACGGTACTGCCGATCGTAGCTCTGGCCGCCGTAGATCGGCACCTCGCGCACCCCGCGCTTGAAGAACGCGAGCTTCCCCGTCTCCTCGGCCACCTGGACCGCGAGTTCGCGCGTCGGGCAGAGAATGAGGACCTGCACCGCCTTCTTCTCCACGACGACCTTCTCGATCGCCGGAATTGCGAACGCCGCGGTCTTGCCCGAGCCGGTCGAGGACTGCCCGACCACATCCCGGCCGGACATGATCGTGGGAATCACCGCCGTCTGAATGGGCGAGGCCTCCTCAAATCCCATCTTGTCGACGGCTTTCAGGATCTCTGGGGACAACCCCAACTCGGCAAAACGAAGCTTTTCCATGCAACACGGTGTAGAGGCTGGAGGGCCACCGCCAGCCCTATTGGGCGATCGGACCAACGGATCGGTGGATTCAACCTCACGGGTCGGGAATGAGGCTGGGGCCAATTCCTGGCTTCCTGGTTTCCGGCTCAAACCCGACTCGATCAAGTCAGATGGAGATCGAAGCCAGAAACTTCTTCAGTGCACCGCTCGTTGAAGTCCCGCCGCTCACGCCGCGGGCCACCAAGTTCGCCTCTTCGCGATTTCTCCTGCCTCGATCCGGCTAAGCAGGTCGAAGGGAGACGGCTCCACAGTCTACGGCAAGGTTCCCTCAATACGCCGTGGCTGGCGGCCGGATCACCTGCACCAAGGTCCGGGCCGTAATCTGGACGTCGAGCCACACCGACCAGTGGGTGATGTAGAACACATCCCAATGTACGCGGCGCCGGAGCATCTCCTGCTCGAGAATCTCCTCGCGATACCCGAGGCTTTGCGCAAGTCCGGTGATGCCGGGCTTGACGAAATGGCGCGTACGATACCCGCGAGTCTGTCGGCGAAATTCCTCGTCGAGCAAAGGCATGTACGGCCGGGGTCCGACGATGCTCATGTCGCCGCGCAGCCCGTTTCAGAACTGCGGAAACTCGTCGAGACTGCGCCGGCGCAGGAAGCGGCCAAAGGGAAAGATTCTTTCGTCGGCCGCCTGGGCCTGACGCGACTCGGCAGCCGGGTCCTCCCCTTGCACCCGCATCGAGCGAAATTTAAGCATGCGGAAAATCTCACCGCGCTGGCCGCGGCGCTCCCGCACGTGGAGGAGCGGTCCCGGCGCCTGAACCCGTTGCATCACCCAGACCCAAAGGCACAACCCCGGCAGAATGAACACCACGACCGGCAGCGAGAGGGCGAGATCGAAGGCCCGCTTGATCAGCCGGTTGAACGGATCCTCCAGCGGCTCTTCCTGCAGCGTATAGAAATGCCGGCCTTCCTCGATCATCGGGACCAGCGGATGGGTGTAGCGCTCGGCGAGGTTGTTGTGGATCAGAACCCGGCAACCGTGCTCCTGGCAGACGTCAATGAGCGACCGGGCCTCCGCGTCGGACTCGGGCAGTTCCATCAGGATCACCTGGCCGACGGGCCTCTCGCTGAGCACGCGGGCCAGATCCTCCACCCGGCCCAGCCAGGGCGCCGGCAACAGGGCCAGCGCGGTGCCTGGAGAATCGTCGGAAAGCACCCCGACAGGATAGACGCCGCAGGCCTCGCGATTCGCGATCCATTCATCTAACGAACCGAGCCCGGCTATCCGGCCGATGAAAAGGGTCGGAAGTCGATGGCCGCGTTGAAAGACCAGCCGGGCGAGCACGCCGGGCAGCCAGGCGTTGAGGATCGCGAGCCCAAGCCACAACCACGTCAGGAAGGTGCCCAGGAAAAGCCGGCTGATACTACGATCTTGGGTGGCGAACATCATGGAAAACGTGAGCAACGCCATCAATGCTACCTGCCGCGCCGCGACCCGGGCGGCATGGCCGAGGTCGAGCAGATGAAACCGCGTGGCGAGTTGGGAAAGATCCCGGGCCGACAGCACCATCCCGCCCACCATGCACAGGAAATGCGGCAGGAGGTTGACCTCTCAGCTCAGCCGGACGAACGGCACGAAGGCCATGATGAACTCGGCATAAACCCAGAAAAATATCCCGACGAACAACGTCGTGGCTCCCGCGTGGAGATTGGCTAGTCCGCGCGCCCGGGTCGTAATCATGGGCAGCCATTGTGCTGGCCGCCCCGACACGCTGAAAGCGCTGGTCGGAGGCCGCCTTCAATCCGAATGTGTGCAGTCGGAGTTTATTTCAACGGCGAGCGGGCCGAAACCGATTGGTGAAGGACTGCCGCTTGTCGGCAGGCCCGAAATTCACGAGTTGAAACAGGCCCGTCGACGAGCGATGGCGCTACACTCAGCGGCACGTCCCCGACCTAAGGCCGCTTCGGCGGATTTCGCCGGCGGGCGACCACGGCGCGCCTTCTTCCTCCGGCGCTTCGTAAAGTCGGTCAGGTGGATGGTACCCGGTCACCGGCCGTCCGGACCGGTTTCCGCCATGCGGTCGTGGCGCTAGCGGTCAGCGCACACGCGCCGGTAGAGCGCCTCGTACTGAGGCACAATTTCGTCGGCGGAAAAGTGGCTTCGGGCCCGGCGTTGGGCGGACCGACCGAGCCGCGCGCGCAACGTGGTGTCCTGCAGCAGGGTCTCCACTCCCCTTGCCAGGGCAGCGGCGTCGCCCGGCGGGACCAGGAGGCCGTCCTTGCCCGAGGTCATGACCTCGGGAATGCCGCCCACTTCGGTTGAGACGCTGGGACAACCAAACCACATCGCCTCGAGGAGGCTGAGGCAGAAGCTTTCCGTTTCAGACGAAAAGAGGCCCAAGTCGGCCGCCTGGAGGTAGTCTTCGATGTCGGTGACACGCTCCCGAACTATCACCCGATCCTCTATGCCGAGGCGGCGGACATGATCAACGAAGGGCGTAAAGTCGGCGCCCGCGAGGATCACCAGCTTGAAAGACTCCCGGGGACGAACGCGCGCGACGGCGTCCAGCAGCAGATCGACGCGCTTGACCGGGCGCAGGTTGGACAGGTGCAGCACCATGGCCTCGTTCTTCAGGCCAAGTTCGGACCGGACTTCCCGGCGGGAGCGCCGGGGCTTTCGCGGCGCAAAGAAATTGTAGATGACGTCGATCGGGCGCTTCAGGTCGAGCAGGCGGTGGGTCTCGTCTCTCAGCCAACCCGAGACCGCGGTCACGGCATCCGACTTCATCAGTGCATGGCGTATCGCCGGGGCGTAGCCAGTGTCCCGCCCTAGCAGCGTCGTATCTGTTCCATGGAGCGTCGTCACGACGCGGGGCTGCCGTTCGCCCTGCAACATCGAGCGCGCCAGGATCGCGGCGGTCGCGTGCGGCACCGCATAATGCACATGCAGCACGTCGAGCCGACACTCGCGGCTGACTTCCGCCATCTTCACGGAGAGCGGGAGCGTGTAGTCGGGATACTTGAAGAGCCCGTAGTCGTTGATCACGACCGGATGAAAGTGCACCCGCGGCAGCGAATCCGTCATCCGAAAGGGCCGCTCGTAACTGATGAAATGCACCTCATGGCCGCGTCGGGCCAGATCCTGTCCCAGCGTGGAGGCCAGCACCCCGCTGCCGCCCACCGAGGGGTAGCAGGTGATCCCGATCGAGAGCGGCCGTCGAGCCGTCATGCCGGCCCCCGGTCGTCTGGGTGCGATTGAAACATGTTCAGTAACGCCGCGCGCCGCGGCCCAGGGCCGCGAGCGATTCCAACACCAAGGCATCGTTGGGAAAGAGTGGTATCGCCAGTTTCACGCCACAGCGCTGGCCGTTGACCGCCGCCCGCGCGAGTTGGAACTCGGCGTAGCTGCGGGTCTGTGCCTGTGACGCGTGCGCCCGCATCGCAGCCGCCCAGGCGGAGGCGACGGCCTCGTCCGAGACATCGAGGTAAACCGGCACCTGATCGCGGGGCTCGGCGTCGGCCGACACGGCGTAATAAATCACCTGCTGGACGGCATGCGTCGGCAGACGCTTCAACTCCTTCACCCCGCCGAACCGGGCCAGGCGGGCGGCATCGCGCACGAGCCGGCCGAGAATGGCGTGATCAGGATGTTGGTTTTCCACCAGGGTCGGCGCCATGACCACGCTGGGCCGGTGCGTTCGAATCAGCTTCGCGATCGCGATCCGGTTGGCGACGGTCGGCTCGAAGTGCGCGTCGCCGCCCAGATCGATGAACGTCAACTCCGCGCCGAGCAGGGCCGCCGCCTGCCGGGCCTCGCGGGTACGGATTGCCGGGGTCCCATGAGTGCCCGACTCGCCGCGGGAACAGACGATCAGGCGAACCTGACGGCCAGACTGCGTTTCCCGCGCCACGATGCCGCCGCAGCCGAACTCGATGTCGTCCGGGTGGGCCCCAAAGACGAGTACGGAGCCGGCGTCAGGCGGGGATTTCAGTGTAGGCTTCATCAGAGCGGTCGATCGCGGCGCGATTCACGAACTTAATCTCAGGCGCATCCTCCTGACGCAAGTAAGCCTGCTCGCCCGCTCCGGCAATGTAGTGCGTACAATGCAGCACCGACTGCATCCAGCGCAGGCGGGTGTCGCGGGCCGGGCTGATCTGCGCGGGGCCGAATTCGCAGGCCGGCAGCGTCACATAGGCATCGCCACCCTCGTGCAGCCGGAGCGTACCATCGGAACAGCGCGCCCGCACGATTTCGCCCTGGTAGGGCAGGTCGACGAAGTAGTCCGGGATCCCACAGGCCGCGGTGCGCACCGCCGGGTCGCTGGAGCGCACGACCCGGATACCCTCCAGCAGCCCCATGTTGTGATACATTCCGAGGCAGAAATCGGCCACGTTGGGCGCGCTCGTTCGCTTGAACGCGTCAACCCAGCACGGCTCCACGTAGGCTCCGAGCTGGCGAGCCATGTTGGCCTGCCAGTCCGCCGGGATTCGCTTCAGAAATAACGGGGACCACTTCCGCTGAATCTTGTTCGCGAAGGTGAAATTCAAGGTCGCGACCTCGCCAGTCTTGCGATGCCGGACCAGGGTCTGCGTCTCGCGCGGATCGTGGTCGCTGTCGTGGAAGAAGAAAACGATCTCGCCACCGATCTCGGCCTGGAGTCGTCGCGCGGTCTGAAACTTGGCGAACAGGAAGCGGCGCGGAAAGAAGCCGCACGGCTGTTGTCCGAAACAGATGATCGGGCCGCCGCTCATGCCGCGCGGCGGCCAAAGACAGCCTGGAATAGCAGGCCCAGCAGCACGCAGGCTGCACACCCAATGAGGTTATACCAGAGGTAGGAAATCGACAGCACGTTGTAGAGGACGATGACGAGGGTCTGGGCTGCGAGGGCAGCCCAAAAAACGGCGGTGCCGGCCACCCGCTTAAAGAAGAAGGCCACCAGGAAAATCCCAAGCACCACTCCGTAAAAAATCGAACCGAGGATGTTAATCGCCTCGATCAGGTTTTCCGCGAAGCTGGCGTAGAGGGCGAAGCCGATGGCGAAGATTCCCCAAAACGCGGTGAACCATTTCGCGCTGCGGACATTCCGGCCCTCGTCCGCGGCCCCCAGCGGGCGGAACTGGCGCCACAGATCGATCGTCGTCGTGGTGCCGAGGGCGTTGAGTTCGCTCGCCTTCGAGCCGAGGGCGGCGGCAAACATCACGGCAATCAGCAGGCCAATCACGCCATGCGGTAGCTGCGTCATGATGAAATTGATGAACACGTAATCGGAGTCCTTGACGTTGATCCGCGGATCCTCGGCCTTCAGCGCCGCCTTCGCCTCGGTCCGGATGGCTTCCACCTCGTCCCGGGCCACCAGCATCACCTTTCGCGTCTCGGCCTCGGCCCCCGCGTCGCCTTTTTCCCGTGCCGTCACCCAGGTCCGCACCGCGGCTTCCCGGTCGGCCTGGGCCGCTCCGTGCCTCGCCTCCAGCGCGCGGAACGTATCCCCATGTGGGCCGGCGACGTGATGCTTCCACTCGCTCTGGTTGAAAAAGACCGGCGCCGGCTCGAACTGATGAAAGACGAACACCAGCGCGCCGAGCAGCAGGATGAAAAACTGCATCGGAATCTTGAGCAGCGCGTTGAACATCAGGCCCAGCCGTCCCTCGCGCAGCGCGGCACCGCCGATGTACCGCTGGACCTGCGACTGGTCGGTCCCGAAGTACGACAACGAGAGGAAGAGTCCGCCCAGGAGGCCGCTCCAGAAAGTATAGCGGCGCGCCGGATTCAGCGAAAAATCCACCGCCTGCAACTTGCCCATCGCCCCGGCGACATGGGCGGCGCCGGAGAAACCGAGTTCCGCGGGCATCCTCGTCAGCAGGACGATGAACGCCGTCACCATGCCACCGAAGATTACGGCCATCTGCCATTTCTGGGTCAGGTTCACCGCGGCGCTGCCGCCGGTGACGGTATAGACAATGACCACGAACCCGGTGAACACGATCGTGAGATCCAACCTCCAGCCCAGAACCGTCGAGAGGATGATCGCGGGGGCGTAGATGGTCACGCCGCTGGCGAGCCCGCGCTGCAGCAGAAAAAGACCCGCGCCGAGCAGGCGGGTCTTCGCATCGAACCGGCGGCCGAGGTATTCATACGCCGTATAAACCCCGAGGTGGCGGTAGATCGGTAGGAAGACCGCGCAGACGATGATGAGCGCGAGCGGCAGCCCGAAATAATTTTGGATGAAACCGATCCCGCTTTCGAAGCCCTGGCCGGGAATCGAAAGGAACGTGATCGCGCTGGCCTGCGTGGCCATCACCGAAAGGCCGATCGTCCCCCACTTCGTCGAGTGGTTGCCCTTGAGATAAGTATCGAGATTGCGGGTATGCCGCGTGCGCCAGGTGCCGTAGGCGGCGATGCCGAGCATCGTCCCAAGCAGCACGATCCAATCGAGGACGTTCATGCGTAGACGTGCGAGAACAGCACGAGCAGGATCACCACGATCACGAAGCCAGCGAAAACGAACCCATACACGCCGCGCCAGGTGTGGAATCCCGGCACTCCCGGGGATTCCTCGCCGGCGCGGTCCGTCATGGGATCCGCACGACCGGGCTCACTTCCCGGTGGGCGGGAAGGAGCCGAATCACCGTTGGAACGCGTCGGGCCCGTCATTTCCCGAGCGATACGAGGTTCGCGAACAGCCGATACGCTCCCGGCACCCCCGCCGGCAGTTGCCGGAAGAAGGCGAGCCCGGTGTAAACGTAATAGCCCTTGCCGTGCCGTGCGATCAGCAGGCCGCTTTTCAGCGGCGCCTGGCCGGGATCGTTCATCGAGAGGATCGGCACGTAATGGGTATCCCAGGTGCTCGGAAAATACGCGCCGCGTTCCTGAACCCAGCCTTCAAAGTCGGCCGGCCCGAGCCGGTTCGGGGTGTTCAGGACGGGCTCTTCCGCCGCGGTGAACGTCACTGGCGCCTTCTCGTCGGTGATTCGCAGATCCGGCGCCGAGCCCTGAATCGACAACGCGTAGGGCCCGAGCATCGGCGCCTGCAGTCCGTTCGGGCGATTATATTGGGTGATCACGGTGCCGCCATTTTCCACATACGCGAACAACCCGGGCAGGTTGGCCGCGAGGTCGTTCCGCTCATTGAAGGCTCGCACCCCGATGACGACGGCATCGAGGCCGCGCAGCTTCTCCGCCGTCAAATCGGCGCCGGTGAGCGTCGTGACTGTGTAACCAAGTTGTTCCAGGGCCTCGATCGTAGCATCGCCCGCGCCGGGTAGGTAGCCGACGTTGCGGCCTTTCGTGGCCACCTCCACCGCCACGGCGCGAAGGCGCGCGGGCGGCTGAAGGACTTGGACGGGAATGTGGTCATACCGGATCTCTGTCCGCTGGGTGACGTAGTTCTTCCCGCCGACCGTGGCGCGCACGCCGAAACGCGCGGAGGCCGGCGCGGCCGGCGCGGTGACTGTGAAGCTCACCGTGGTCTTCTCGCCGACACCGGAAAGCTTGAACGGCTGGCTGGCGGGTGTGACCTGCCAGCCCGGGGCGGACTCGATCTGGATCGTACCGTTGGTGTTCGCGCGGGCCGCCGTGACCGCAACGGCGACCGTGCGAGTCTTGCCGGGGCCAAAAATCGCCACGTCAGATCCGAAAACGAGCGAAACCGGGGAAATAACATCCATCCGCCGGCGGGCTGGTCCCTTCCCTCCCGGAGCCGCGGTATTGATCGGCTCGGAACTGATCACGAGACGCTGGCCACCGAGTTCGAAAGTGTAGTCCACGGGCAGCGCCGGCGGATTCTCCGCCATCCCGATGAGCTGAGGATCGGAAACCCGCGCCATCCCCGAGGATCCCTCTTCCCGCAACCAGTACGGATGCGTCACCGGCGTTTCCACCGGCACCGTCAACGTGACCTCTCGGGTCGCGGGCTTGCCGGCTTCGAGCGAGACATTGGCGGCCGTGACGCCGTTGACCGTCTTAGTGCTGAGCCACTTCACGGGAAACGTGGATCGCGTCGTGACCGACAGCGCCAGCTTGACGGACTCGCCCGGGATGGCCTCGGCGATCGGCGCCACCGTCTGCACCTCGAGTCCGAGGCAGAATTGAAGGATCGCATCGAGCTGCCGTTTCTTGTCGTCGATCACCGGGTCCGACGGCAACTGCGCGAGCTGCTGTCGAATCGTCAGCAACGCCGGCACGCTCGCCGCGGGATCGTCCGCCTTGAACTGCCCGATGGCCTCCGCCGTCATGCGCCCCACCTCGGCCCCACCCGGGACGCGCGCCCAGGTGGTGTCGATGCCGTCCATCAAGTCGCTCTTCGCGGGTTCTCCATCCAACGGAACGAAAGTTTGCAGGTTGGGCCCGCCGGCCGGACCGCGCCCAGCGAAATTGCCAAAGCCCTGGGTAATATGCTGCCCGCGGCTGCGGGTCGCGATCGCGGCGAGCGATTCGCCCGTCACCGGATCGTTCCCGCCAATATCGACCCGAATTGCACCGGCCGGCACGGGTGCAGGAGTGCCGCCGCGTCCGCCGCCGCCACCGGCGTTGAGCACCACGCGCTTCGGCTGCCACACGGTCAGACCTTGCGTAAGCTGCTCCGGAAACGCCTTCGGATCGCCCGCCAGCTTGAAGGCCTCGAGTCCCAGGATCCCCGACGACGTGTGATGGCCGTGGGTCATGCCTGAACTCCCCGGATCGAAGCGCGTGACGATCACGTCCGGTCGAAACCGGCGAATGACGCGCACGACATCGCCGAGCACTTGCTGACGATCCCAGAATGCGAGGGTTTCCTCGGCGTTCTTGGAGAAACCGAAGTCGATCGCCCGCGTGAAAAACTGGCGGCCGCCGTCCAGCCGCCGCGCCGCGAGCAACTCCTGCGTCCGGGCGACGCCGAGCTTTTCGTCGAACTCCGGGCCAATCTCGTTCTGGCCGCCGTCGCCGCGGGTGACGGAGAGGTAGCCCATGCGATAACCGCGGGCCCGGGCAAAATAGGTGATGAGCTGCGTGTTCTCGTCGTCCGGATGCGCCGCCACGTGCAGCACCGTGCCGAGCGTATTGAAACTCTTCAGTTCCTGTAGAATGGCCGCGCCGGGGGCCAGCTCCGCAGCGGGGACCGCCGCCGCCGAGACCCAAAGAGCGATTACTCCGAGGAGGCTGCCTCGCACCGACTCGCGGACGTTCATCAGCGGAGGGTGGCGATCAGCGCTTCGTTGAGCCGGGTGTACTCCGCCTTGGCGGGGCCCTCGGCCGCCGCGATCGACTGCTGGGCGGCCGCGATGGCACCGGGTTTGTCTCCGAGTCGGGCGAGAATCTTGGCCTTGCCGTGCAGCATGTAGAACGGAGCCTTGCCGTCCGCCGTGGCCGCTTCGACCCAGCCCCGGGCCTTCGTCAGATCGAGTGCATTGTCGTAATAGAACATCGCAGCGGAAAAGTAGGTCGCCGCATCGAGCTTCGCGCCGGGGACGACAATCGACTCGATTTGCGCCACCATCGGACGCACCACATCCACATCGATTCGCACCGGCACTCGCGTGGACTCCCAAGTCAGATAGAGCGTGGCCGACTCGGTGCGAATGTCATTGAGCTCGATCGTGAAAGTCTCGACCGGCTGGTCGGCGGCCGGCCTGGTCTTCACGCGCATCACATCGCCGGCCTCCTTGTAACTGTAGGCGCCCCACTCGCCGGTCACGCGATTGAGGATCACGGTCCATTCGCGTTCGCCGGGAATGGTAAAGAGGGCATAGGAGCCGGCGGGAACCTCCTGGTTGCCGATCTTCACCGGCGTGCTGAAAGTAACCTTCGTCGCGGTGTTGGCTCCGGTGCGCCAGACTTCGCCATAGGGCACCAGGCCACCGAAGACCTTGCGGCCCTTCGCGCTCGGGCGGGAATAAACCACCTCGATATCCGTGAATCCCACCCGCTGCTTGACCACGCCCTCTGGGCTGGGAGCAGGGAAAGAGAGTTTGGGCGCCTGGCCGAGAAGGCCGGTTGAAAAGACCAAGCCGGCAAAGAGGGGGACAACACACCGGGTCAGGCGATTCATCATGGGGGGCACGCGGATCGTGAGGGGGTTTGCTTCTCAAATACAATCTAGAACCAAGGGCTGCTCACTTCCGGTAGGACGCGGCGAACGGCCAAAGGGAGCGCGGAGAATGGTTCGGTGCGGCCGGCGGCGGGACCGACGCCAACCGGGCGTGGACGAGCCACGCCCCTACGCGCGAATTGTAGGGGCGCGCCGACACGCATTTTGCAGGGGCGCGCCTCGTGCGCGCCCTCCACGTCGTTCCGGCTGCGGTTCAGCGACCGACGTTTCCCTACCGCACCTTCGCGAGTCGCGCCTTCAGCCCGGCCTTCACCTCGGCGAGCGGCCGGGTGTTGAAGACCTGTTCGCGAGTCAGTCCGCCCTTCCGCGCCGAATTGATCCCCGCCCGGACATGGGCCAGCCCCGAGGTTTCATGAGCATCGGGGTTGATCGAGCACAGCAGCCCGCGCTCGGCGGCTTTCCGCCAGTGCCGCCAGTCGAGATCCAACCGCCACGGGCTCGCGTTCAACTCGATGATCACACCGTTTGCGATCGC
>CANEVO010000026.1 GCA_947442255.1 Opitutia bacterium
AGTATCGGATGCGACCGGCGACGAGCGAGCGCACCCAGTTGGTCACGCGGCTGCACGAACTGTCGCGCAAGTATCCCCGCTACGGCTTCCGCCGGATTGTGGTGAAGCTACGCGTGGAAGGCTACAAGGTCGGCCGCAAGCAGGGGTGCAGAAGTTGCGGCGGACCGAAGGCCTGCGGGTACCGCCGCCCCGGCGGTACATCCCCACGCCGAGGCGAATCCACCGGGCTGCCGACGCAAGCGGACCATTCGTGGCCATGTGTTTAAAAAGGGAAAATCGGGGGGGGGCAGCTACTGTAACCACTCCTCTCATGTTTTTTGAGGAGGAGGGGGAAGATTAAATAATAAAATAAAAAGAGCAGGGGGGGGTACTGTTTTTCTGGGGATATGCCTAGCTATGGATCGGCTACGATCTCCCCCAAACTGGTCAGATCAGGCTTAAGCCCGGGCGAAGGTCGCATTGTCACAAAAAATCCTTCCGACCAAATCTATTAATTGTTTTCGCGGTCTCGGCCGCGCGTGCCCCCTCCCCCCCTCGGCCCCTCGTGGATAGTGCCCGCGCCCGTCACGTGAAGGCGAGTCGCGCCGCAACCGTGCGGCTGCCGAAGTCGATTCAGAGCCGCTCTGGGGCCTACTCGTTTAGGCGGCGCGATCTAGGGAACGCCCCATGATATTTGCCAAGACTGCGCCAAGATAAATATTTATTTCACTAGAAAAATATCCACAAGAAATTGATATTCAAGTGGCTGCCCGACATGGATTCGAACCATGACTAGGCGAGTCAAAGTCGCCTGTGCTACCATTACACCATCAGGCAGTGAGGTGAAGAAGGGACACGGTGCGAGCCATGTCGTGCCGGTCAAGGCCGGAAACGCCCCCGGCCCGGAGCGCACCCGACACCCGTTACTGCGCCGCCGGCCCGAGGCGGCGGCATCTCGGGCATTGACGGGGATTTTTCCCGCTCGTTTGCTGTTCCTTATGCGTGAAATCAAGCCGGCCGGTCTGCGCGCCAAATACAAGCGCGTCGTCCTGAAGCTCTCAGGGGAGGTGTTGCGCGGGGGTAAATCGGGCGATGCCATCGACGGCGCCACCCTCGAAAAGGTCTGCACCCAGCTGAAGGAGATCCACGAACTCGGCGTGCAGGTCTGCGTCGTGATCGGCGGCGGCAACATCTTCCGCGGGCTCGCCGGCGAAAAGCGCGGCGTCGACCGCACCACCGGCGACTACATGGGCATGCTCGCCACCGTGATCAACGGCCTCGCCCTCATGGATTGCCTCGAAAAACTCGGCGTCGACACCCGGGTCCAGTCCGCGATCCCCATGAACCAGATCGCCGAGCCTTTCATCCTCCGCCGCGCCATGCGACACCTCGAAAAAGGACGCGTCGTCATCTTCGTCGCCGGGACCGGCAACCCCTATTTTTCGACCGACACCACTGCCGCCCTCCGCGCCAGCGAACTGCACGCCGACATCATCCTAAAGGCCACCAAGGTGGACGGCGTCTACGACAAGGATCCGAAGAAACACGCCGACGCCGTACGCTTCGAGCACCTCACGTTCATCGAAGCGCTGAAACAGCGGCTCAACGTCATGGACTCGACCGCGTTCTCCCTCTGCATGGATAACAACGTACCCATCCTAGTTTTCGATCTCGGCGATGAACATGCCATCCGCAAAGCCGTGGCCGGCGAGAAAATCGGCACGTTGGTGAAGAATTGATCCGAGATCGCGCCCCAACCTCAACCCGTTCCTTCCATGAGCCATCCGATTCTCAACGACTCCCAGGCCAAGATGAAAAAAGCCGTGGACTACACGCTCCACGAGTTCAGCGCCATTCACACGGGCAAAGCCACGCCTGCCATGGTCGAAGGCGTTTCCGTGGATGCCTACGGCTCCACCATGCGCCTCAAAGAATGCGCCGCCATCTCAACGCCCGATGCGCGACTGATCCAGATCCAGCCGTGGGACGCGAGCCTCACGAAGGCGATCGCCAAGGGCATCGTCGATGCGAACCTCGGTTTCAACCCCATCATCGATGGCAAATTGATCCGCGTACCGCTTCCCGAAATGAGCCGCGAGCGCCGGCAGGAATACGTCAAGACCGCGCACAAGCTCGCTGAGGAAGGCCGCGTGCACGTCCGTAATGTGCGCCGCGACATCATCGAAGCCGTCAAGAAGGCCCAGCTTCCCGAAGACGACGCGAAGCGTCTGGAAAAGGACATCCAGACGGCGACCGACAAATCGATCGCCGACATCAACGCGCACCTCGCCCACAAGGAAAAGGACCTGCTCACGGTCTGATCGATTCGTGCATGCGGGGCATGGGAAACCGGAGTGGCCCGCCTTGCGGGCGAGACCTCCCTTCCCGACTCCGCGGTTCCCGTGTCAAAGAAAGAAAATTCTCCCGCGCCGCGCCGGGTCGTCGTCAAACTCGGGACCGGCGTTCTCACGACCGGCATCGGCCGGCTCGACACCGCGCGCATCGCGGCGGTGTGCGCAGAGATCGCCGCGCTCCGCGCCCGCGGCACGGAGGTGATTGTCGTCTCCTCCGGCGCCGTCGGGCTCGGCATGGGCGCGCTGCAACTCGCCAAGCGCCCGAAGGACGTGTCCAAAAAACAGGCCTGCGCCGCCATCGGCCAGTCGCGGTTGATGCAGACGTGGGAGGCCGGTTTCGCGTCGCACGGCATCGTCGTCGCGCAGGTGCTGCTCACCCACGAGGACCTGCGCGCCCGGGATCGCTACCTCGGCATCAAGCAATGCCTCGAGCAGTTGATCGCCTATCGCACCGTACCGATCATCAACGAAAACGACACGGTGAGCGCCGCCGAAATCCACGCGCTGTTGAAGTTCGGCGACAACGACATCCTCTCGGCCATGGTCGCGAGCCTGACGCAGGCGCAGTATCTCGTGATCCTTTCCACCGCGCCCGGCCTGATCGACATGAAGGGCACGGGCCAGATCGTGCCCGTGATCGAGCGGATCACGCCCGAAATCGAAGCGATGGCCGGCGGCACGACGAGCGAGACGGCCGTCGGCGGCATGCAGTCGAAAATCATCGCGGCCAAGCTGGCCACGCGCTCCGGTTGCGGAGTTTTCATCGCCAGCGGCAGCGAACCCGAAATTCTGTCGCGCCTTTTCGCCGGCGGCGGCCCGGGGACGTTCTTCGTGCCGAACGGACTTCCGCTTGAGGCAAAAAAGCGCTGGCTCGCCTATTTTCAACGGCCCACCGGTACGCTCCAGGTCAACGCGTGCGCGATTCCCGTCCTGCGCGACGACGGTCGCAGCCTGCTCGCCGTCGGGGTGACCGGAGCGCAGGGCGAGTTCGCCGCCGGCGAGGTAGTGAACATCGCCGGGCCCGACGGCACGGTCCTCGCCCGCGGCCGGACTTCGTTTTCGAGCGCCGACATTCCCGCCATCGCGGGTAAAAAGGGCGACGCCGTGCGCGCGCTCTTTCCCGCGCGGAAGCGCCTCGAGGTTGTCCACCGCGACGAACTCGCGCTGCTCTGATCGGGTGCGGGGCGTAATAAGACGCCCTGCCCTTCCGCGAATTCGGGGTCGTTTCGCGGGCCGGCCCATCCGGACTACCAGGCCCACGCGTAGGCTTCGACGCGAGGGTCCGCGCCAGCGCTCAACACACCGGTTTTCAAGTCGACCACGATGGCGGCATTCGAACCCATCGACCAGCCGCGCGAGACCTTGAGTATATGTCCGCGGGAAATGAGTTCTTTGCGCACATCCTCCCCAATGCGATCCTCCACCGACATTTCGCCGGGATACATCGTGTGGGGAAACGGCGAGGCCGGAAAACTGCGGGTGCCCCACCGCGGGGATTCGATGGCCTGCTGCACGTTCATGCCGAATTCCACAATGTTCAGAAACGTCTGCATCGTGCGCATGATTTGATCGTCGCCGCCCGGACTGCCCATGACCATGTGCGGCTGGCCGTCCTTCATCACCAGCGTGCTCTGCAGCGTGCTGCGTGGACGCTTGCCGGGAGCGAGGGCATTCGCCTCGCCGGGGATGAGCGAATAGTAGTCGCCGCGACAATTGAAGATAAAGCCCAGATCAGCCATCACCACGCCCGTGCCGAAACCGCTGTGCAGGCTCGGCGTGAAGGAGATCATGTTTCGTTCTTTGTCGACAACGGAGATATAGCTGGTGTCGCCTTCGTGATCGGCCTCGCCCTCCAAATGCGCGCGCAGGGGCCGGTCCAGCACGACGCGGTTTTTCATGAACTGTTCCGGCGTGCCCGCGCGCAGCTCGAGCGAAGCCTTCCGGGCTTCAATCAGTTTGCGGCGTTCGCGCGCATAATCCTTCGAAAGCAATCCTTCGTAAGGGATTTGGATGAAATCCATGTCGCCGAGATATTTGTCGCGATCGGCAAACCCCAGCTTGATGGCCTCGACGCAGGTGTGGATGTAGTCCGCGCTATTCCGGCCCATCTTCTTGAGATCATAACCTTCGAGCAGATTGAGTACAAACAACTCGGCCGGGCCCTGGTTGGCCGAAGGGTTTTTGTAAACTTGATAACCGCGGTAATTGACGGAGACGGGCTCCTCCACTTTCGCGGTGTAGCTGGCGAAGTCCTCGTAGCGGAACAGGCCGCCGTTCTCCTCCGAAAACCTGGCCATGGTCCGCGCGATGTCGCCCTTGTAAAAACGATCGCGCGCCGCTTGTAGCGCCGCATGACGGCCTTTGTGCGCGTTCTGCTTTTCCGCCTCGACGAGTTTCTTCAGCATCGCGGCCAGTTGCGGATTCCGAAAAATATCTCCCGGCTTCGGAGCCTGGTCGTCCGGAAAGTATACTCTAACGCTGGTGGGATTCTTCTTCAGCTTCTTCGATCCGGCGATGGCGTTGGCGAGATGATTGCCGAGCGGAAAGCCATTTTCGGCCATCTCGATAACGGGCGCCAAAACCTCGGCAAAACTCCTGGTGCCCCAGCGATCGAGCAGCAAAAACCATGCATCGACTGCGCCCGGCACGGTCCCCGCCAGCAAGCCATCGCTGTCGGGGAGCTTGCCGCCTTGGTTCTTGTTGTACCATTCGATTGTCGCGAGTTTGGGCGCGGTTCCTTCGGCGTTCACCGACCACACTTTCTTCGCCTTCGCATCGTAAACCAAAATCACCGCGTCGCTCCCCACGCCGTTGTTAGCTGCATCCACGAGCCCGAGGACCGCCTGCCCCGCGACGATCGCGTCAAACGCGTTTCCCCCGGCCTGCAGGATGCGTTCCGCCGCGAGCGTCGACTCGGCCTTCATGGAGCTGACCGCCTGAAAGCGCCCGCGAATCACCGGGCGCATCGTGGCCGAACTCGCTTCAGCAGCGTTGAGGGATTGCCCTCCGGTCAAGGCGGGGAGCAAGGCCAGCCAGCACAAAAACGTTCGTGGGAATTTCATACAAAGTAGGCCGGACCGGAAAGGCGCGACATCAGGGGGGGTTTTTTGGGGGGGCACAGCGTTCGCGAAATGCAGGGGGGAATTTCGCTTAACCGATCTTTTCTTCCCCGCGAATACGCTGACAAGACAATGTTTGCCCCTCAACCCCGACATCGCGTCGCATTACGCGGGCAATTCAAAGGATAAACCCAGCGCGAATTGCGGCATCCCGTTCCGCCTCATGGGATCGCGTGAGGCGCCCCGCCCCCCGGCTTCACCGCCAGTCGTAGCGCACGCGATACGTGATCGAGCGCTCCTGATCCGGCGGCAGCGTGACGGAAAACTCGATCGTCTGCGCATCCTTCTTCGTGAACTCGTCCGACTTCGTGAGGACGGTCCAGTTCGTCCAACGATAAAGGTGTTCGACCACGCGCACCGTCACAGGCTCGGCCTTGCGGTTGCGCAATTTGATCTCGAACGCCTCCTCGGCGAAGTCCTGGCGGTTGTTGCCCTGAAAGTCGGTGCGCACGCGCTCGCCGACGACGTCGAACGCGTCGCCGGTATAGATCCGGAGCCATTCGTTCTTCGCGGTGTGATCGAGTTCGTTTTCGCCCGTAAACTCGATCCGGCCATCCGCTTCGTCGCGGCGGTAGAAACGCATGCGGCCCTTGGGCAGGGGCAGGCCGAGACGGTTGTCCTCGCTGTTCCGGAATTCCCGCATCACCCAGACTTTCTTGCTGCCGGCCTGCGTGCCGTAACCCGGATCGCGGATCATGTTGCCGAAACTCCGTCCCATCGCGGCGGCGCCGTCGTAAACGTAGATCACCGGTGCCTTCACACCCGTCGCCCGCATGAACTCGACCTGCTTCGTCTCCTTGTCGCGCAGCGTGACTGCGCGGGCGAGCGAGTAGAGGTGAAATTCGTCGAAGGCCTTTTCGCTGACGGGGGCGGCCTCGGCTGCCATCGCCATCATCACCCCACGCGCCCGGGTGTCCATGACGCCGCGGTCGGGTTGCAGTTTGTTCACGTTGCCGGCCATCAGCTTGATGGCCGCACGGTCAAACTGCTTTCCGCTCTGATTGTTCACCGTCACCCAACCGACAATGTCCAGCGTGTCGCCCTTTTCGGGCGCGACGAGGTTGTAGGCCGCCTGCCAGCTCAGGCCACCGGTGATGTAGCCCAGTTCGGCCTCGAACTTCGCCGCACTCGCCGCGCCGATCTGCCAGGTGAGCGTGGGTTTCAAAATGCCGTCGCCGGCGAGCGCGGGGAACAAGGGCTCGCCCGGCAGTGAGAAGCGCAGCTTGCCGTCCACCTCGACTATCGGCGTCCCGGCCTGGCCACCCGCGGCGTAACCGCTGCGGATGATCTTGCCGCGCACGGTATATTCCTTCGCGTTCTGATCGCGCAGGAGGAAGTCGAGCTCCCGGCCCTCGTTGAGCGAAAGCAAAAGCCCCTGCGACATGACGTCGGCCCGGTAGCTCTGCTCAAGCACACGGAACTGCGCCCGGCCGGCCGGATCGCGCAACACGACCGAGTCGGGCTCGAGCTGCAGCGTCGCGCCGGAAAACGTGACCGCATTTTCGCCCGCCCGGAGATCGAACGGCACGCGCTCGCGGACCACCGCGAAGTTCTGGTTGTAAATGGTCAGGGCGGGTTGGGCGAACGCGGCCGCGGCGAGGGCCGTGCCGGCGAGAACGGAGGAAATGATTTTCATGATCGGTCGATGGCTGGGTGAATGATGCTTCGCCCCAGACCAACGCACGAGCCGGGAGTTTTTTGGGATTTTTCCGCCGCCCCGCCCAGTTTCCGCGATCCCGCGCGCACTTTCGCCGACGAACGCGGCGAATTCGCACTTTCTCTTTGCGCCCTGCGGGCTTCTTTGCGGCCATCTTCCCTTCGTCCGCATGGATTTCGCCCTCGACTCCTCGTCCGCACCGCACGGCTTTCCGCCGATCGACTTCCGTGCGCAGCTGAACGACGAGCAGTTTCATGCCGTGACCGCCGAACCTGGGCCGCTGCTGGTCCTCGCCGGCGCCGGCTCGGGCAAAACCCGCACGCTCACCTACCGCGTGGCGTACCTTCTTTCGCAAGGGGTGCGGCCCGGCGAGATTCTCCTGCTCACGTTCACCAACAAGGCCGCGAAGGAAATGCTCCATCGCGTGCACGATCTCACCGGGGTCGAGCCGGCACGCTTCTGGGGCGGCACCTTTCACAGCATTGGGCACCGCGCCCTGCGCACCCACGGCGATGCCATCGGCCTGCCCCGGGCCTTCACCATCCTGGATGCCGAGGAATCCGAGGGCATCCTGCGCGACGCCGTTGAGGCCGCTGACAAGGGGTTCTTCAAGGACAAGACCCACCCGCGCCCGGGACCGCTCCACTCGATCCTTTCGATGGCGCGCAACACCCAGCTGCCCCTCCCCGAGGTCGTCAGCCGCTTCTTTCCGCAACACGACGCCGTCGCCGACCGCCTGCCGCTCTTCGCGAAGAAATACGCCGAGCGGAAACGCGAGGCCAGCACGCTCGACTACGACGATCTGCTCGAGCACTGGCTCAACCTGCTCAAGCAATCGCCCGCCACCGCCGAGTATTTTTCCCACCGCTTCCGGCACGTCCTCGTCGACGAATACCAGGATACCAACACGATCCAGTCGCAGATCGTCGACCTGATCGGCTCCCACCACCGCGTCATGGCCGTGGGCGACGACGCGCAGTGCATCTACACCTGGCGCGGGGCGAACGTCGAAAACATCCTCACGTTTCCCGACCGCCACCCGGGCACGGTCATCCATCGGATCGAGACCAACTACCGCTCGACCCCGCAGATCCTCGCGCTCGCCAACGGCGTGCTGCTCGCCCAGCCCAAGGGCCGCGCTTTCGAGAAGGAGCTGCGCCCGCACCGGGCCAATTCCGAGAAACCTTATTTTGTCCAGTCGATGGACGGCCGCGAACAGGCCCAGTTCATCGTCCAGCGGGTGCGTGGGTTGCTGGACGAGGGCTGCTCGCTCTCGGACATTGCAATCCTCTACCGCGCGCATTTCCAGGCGCTCGACATCCAGCTCGAATTGTCGCGGCTCCAGATTCCCTATCAGATCACGAGCGGCGTCCGGTTTTTCGAGCAGGCGCACATCCGCGACCTCGTGGCGCTGTTGCGCTTCGTGTACAACCCGTCCGACACCGCGGCGTGGAACCGCATCGCCGTGCTGCTCCCGAAGGTCGGCGACAAGAACGCGCAAAAACTCCACGCCGCCGCCCTGGAGCACGCCAAGCTGCTGCAGCTGGACTTCATCGACGCGCTCGACACCGACGACGTGAAGTCGAAGGTACCGAAGGATGCGAAGGAGGAATGGCCCAAATTCACCGCCTCCCTCAAGCAGGTCGCCGACGTGATGCGCACGCTGAAGCCGCACAACGCCGTCGAGATCGCGATCGACGGCTGGTATGGGGACTACCTGAAGGGCGCGTTCGCCAACTACGTCTCACGCCTCGACGACCTGAAATCGATGATCGGTTTCGCGAGCCGCTACGAGGACATGCACCAGCTCCTCGTCGAGGTGATGCTGCTCAACAGCGAGACGAGCGACCGCTCCGCCGACCCCAATGCCGACGCGCTCCGCCTCACGACGGTGCACCAGGCCAAGGGCCTCGAATACGCGGCCGTGTTCCTGATCGGCCTCGCCGACGGCAGTTTTCCGCTCCGCCGCGCGATCGAGGCCGGCGATGTCGAGGAGGAGCGCCGCCTGTTCTACGTCGCCGTCACCCGCGCCCGGGACGAACTCTACCTCTGCTTTCCGAAGGTCAACACCAAGGGCGGCCCCGCGATGCTGCAAAGCCCGAGCCGCTTCCTGCAGGAACTCTCCCCCGACCTCTACCAGCCGCTGAAAATCAAGCGGAGTTACGGGTGGTGAGCATCGCCGTCGTGCCTCAGCCGGGGAGCAAACACCGCGACTAACTCGGGCCCGGCTGCGTTTTTTAGTATTGGGCGACCGCACGGGCTGCCTCAGTAGTTCCTTTGGCCCTTCCCTAAAAGTCCGCCGCGGCCCCACTCCATGAAAACTCCGTTACCGATCCGAACGTCATGTGCCTGTCTGTTGCTGCTCGTCGTTGTCCTGCTACGGCCCGCCGTGAGCGCGGCCATTCCCGCGCCCCCGCCCGAGGTCGCTGAGGCGGTCAGGCAGTGGCTCGCCGATCCGACCACAAAGGCGCCGGGCATCGCGGTGGCGGCAGTCGACGCCTCGGGTCTCCTCTGGAGCGGCGCATTCGGCCTGGCCGACGTCGCGCAAAAGCGCCCGGCTACCACCGCGACGCGCTGGCAGATGGCGTCGATCACCAAGGTCTACACGACGCTGATGCTCGCGCAGCTGGCGCATGAGGGCCGGATCGATCTCGACGCGCCACTCACCCGCTACCTCCCGGAATTTCAACCCCGCTTCCCGGAGCCGGGCGCACCGCCGCTCACGCTGCGCCGCCTCGCCAGCCACACCTCCGGCTTCACCAACGGCTGGGGCCAGTCCAATCACTCCTACTCGCTCGAACAATTGCTCGCATGGACGCGCGCGGCCGGCCTGACGGCGCAGCCAGGATTGCAGCACCAGTATTCGAACACCGGATTCTCGCTGGTGGGCGCGGCGATGGAACGCGCGACCGGCCGAACGTATGCCGATCTGTTGCGCGACCGCGTCCTGCGTCCGCTGCACCTCGACGCCAGCGGCCTCACCACGCTGCCACCCCATCCCGACCTCGCGACATCCTATTGGATGCAGGAAGGAAAACTCGTGCCGCGGCCCGCATCCCCGCTCTTCGACGCCCAGACCCCGGCGTCCAGCCTGGTTGCCACGGTCGAGGACATCGGGCGGTTCGCGCAGGCCCATCTGGCGGAAGGCCCCGCCGCTCCCATTCCGGACGCGGTGAAGGATCTGCTCTTCACCGCCGCCGTGCCCGCGGGCGAAGCCACCGCCATCGGTCTCGGCTGGCATTACACGTGGCGCGAAAACCTGCCCTACTGGTATCACATCGGGGCGTGGAATTATTTTTATTCGCGCATCGTCGTTCGCCCGGACGTCGGCGTCGGCCTGGTCTTGTCCACCAACGGCCCTTGGACGCGCGACTTGATTGCCCCGCTACTCCGGATTCTCGCCGCGCAAGCCGACACCCGCCGGCTCGATGCGCTCACGGGCGATTATGTGGATCCGGCGGGCAAGGTCTTCACCGTCCGCCGGCCACCTGGACCGGAGTTGATGCTCGAGTTGGCGGGGGTCGGCCGCCTGCTGCCCCTCAGCCGGCACACGTTTCGGGTTCACACCGGTGTGGGTAATTCCGGCAACTGGATTCGATTCGTCACCGAAAACGGAAAAAAGGTGATGCTGTGGGACACCCGCCAGCTTGTCCGCCGCGAGTGACGGACGGCCCCCGTTCATCCCCGCCGCGACCGACCGGTTCCTTTCGATCCGGTTACATCTCCGGAGTTGCACTCCGCAAACTCCGCGGCTCTGTGTTTTGTCCACGCTCCTCATGTCCACCCCCACCGTCGAAAACGTCGTCATCATCGGCACTGGCTGCGCCGGCCTCACCGCCGCGATCTACACGGGACGCGCCAATCTGAACCCGTTGGTGCTCGAAGGTCCGCTGCCCGGTGGCCAACTCACCACGACCAGCGAGGTGGAAAACTTCCCCGGCTTCCCGCATGGCGTCGACGGCTTCCAGCTGACCCAGCACATGCGCGAGCAGGCCACGCGCTTCGGCACGCGCTTTGAGCAGGCGCTCGTCGAGCGCGTCGACTTCACGTCGATGCCCCGCCAACTTTTCTGCGGTGACCGCGTGATCCTCGCGAAGGCCGTCATCATCGCCACCGGCGCCTCGCCGCGCATGACTGGCATCCCCGGCGAAAAGGAACTTTACGGTGGCAAGGGCGTGACCACGTGCGCGACCTGCGACGGTGCGTTTTACCGCAAGATGGAGGTCGCCGTCCTTGGCGGCGGTGACAGCGCCGCGGAAGAAGCCCTGTTTCTCACCCGCTTCGCCAGCAAGGTTTACCTCGTCCACCGCCGCGATACCCTCCGGGCCTCGAAGATCATGGCCGATCGCGCCACCCGGCACGAAAAGATCCAAATGGTCTGGGACACCGTGCCCGTCGAGGTGCTCGGCGTGAAGGAGGGAGCCGTCAGCGGCCTGAAGGTGAAGCACGTTAAAACCGGCGCCGAGTCCGTGCTGCCCGTGAAGGGGATTTTCGTCGCCATCGGCCATGTGCCCAACACCGGCCCGTTTGCCCCGCCGCTCGACGTCGACGAGGGCGGTTACTTCAAGCCCGCCACCGGCTCGCAGGTGCAGACCAACCTGCCTGGCGTCTACGTCGCGGGCGACTGCTCGGATCACGTCTATCGCCAGGCGATCACCGCCGCCGGCATGGGCTGCGCGGCCGCCATCGAAGCCGAGCGCTGGCTTGCCGAACACGAAGGCTGACGCGCCAACCCGCGAGCGGGCTCGTTGAGCCCGGAGCAACGCAATAGCGCGGTTCGCATCGGAAAAAAGGGGCTCGTGCCCCGAGCCAACTGATTGCGCTGTCGGCCTGAGCCTTATCGCCCGAGAGGCTATTTGGAATAGTTCTAATTATTAGTTGCGCCTTAGAACCATTCCAATTTGTTGAGGCTCCCTCAAAACGCATGTCCACAACTTTAAACTCCGACGCCCTTTCCCGGCGCTTGGCCGACAGCGGCCTCCGCTCCACCCCGCAGCGTGAAGTTGTTTACAACATCCTGCTCGACAAGCGCGACCATCCCACGGCAGACGAAGTCTTTGCGCGGGTGAAATCCGAGCTCCCCACCATCTCGCTCGCGACCGTTTACAACTGTTTGGAGACCCTCGTGCAGTGCGATCTGGTCCGGTCGGTCAACTTCGAGCGGGGTCCGACGCGTTATTGCCCCAACCTCCGCCCGCACGCCCATTTCCATGATGAGCAGACTGGCAAGACGCACGATATCGACCTGCCCGCCGAGCTCATCGAAAAGGTGAACTCCGTCCTGCCACAGGGCTACGACGCCAAGTCGGTCGAAATCATCTTCCGCGGCAAGGCCACCGAGTCCGCCCACTGACCTGGTTTCGCGCCCCGCTCTACTCGCTACTTTTCCAGACCATGTCCTCGCTCGAAATCAAAAATCTCTCCGTCGCCATCGGCGAAAAGGAAATCGTCAAAGGCCTCTCGCTGCTCATCAAGAGCGGCGAAGTCCACGCTATCATGGGGCCGAACGGCACCGGCAAGTCGACGCTGTCCAAGGCAATCGCCGGCCATCCGGATTACACCATCACCGGCGGCGACGTGCTGCTCGACGGCGAATCCATTCTGGCCCGGCAGGCCGACGAACGCGCGCGCGCCGGCATCTTCCTCGCGTTTCAGTACCCGAGCGAGATCCCCGGCGTTTCGATCGCCAACTTCCTTCGCGCCGCCCAGCAGGCCCGCCTGGCCGAGGGCGAAGAACTCGACGCCAGCGCCTACTACAAGAGGCTCTATGCAAAGATGGACATGCTGAAGATCGACCGGAAATTCACCTCGCGCTCGGTGAACGAGGGCTTCTCCGGCGGCGAGAAGAAGCGCTGCGAGATCCTCCAGATGGCCATGCTAGAGCCCAAATTCGCCCTCATGGACGAGACCGACTCCGGCCTCGACATCGATGCGCTCCGCATCGTGGCCGACGGCGTCAACACCCTGCGCGGCCCGAACCTCGGCGTGTTGATGATCACGCATTATCAACGCCTGCTGAACTACATCGTGCCCGACTACGTCCACGTCATGTGGGACGGACACATCGTGAAGAGCGGCGACAAATCGCTCGCGCTCGAACTCGAGGCCAAGGGCTACGACTGGGTCAAAAAAGAGCTCGTCGTCGCCTGATCCAACCCCACGCGTCGCACCGTCCGAGGACCCGTCGCCCGACCCAACCCGCCAACCTTCGCCTCCCGGCGCCCTCGCATTCTAAATCAATCACTCCCATGGCCAACATCGATACGCTCGCCACCGACGCGGAAACGGTTTCCGAGAATCCCGTCGCCGGCATCGACCAGTCTTCCGGAAATTTCTCCTACAAAGTCGACTACGCCTTCGACGCCGGCACCGGCCTGAGCGAAGACACGGTCCGCTACATCAGCTCCGTGAAAAAGGAGGCGCCGTGGATCCTTGATTTCCGACTGAAGGCCTTGAAGACCTTCCTCGCCAAGCCCATGCCCACACACTGGGCGACCAAGGACCTTGAGGCCATCGATTTCTCCAAGATCCGCTACTACCTCTCGCAGGGCCAGAAGCCCAAGCGCACGTGGGACGAGGTTCCCGATGACATCAAAAAGACCTTCGAGCGCCTCGGCATCCCCGAGCAGGAGCGCAAGTTTCTCGCCGGCGTCGAGGCCCAGTTCGATTCCGAGGCCGCCTACTCGAACATCAAGGACATCGTCGCCAAGCAGGGCGTGATCTTCGTCAATTCGACCGAGGGCCTGCGCGAGCATCCGGAACTCTTCCGGAAATTCTTCGGCAAGGTCATCCCGACCGGCGACAACAAGTTCTCCGCGCTCAACAGCGCCGTGTTCTCCGGCGGTTCGTTCATCTACGTGCCGAAGGGCGTCAAGGTCGCGCAACCGCTCCAAGCCTACTTCCGCATCAACGCGGAAAATTTCGGCCAGTTCGAGCGCACGCTCATCATCGCCGACGAAGGCGCCGAGGTCGTTTACATGGAGGGTTGCACCGCGCCGAAATTCTCCACCTCCACGCTGCACAGCGCCGTGGTCGAGCTGGTCGCGCTCAAGGGCGCCAAGATCCAGTACATCACCGTCCAGAACTGGTCCAACAACGTCTTCAACCTCGTCACAAAACGCGGCGTCGCGCACGAGGAGGCCGAGATCAAGTGGATCGACTGCAACATCGGCAGCCGGCTCACGATGAAATATCCGGGCGTCGTGCTGAAGGGCCGCAAGGCCCGCGGCGAGGTCATCTCCATCGCCCTCGCCAACGACGGCCAGCACCAGGACACCGGCGCGAAGATGATCCACGCCGCCGACGAAACCACGTCCAACATCGTCGCCAAATCCATCTCGGTCGGCCAGGGCCGCAGCACGTACCGCGGCGTGGTCCACATCCCGAAGCATCTCAAGGGCTGCAAGAACAACACCGAGTGCGACGCGCTGCTGATCAACACCAACAGCCGCACCGACACGTATCCGGCCATCACCGTCCGCGGCGACCGCAACTACGTGCAGCACGAGGCCAGTGTCTCGAAGGTGAACGAAGAAATGATCTTCTACATGCAGCAGCGCGGTCTCACCGAAGGCCAGGCCATGAGTCTCGCCGTAAACGGCTTTATCAACGATCTCGCCCGGCAATTCCCGATGGAGTACTCCGTCGAACTCAAGCGCCTGATCGACCTCGAAATGGAAGGCAGCGTCGGCTGACGCCGACGATTGATCAGGGCCCAAGGACTAATGACCCATTAGTCGCCGGCGCCGCGGTCGCTCCCTCCGTCATTAGACATTAGTCATTGGTCATTCCCATGTCCGTCTCGTCCACCCTTTCCACCTCGGCCGTAATCGGCGCCTTCACCGCCGACGCCTTCGCCGCACACCTCGCCAGCCTCCCGCCGCTCCCGTCGTGGTGGCTCGACCGCAAGCGCGCCGCCTACGACCGCTTTGCCGCGCTGCCCATGCCCGCGCGCACCGACGAATCGTGGCGCTTCAGCAACCTCGGCGGCCTCACGCTCGACGGTTTCTCCCTGCCCGCCGCCGCCCCGTCGGTGCCGCACGCGCCCATCGGCATCAAGAAGGCCGCCAAGCTCGTCTTCGCCAACGGCCGCCTCTTCTCCCGCGAAGTGCTCGCGGCCGATCTCGCCGCCCGCGGCGTGATCGTCGACACGCTGCAAAGCGCCCTCGTCAAACACGAGGCGCTCGTCCGCGAGCACCTGCTGGCGCAGCCGCCCAAGCTCGGCTCCGCGAAATTCTCCGCGCTCCACGAAGCGTTCCTCACCGACGGCGCGTTCATCCATGTGCCGCGCGGCGTCGAGCTCGAGGCCCCCATCGGCGTTTTCTCCTACGCCCTCGGCGCCACTGCCGCCATCTTCCCGCACACGCTCGTCGTCGCGGGTGAAAACTCCCGGCTCACCGTCGTGGAATATTTCGGCTCCGCCCACGATGACGAGGCCCAGCTCGCCATCGGCGCCAACGACCTCTACGCGAGCCACGGCGCGCAGCTCACCTACATCGGCAAGCAGGACTGGAGCCACCGCGCCCTCTCCTTCCAGTCCAACTCCACCGTCGTCCGCCGCGACGCCCGCGTGCAGTCCCTCAACCTCCACCTCGGCGCCCGCCAGGCCCGCCACGAGTCGCTCTCGCAACTCCAGGCCCCCGGCGCGTTCTCCGAGATGCTCGCCCTGACCGTCGCCGAGACCGACCAGGAGTTCGACCAGCGCACGCTGCAGATTCACCAGGCGCCGAACACGAAGTCCGATCTGCTCTACAAGAACGCCCTCCGCGGCTCCGCGAAGACGATCTTCTCCGGCCTCATCGTCGTCGACCCCGACGCGCAGAAGACCGACGCCTACCAGAGCAACCGCAACCTCATGCTCTCCGAGGAAGCCGAGGCCAACTCCCTCCCCGGCCTCGAGATCCAGGCCAACGACGTCCGCTGCACCCACGGCGCCACCTCGTCGCGCATCGATCCCGAGCAGGAGTTTTACCTCCAGTCCCGCGGTATCGCCAAGGAGGCCGCCGACGAACTGCTCACCTTCGGCTTCTTCGAGGAAGTGCTCAACCGCCTCGCGGACGACGACCTCCACGCCGCCCTCCGCGACCTGATCAAAACGAAGTTCAAGAAGTAGCGGTCTCGGCGATCCCCCCGCCACCAACCGGACGGAACCCACTTTAACCCCTGCACCACCGCCAGCCCCCGTTATTTCTCGCCTCATGAGCACGCACGCCAACCGCGAACGCACCCTCTCCCGCGAAGTCGTCGCCACGCAGATTCCGTCCGGCGACAAGCAGACGCTCGCCGGGAATTCCCGCGTCTTCATTCACCAGACCCTCGGCGGCAGCTACACCGTGCAGACGGATTTCGGGCTGTTCCGCATCGACGGCATCGACGCGGACGCCCTCGGCGAGGAAGTGAAGGACACCGCCGTCAAGGCCGCCACCCTGACCGGCGGTGCACCCGATCCCGAAGCGATCTGGGCCCAGCTCCGCCAGGTCTTCGATCCGGAAATCCCGGTTAACATCGTCGATCTCGGCCTCGTCTACTCCATGGACGTGGAAAAGAAAGACAGCCCGGAGCCCGCCGATGCGCCCACCTACAAGGTGAACGTCGCCATGACCCTCACCGCGCCCGGTTGCGGCATGGGCCCGGCGATCGCCGAGGACGCCAAAAGCAAGATTCTCCTCGTTCCCGGCGTCGGCGACGCCGACGTGCGCATCACCTGGGAACCCGCCTGGAATCAGCAGATGATCTCCGAAGAGGGGAAAATGAAGCTGGGTCTGATTTAGAGAGAATCATGCCCTTCGGCCCGAGGAATACCCAGGCACTTCGGCCCAATTTCCCAGCCTGGGTGCACCGCCAACCTTCGCTCATGCTTAGCCTTCGCCATGGCTCCGGCGATAAGCGCCTGCGGCTTTGCTTGGCCGCAGGCGCTCATCGCGGGCCTATTGGCCTGCGAACATTAGCGAGGATTAGCGGTTAACCCCTCTGGTCCGGTTCTCCATCCCCACTGAACCCCGCCGCCGATGAAACTTTGCCGGGCCCCGGGCGTCTGCGCTATCATGCGTTCCGCTCTTCGCTGCCTGGGTTGGATTCTGGCCGGTCTCGCGCTGATTTCGTCCGCCCCCGCCGGCGAGGACGTGTCCGCCGCTCACCTCGCCCGTCTCTTCGCCCCGTTCCGCACCGACACGGCATCTCTTTCGCCCGACGGGAAAACCCTCGCGTATTCCGTGCATGAAAACGGCAGCCTCGCGCTCATGCTCGTCGCACTGGAGCCCAAGAAGGCCCGCCGCATCGCCGTCTCGGACGACTACGTCGAGCCAATGTCCGGCACCAAAGAGAAGCTCCCCTCGCGTTTCACCTACCTGCGCTGGAAGAACGCCACGCGGCTGGTTTTTTCGGTCGACGACAACTCCCTCTGGGCGATCAACGCGGACGGCACCGAACCGAAGCGGCTGATCGGCGCCCGCGACGTCCGCACGGACTTTGAACAAAAGCGGCAGCAGAATCCCTATTTCAACCGGGTGGCCGGCGGGGGCGGGCCCGGCGTGCGCGGCGTGGCCGGGCGCCGCCTCAACACGCCCGACATGTCGGCCGACACGACGCCGCCCACCGACCCGCTCGGCGGCCCCCTCAACTCCGATGACACCACCGATGGGGCCACGATCCCGTCCGCCGACACGGCGGATGTTTTCAGCAGTTTTGCTATGGCGTGGAAAACCGACCGCTATCCCGTCGTCGCGGATCTCTTGGATGACGACCCCGACAACATCCTCGTCGAGGCCCGGAGCAACACTGGGATGCTAGACGACGCCGTGACACTGTCCGGCGCCGAGATGTCCGCGACGCTCTACCGGATCAACGTGCGCACCGGCCGGACGAAACAGGTGGACGAGGTCGACGCCGTGGGCCGCCTGCTCGCCGACCGCACCGGCAAGCCCCGGCTCGCGCTCCATTTTTTCAGCACAGATCGCAGCTTCGACTACCACGACGGCAAGCGCTGGCAGAAAATGGACGCCAAGTTCCCCGCCCTCGCCGCGGCGCCCTTCCGGTTGACGCCCGAGAATTTCCTCGGCCGGCATTCCTTCCCGCTCGGTTTCGACTCCGACTCCCAGTCGCTCTATTTTGCGTCCAATGCCGACCGCGACACCTATGGCATCTACAGTCTGAACCTCCAGACCGGCCAGCGGACCGACTTCGCCGTCGAGCATCCCCGCTTCGATCTCGCCGACCCGAGTGATGCGTTGCGCGGCGACACGCTGGTCTACGATCGCGCGAAAAAAAAAGTCGTGGGCATCCGCGCCTCGCCGCCATCCTGGCCTACCACCGTGTGGTTCGACCCCGAAATCAGCGCCCTCCAGCAGGGCCTCGAACGCGGCCCCGCAAAACACGTGGTTCAGATCCTGGAGTGGGACGCGAAGCGCGAGAATTTTCTCATTCACCTCGCCGGCGAAAACGATCCCGGCGCCTTCGTGATTTTCCGGAGCGTCGAGGGCAAGCTGCAGGAACGCGCTCGCTGCGCCCCGGATCTCGCGCCGGAATCGCTGAACCGCTCGACGCCGTTCGCGTTCGCCAGTCCCGCCGGGGTCCGGCTTTCCGGCATCGTCACCTTCCCCGCCAAGCCGCGCATCAACCCGCCGCCGGTGTTGATCTATTTCCACGACGGCCCGTGGGGCCGCGACCTGCCGGGCTTCAACCGCGGCGCGCAGGCACTGGCCACGATGGGCTTTGCCGTCATCCAGGTGAACTACCGCGGTTCGGGCGGATTCGGCCTCCAGCACATGGTGGGCACCAAAGTCGATTCCGACCGCGCCGCGGTCGACGATGCGCAGGCCGCGCTCGAATTTCTCGCCGCCCAGATGCCGCTGAACCGCAAGCTCGTGGCCGTCCTCGGCACGGGCTACGGCGGCTATCTCGCCCTGCGCGCCATCCAGCTGTATCCGGACGCCTTCCGTGCCGCGGTGGCGCTCAACGCCCCCACCGATCTGCCGGTGTGGATCAACCAGGCGCTGGAAACGACGGACATCAACATCGTGGCGCCGGCCAATTCGTTCCGCACCGCGGTGCGCCGGGCGTTGTTTGGCACCGACACGGCACGGCTCAAGGCGATGTCACCGCTCACCCACGCCGCGAACATCAAGACCCCGTTGCTGCTGGTGCATGCCACGCAGGACAAGATCGTGCCGCCGACCCACTCGTTGCGCCTGCGTTCCGTGCTGCGCCGGACCGGCGTGCCCCTTTCGTCGCTGGAGCTGCCGGCGGAGGGCCACGCCAACTGGCGCCCCGGCACCTCAACCCGCGTGTTCCGGGAGATCGAGATGTTCATGAACGAGCACATCTACAACTACCACGTGCGCATGGGCCAGCCGACGACGGTGCCGGAAAAATAGGCGGTGGCGACACGGGGCAGTATATTGTGCCGGTGTAGCCCCGCATGCGAACGTTCGTACCAATATTGCCGATATTGGTCCGGCGCGCCCTCGGCGAACCTGATCGAATCGAAATCCGGACCGATATCGCCGGCAGCAAAATCTGGAATTATACGACTCACGCCGGGCTGTGGCGGGATCGTTTCCGCGTGATTTTCCGCAATGGCATCGTGGCCGCGATGGAACGCGACTCGAAGCCGGGGAGCGGTTAAACCCGTCGTCGTTTCCGCGGAAGCCACCCGCTTGCTGGCCAAGGCAATGGAGCGCACCGAGGATCAATCCGAGCGCACAGAGCACTGAAACGACTCTGTGTTCTCAGTGCTTTTCTCTGTGAACTCTGTGCGCAGTTGGATTTTTCGGTCTCTCCAATCGGCTACGACACAATCTAAACTGCTCTAGCGCAGACAGACTGTACCTGAGCTGAATTCGTCCAGCAGAATTTTTCCGCGGATGGCGCAGATGGACGCGGATAAGCATAAGTCCCATCAGCTTCTATCCGTTCCATCCGCGCCATCCGCGGAAAGGCTCGGAATGAGCCAAAAACCAGCCCCTGTGCTCACGCTCCGGGCGACGTCATCCTGGCCCACGTGGCCGCTTACTTCGCCGGCAATTCGCGGAGTTTCACGTTCCGGAACGACGCCTCATCGTGATGATACGTCAGCAGAATGTGGCCGCGTACCTTCGTGCCGAAACCGGGCGTCGTCTTGAATTTTGTCTTCTTCACCTGCTCCAACACCGCCGGGCTGCCGCACTCGTATTCCACCACTTTCTGGCCGTTCAGCCAGTGCTCGACGTGATTGCCGTTCACGATGACCCGCGAGTGGTTCCACTCGCCGAACGGCTTGACCTTCTTCTTCACCGGGTCCGGCGCCACGACCAGGTAAAACGCCGCGGTGCTGCCATCCTGGTGGTCCTTCGCCACGATGGAGTCGTCGATCATCTGGTACTCATGCCCGACGGTTCCACGCTCCTCGGTGATGAAATATTTTACGCCGTTGTTGGACTTCGACGGCATCGCCCATTCCCACGACAACTCGAAATTGTCGAAAACCTGATCGGAAACGATGTCGCCCCCCTGGTTGCCCGCCGCGCAGGAGAGCACGCCGTCTTTCACGCTCCAGCCCGGAGGAATGGGACTCCCCTTTTTTACCCCGTGCCAGCCGGCCAGCGACTGTCCGTCGAACAGCAGTTTCCAACCGGCCTTTTTCTCGGCGGCGGCGAGCGTGTTCGGCGGGGCGCCGGCGGCAAAAGCGGCGGAGGCACCGATACTGAGGAGCACCGCAAGGCGGAGGGGGCGGAAGGAGATCATCCCCCGGTTGTAGCCGGGCGGACCCGCCATTCAACTCGTCTTTTTATCGCCCGAGGCCGAAATCCCATCCGATAATTTTAGTGAAGTCGCCCGCGCTCCCGATTTTCCCGGAATCAGGCGGGTCGATTTTTCGGCCGCTCTTTCCCTGGCGCGGACCAAACGGCGAACGCGCCAGCGTTGCCCGCCATTGACGATGTAGCCGGCGCAATTCTTCGCCCCGCAACGGCACGGGTGCAGGGGCCACTCCTTGAAGGCATAACCGTAGTCGAAGGTGAGCTCCTCGCCCGGCGCGATCTCGCGCTGGGCGATGATCCAGATCCGGCCGCGAACGGTTTCGGAACGACAATTCGGGGCACAGGAGTGGTTGATGAGCCGGGCGATATTCCGGCGGGTCCGGCCATCGAGATCGAAGCGCCGGTTGAGATCGAAAATCGTCACGCACTCATCTCCGCCGCGCCGTTGCCGCGCGAGCCGCCGCAATTCGCGCCGATGGGATTCCGCCTTCGTGATTTTTTCGCCAACATACTCGATGATGCGCACTCCACTCGGAATCGTCCGCCGCGCATAAACCCCGCGGCCATGGATGCCAGACTCACCGGCTCGCACCCAGTGCAAGTGATCCGGCAGACGATCCTTGAGTCTAACGCGAGAGGCGATGGCGGGCAGAGGCATGAATGCCGGACGCTCAGCGGCGAACGATCCCCTGTCAAAAGAGATGTCCTTCGGTCTGCCCTCCTTCGGGGCACCTCGCTTCGACGGGTCAATGTGCGTCCGACCGGCGGGCACAGGCGGGGATTGTCGTTGGGGCGGACTGGCGATAAATGACCTGTCGATGGCGGTCGTGGCCGCCATCAGCCTCGCGCCCCTTCATGAAAAAATTTCTCCTCGCCCCGGCCCTTGCCGCTCTCGCGATGTTTGCCTGGGGTTTTCTTTTTTGGGGCGGGCCCCACTACCTGCACTACAAGGCGCTTGCCCTCGTGCCGGACGAGGCGGCGGCTGGCGAGGCCCTGGGGAAAATCTTCCCCGCCACCGGCACATATCTCCTGCCCGGGACGCAGCTCGGCCCGGCGCGGCAGGGCGAACTCATGCAGCGGGGACCGATCGCCGAGGTGCACTTCGTCAAGGAAGGCCGGCCGATGATGGATCCAATCCAACTCTTGAAAGGTTACCTGCACGAGTTCGCCCTCTGCCTCCTGCTCGTCTTCATGCTCGATGCCTCGGCCCAGACCTTTCGCGGTTTCGGCTGCCGGGTGCGGTTTTGCGGTACCATCGGGCTGCTGGTGGCACTTTACGATTATGGCTCCGCCGTCTGGTGGAATCACTCTGTCGGCTGGGTGACAATGCAGGCGTTCTACGACTTCGTGGCGTTCTTCATCGCCGGTCTCGTCCTCGGCAAGATCCTGACCCCGAAACGCACCACGCCAGCGGCCCCCGCCGCGGCCGCTTCGCCCGCCTGACCTGTTTTCGCCTCGCAATCCCCTCGTTCAACGGGCGGGGCGTTCTCCTTCCTTGAGGTTGCAGGGAACCACAGAAGCCGCCATCGTTCTCATCGTCATGGCCCGCCACGCACCGATCGGTTTGTTCTCCATCACGCTCGCCGCCTGTATGATTGGCGCGGTCGCGCTCGGGCAAACCGAGTCCCCGACTCCGTCCCTCCTGGCGCCGAAGAAGGCCGAGCCGGCTTCCACCCAGACCGCGCCACGCGAGGCGCCCCGGCGCGTTCGTGCGATCTCGCCCGAGGTCGCCGCCCAGCTCGCCGCATCCGCGCCGAAATATACCCCGGCCCCGCCGAAACCCGCGCCCGCACCCAAAGTCGAGGAATCGTTGGTGGACATGCGCGACGTCGACAAACCGCGGAACAACATCATCCGCCTGCCCAAGTACATTGTGAGGGAAGCGACCCCGCCGGTCTTCACCGAGCGCGCCATCAACACCCAGAAGGGGCTTACGGCGATCGCGATGAGCCGCTACATTTCCGAAACCGACCGCGCATTGAACCGTTTCACGATCCCCCTTTTCGGCACCTCTGCGGAAAAGCGCGCCATGACCATGTACGCCGAGGACGAACGCCTGAATAACATGGCGGAGATGAAGGATACCGCGCGGGCGGCGGCCCAGTCCGACCCCGCGCAAGGCTCCTACATCCTGCGCGAGTCTCAGAAGACCTACATGCGCACGAACGATTTCGGCTGGCGCAGCGGCTCGTCGAAGTAAGCCCGTGCATTGAGGCGTGCCGGCCGGGCATCGCCTGACGGGGCCTGCAACTGGGCTGAGATCGGGGTCCCCATCCCGCGCCTGCAGCGGACCTCCCTCCGGGCCGAGGGCAAGGATCTGTTCACCGCGCCAGCAATTCGCGCGCGATCTGCTCCCACTCCTCCTCCAGCGTGACCACTGCAACCGGGACCTTTCGTCCGGCCCGGGCATACCAATAGCCCGCGTTCTCCAGATCGCCTTCCTGCCGGTGCAGGTGGGCATGCACCCACGAGCCGTACCGACCGGGATCGTCCTGCGCACATTGATGGGCCCGCGTCCAGCCGTCCCCATTCCGCCGGGATGCCGCATGCCACAGCGCCTGCAACGCCAGGCTCAATCCGGCCGGTGGCGCCGGGTCGCGCGCCAAAGATTCCTGGAATTCCTCAAATGACATTTGCGCCAGCGTGGGACAATCGCTTCTTCTTTCAACTTCGCGGTGACTCCCGACCCGGAACGGTCACCGCCCGCCGCAACGTTCAAGCTGATGCCCACCGTCGAACATGTCATTCTTCGCGAACTTATCGCCCATGAGCCCAATTGGGTGTCCGGAACCGCGCTCGCCGAAAAACTGGGGATCAGCCGGGTGGCCATCTGGCAGCACATGGAAAAATTGCGCGCCGCCGGCTTCGGCTTCGAGGCGCAACGCTCCCGCGGCTACCGCTTGATGCGACGGCCGGAGACGCTCCATACCGCGTTCATCGAGGTGCAGCTCAAGGTCCGTCCCCGCCATTTTTCCCTGCTCGTCCTGCCCGAGGTGGACAGCACCAACGACGAAGCCGCGCGGCAGCTGGCCGCCGGCCGACCCACGCCATTCGCCGTGCTCGCCGGCCGGCAAATCCAGGGCCGCGGCCGGCTCGGCCGCGCGTGGCACAGCGACGCCAACGGTAATCTGTACATCAGTTTCGCCTTTCGTCCCCGCGTCGCGCCCGAGCGCATGCCGACGTTCACCCTTTGGATGGGCGTCAACCTGTGCGAGTTTCTCACCAACTTCGCCAAGGTCACCCCGGGGCTGAAATGGCCCAACGACATCCTGTTCAGCGGCCGCAAGGCCGGCGGCATGCTCACGGAGGCCCGGGTCGACGCCGACGAGATCCGCGATCTGGTTTTCGGTCTGGGGTTGAACGTCAACAGTCCAGCCGGCGGCTGGCCGGCCGACCTCGCCCGGCGCGCGATCTCTCTCGCCGAGGTCACCGGTGTACCGCTCGACCTCAACCGGCTCGCCGCCGCCCTCATCGGTCGCGTCCTCCTCGCCTATCAAACGTTCGTCGACGGCGAACACGGGAAAACCTTCGGCGACCTCTGGCAGCGCTACGACATGCTGCGGGGCAAGACCATCACCCTACTGGAAGGCGGACGGCGGCACCACGGCACGGTGATGGGGGTCGACGACGAAGGAACCCTCCTGCTGCGCGCGCAAGGCCGCACGCAGCGATTCCGGGCGGGGGAAGTCACGCTCGAGAAGGCAAGTTGAGGGTTTACGGCTCAATTTCGAGCGTTGAGAGTCAAAGCCCGCATGTCCGAGCCGCCGATCGCCATTGAAGTGTCCCGCCTGGTGAAAACCTACGGCGGGGTCACGGCTGTCAGCGACATCAGCTTTTCCGTCGCGCGGGGCGAGATCATCGGGTTCCTCGGCCCCAACGGGGCGGGCAAATCGACCACGATGCGCATCCTCACCGGCTACCTGCCGGCGACCTCCGGCGACGTGCGCATCTGCGGCATCCCGGCGGCCACGCAGCCCGACGAAATCAAGCGGCGCATCGGCTACATGCCGGAAAACAACCCGCTGCCCGAGGACATGCGGGTTTCGGAGTACATGTATTTTCGCGGCCGGCTGAAGGAAGTGCCGCGCCGCAAACTGGGCCCGCGCATCGACGAGGTCCTCGAGGTCTGCGACCTCAAGCGGGTGCGGCATAAAATCATCGGCCAGCTTTCGAAAGGCTACCGCCAGCGGGTCGGCATCGCCGAAGCCATCCTGGCCGAGCCGCCGGTCATCATCATGGACGAGCCGACGATCGGCCTCGACCCGCACCAGATCCTGATCATCCGCGACCTGATCGCGAGCCTGCGCGGGCGGATGACCGTGATCATCTCGTCGCACATCCTGCCCGAGATCGAGGTCACCTGCGATCGCGTGCTCATCATCAACCAGGGCCGGGTCGTGGCGCAGGGCACGCCCGCCGACCTGCGGCGCGAAATCGTCGGCCACTCAACCTACCACATCGAACTGGCCGGCGACTCCACCGCGTTGCCCGCCGTGCTCGCCGCCATCGCGCCATCGCTGCGGATCACGACCGAAACCGAACCCGACCCCACGGGGTTTCGCAAAGCCACGCTGACGATGGCCGGCGACGCCGAATTCGGCGAAGTCATCCTGCGCGCCCTCCTCGCGCAGAATTTCCGGGTGCGCGCCCTCAGCCGCGCCCATCCCACCCTGGAAGACGTCTTCCTCGCAGCGACCCGCCGCAGTTGGGATGCGATCGCCGCGCCGAAAGCCCCGCCCCTTCAACCATGAAGCACCTTCCCACACTCCTCAGCCACGAGATCCGAATGCTGCTCGTCAGCCCGGCGACCTACGTCGCCGCCACCCTGTTTCTCGGGTTCATGGGCATGATCTTCACCAAGATCCTCGAGGAATACAGCAACGCGCCGCAGGAACATTCGCCGGCCCATATTTTTTTCCAGCTCTTTTGGCTGCCGGTGTGCGTCATGGTGCCGCTCCTCACGATGAAGTGCCTCGCGGAGGAGCGCCGGCTCGGGACCATCGAGACGCTGCTGACCACGCCCGTGACCACGACGGAGGTCGTCCTCGCAAAATTCGGCGCCGCTTATTTTCTCTACGTGCTGCTGTGGGGTTCAACCGGCGGCTTCTTTTACCTGCTGAAGCAGTTTTCCGGCGACATTCGTTTCATCGACCTCGGTCCGCTGCTCGGCGGTTATCTCTTCGTCGCCGTTTCCGGCCTGTTCTTCGTCGCGCTCGGGGTGTTCGCCAGCTCGCTCACGCGCAACCAATCCGTGGCCGGCATCCTCGGCTGCGTCATGCTCGCGAGCATTATTCTCGGCGGCAATGCCCTCTGGGATTCGGCCTGGCTGGGCCAAGGGGTGTTTCGTCCGGTCAAGGCCGCGATCGAATACACCCACATCTTCGGCCACGAGCGCGACTTCACCCGCGGCGTGATCGATATCCGCCACCTGCTCTTCTACGCCAGCGGCACGGTGCTGGCGCTGATTTTCAGCATTCTCGGAGTCGAGGCCAAGCTCCTGCACAGCTGACATGGGCACGTTCGACAGCTTTCGCGCCACCCGCTGGCTCCGCACGTTCAACCTCGTGCTGCAGGCGGTGCTGTTCCTTTCGTTCTTCGCAGGTTTGAACTACGTCGCCCGAAACCACGTCTGGCGCTTCGACCTCACCCGCCAGCGAAAATTCTCCCTCTCGGCCGAAACGCTCTCCTATATCAAAAATCTCCAGCGTCCCGTCCACCTCGTGGCGACCCTCACGGAGGAACACGACAACCCCGAGGTTCGCGGTCTGCTCGACGAATACACCTACGCCACTGCCGGAAACGCCGGGGGCCGGATCACGCGGGAGTACATCGACGTCTACCAGAACCGCCGCCGGGCCGAGGAACTCGGCATCGATCAATCCGACCTGATCGTGGTCATCTCGGGCGAGAAACAACGCCGGTCGCTGCCGGTCGACGAGCTGTACGTGGTGAAAAACAAACAGCGCGAGGCGTTCCAAGGCGAACAGGCACTCACCGCCGCGGTGCTCGATGTCACGAGTTCTGAACAACAGAAAATCTATTTCCTCGTCGGCCACGGCGAACTGCAGCCCACCGATACTGACGCGGTCCGCGGACTGTCGGTGCTCCGGGAGCAACTTCGGCTCAGGAATTTCCAGGTCGACACGATCGACCTGTCCGTGGCGCGCCGCGTGCCGGCCGATGCCAGCCTGCTCGTCGCCGTCGACCCGTCGCCGAACCGCAGCAACAGCAGTTACACACGCCCCGAGCAGGAGCTGTTGCGGCAGTATCTCAGCACCCGGGCCGGCCGGCTGATCCTGCTGCTGGCGCCGGGCCAGAGCGCCGACCGGCTCGGGCTGGCCGATCTCCTGCTCGACTGGGGCGTGCTCGTAGACGACGACTTGGTCGTCGATCCCGATCCGGCCAACGTCACCGACGACGCCGACCTGATGATTTCGGCCTACGATCCGACCCATCCGATTGTGCAAACGGTCTTGAGTTACCGCTTCCCTCTCCGCCTCGGCGCCACGCGCACCGTCCGACCCGACCCCGGCCGTTCGACGGCCAGCGGGCTGACGGTCGTCCCCGTCGCCGCCACGTCGAAGACCGCCTGGGGCGAAACCAACTACCGCCGGCTGCCGGCCGTCCGGGACCCGAACGACATTCGCCCGATCCCGGGGATCCCTCCCCGCGACCAACTCGGCGTCGTCGTCGCCTCCGAACGGGTTTCCGTCCGCGACAATTTGCCCTTCAGCGTCCCCGGCGGCCGGCTCGTCGTTTTCGGTTCGGGCGACCTGGTTTCGAACCGGCGCATCACCAACAACGGCAACCTCCCGGTGTTCCTCGGCGCGGTCAATTGGTCCGTCGACCGCGACCGCCAGCTCACGATCGCGCCGCGCCCGATCGAACGCTTCCAGCTGGCGCTCAGCTCCACTCAATTTCTCCGCCTGCGCTACACCTTGCTACTCGCCCTGCCCGGCGCGGCGTTGCTGCTTGGCTTGATTGTGTATTGGATCAGGCGCGTGTAAGCCAGCCACCGACCTCCATGCGCACCAAAGTCACGCTCGTCCTGATTTTCCTGAACGTCGCGCTGTTCTTTTTCATTTTCAAGTTCGAGCGTAGCTGGCGCACCGAGGCCGCCTCGCTCGAGGCCCGCCGGCGCGTGCTCGGGGCCGAGGCCGCCGACATCCGCTCGCTCGAGGTTACCAGCACCGCTTCCGGGGGCTCCTTCGGTCTCGTCCGGAATCGCGACACCTGGATGCTCACCAAACCGCTCGACTGGCCGGCGAATCCCATCGCGGTGCGCAGCATCATCAACGAGCTCCAATTCCTCGAACACGAAACGAGTTTTCCCACGAAGGACCTCGGCAAGAACAACAATCCCACCCTGGCCGACTACGGCCTCGACAAGCCCAAGCTCACCATCGCGTTCACCTCGGGCGATCCCGCCACCGCCAACGGACCGCTGCCACCGACGATTCTCCGCATCGGCGACACCACCAAGGTCGGCAACCGGCTCTACATTCTTTCGCCCGACGGCCAGCGCATCCACGTCGTCAACCGCACCCTCGTCGACAGCCTCTCGCTCCCCCTCGATCAACTCCGCGCCGACGAGCTGCTGACGATTCGGGTTTTCGAGGCCCGTTCGCTGTTCATCCAGACGGTGAGCGCCAGTCCCGGCGGAGCTTCGGCCGGCGTGCGCGTACGCATCCGGCGCGATAACGCCCGCTGGAATTTCGAGGCACCCATCGTCGCGCCCGGCGGCCGCACCGCGATCGAACTGACGATCAACCAGCTCAACGGTCTCCGGGTAAAATCCTTCAATCCCCGCCCGCCGGCCGATCTCCCGTCGGCCGCGCCGGACTTGCGTATCACGATCGAGGGCAACGGCCGCAGCGAAACCCTTTTCCTAGGCTCGCCGGTCACGCCGGCCATCCCGCCAACGACGCCGGAGGGAACTCCGCTCCCGAACGCTCCCGCGACGCCGGCAAAGGCCCCCGCCACTCCGCCGGTCTCGGCCGCGAAAAAGGGCGAAGTGGAATACTACGCGCAACTCGAGAACCGCAGCCAGTTGGTCACCGTCGGCGTCGCGCCGGAGCTCGTGGACGCGTTGCGCGGTGCTACGACCGAGTTGCGCGAACGCCGCATTGTCGATTTTGCCCCTCAGACTGTCACCGCAATCACCGTCGCGGCGCCACCGCAGAGCGGACCGCCCATCACGCTACAACGGCTCGATCCGGGCACCCCGGCGGCCGAGGGCGGAGTCTGGCAGGTGGTCCTGCGTGGCGAAGGCCAGGACCGGCAAACCACCCCCGCCGATCGCGGGGCCGTGGAGCGCTTCCTCACCCAGCTCACGCAACTCTCGGCCCGCAGTTTCGTCAGCGACAGCCCGTCCAGCGCCGAGCTTGAAAACTGGGGTTTCAACCGGCCGGAACGCGAGGTCACGTTGACGCTGACGAGCGCGCCCAAGCCAGCGAGTCCGTCGGCCACCCCCGCGGCCCCGAACGCGAGCACCACCGTGGTGCTTCAACTCGGCACCGACGCCAGCCGTCGGGTCTTTGCCCGGGTCGGCACCGCGGCCAATCCGGGTTCGTCGATCTACAGTCTGGATACGCACGTCGTGGATGAATTCCCGGTGGAGCCAGCGGTGTGGCGGGATCGCGCCCTGCCCCCGATCCCCGCCAATGCGCGGATCACCGGGCTCAAGCTCACCGACCTGACCTCGGGCAAGGCCGTCTTTGACACCCCACTCGACGCCGCGGGGCTCCCCACCGCGCCCGTCCCCGACCCGTCAGCCGTGCAGAAACTCGTCGCGCAGTTGCGCGGCCCGCGCGCGAAGAATTTCCGACCCGGCCCGTTCACGGAAAAATTCATGGTGGGTGCGGAAGAACGCTCCTGGCGTTACCAACTCGATGCAACGCTCACCACCACCGGGGCTGCCGCCGGCGAGCCCGCGCGCACGCGGACGATTTATTTTGCCGAACGGACGGGTGGCGCCGAGCAGCTCGCGGGCTCGAAGGAGTTCGATTCGCTGTTCGAGATCGAACAGGCGCTCCTCGATGCGTTTTGGACGGTCGCCTACGGCCCGCGCGATCCCGGTCCGCCGCCTGTTCCTCCCGCTCCGGCGAAAGGCTGAACCCGTGGGCGCTGGCTCTCCGGCCTGCGACTCGTCCGCCATGCAAACGTCTCTCCACGCCCCCCGGGCCGATCGGCCGTCTCGCACCAAACTGGTGCGCCCGCTCGCTTCGTTGCATGACTCGGCCGCTTAAATTTATCGGGTCGGCCCTCCGGGCCGGCAGCGCCACGCTCTTGGCCTTTGCCCTGTGGTCGCTGTGGCTCGCCCTCGGTGGGCTGCTCGTCGTGCAGAGCTACATCCTGTTCACCAGCGAGCTGGCCGTGCCCGATTTCGCGCTGCGCCGCTTCGAACGCCGGATCGCCGAGGCCGGGCTGCGCGCCACGTTTGCGCGCACCTCGTTCGACCCCACCGGCAGGATGCTGGTCGAGGATGTCCGGGTATCGTTGCCGGAATTCGCGGAGCCGGTCCTGACGGTCCGCAGTGTCTATATACAGTTCAACCCCTGGTGGCTTGCCGTCGGCCGGTTTGAACCGGAGGAGATCCGCCTCCACGGCGCCCGGGCCACCGTGCCGGCCATGCTTTCCCCCTCCGGCCGCGCCGAGGATGTGATCCGTGATCTCGATGCCACCATCGTGCCGCGCGCCCACCTGATCGACCTGCCTCAATTCAGCGCGCAGGTGGCCGGCGTCACCCTGACCGCGCAGGGCGCGCTGGCCGTCGCCCCATTTGTGATAAAATCGCGTCCCGGGGAATCGCTTGCGGAGCTCGTCTCCACGCAATTTCCCGTCGTCTGCCGCCAGGTGATCGCGATCGCGGGGCAGCTCGAAACGCTGGAGGCGCCGGCGTTGGATCTCAAACTCATCCCCTCCGACACGCGGGGAGCGATCATACACGCGGATTTCCTGGCGAAAGGCCTCACGCTCAACACACCGCTTCCCCTCGCGCTCCGCGGCCTCCACGCCACAGCCGAGTTGCCGTTGCTCGGACCACCGGCCGTCACGACCCGCCTTGAAATCAGCGTGGCGGCCGTGAACGCGCCCGAACGCGGCGAAGCGCATGAGGTGCATGCCTCGCTGGCCGGCAGTTTCCGGCCCGGTGGGTTCCAATTCGATCCCCGGGATATCAAGGTCACCGCCGACTCCCTCGCATCCCGGGGGTTTTCCGCCCGGGCCTTGTCCGCCACTTTCGTCCCGCAGCCCCTGCCCAAGCTCGATGCCGACCTCGTCGCGCAACTGATGGGCGAGCCCCTGGCCGTGCAGGCCCGGGCAGACTTTTCGGATCGGACGGCCATCCTCCGTTTTTCGGGTCCGATTTCGCCTCACGTCCTCACGCCCCTGAGCACGCTGCTGAAAACGGAGGTGAGGCAATATTTCGATTTCGCGGCGCTCGATTGCCGGGCCGGGGTGGTGCAGCTGGGCCCGAATTGGAAATTCGAAAAGGTCACCGCCGAAGTCGAGGCGCAAGGAATCGACGCCTACCACGTACGGATCGACGAGGGTCGGGCCACGGTCGAGCTGGATCCCCGCCGCTTCTACTCGCCCAGGGCCTACGGGCGCATCGGCGGTAATTTTGCCCGCGGCAGCTACGAGCAAGATCTGCAAACCCATCAGTTCCGGTTCCTGCTCGCCGGCCAGCTCCGGCCGCTCGCGATCTCGGGCTGGTTCCGCGCATGGTGGCCGAATTTTTTCCGCCAGTTCGATTTTCAGGCGGCCGCGCCCGCGGCCAGCGTCGACGCGGGGGGCTTTTGGCGGGAGGGCCGGCGTTCGGCCATTTTCGTTTTCGCCGACGTGGCGCACCCGGTGATCCGCGGCGCCGCGCTCGACCGGGTGCGCACCCGCCTCTTCATCCGCCCCGGTTTCTACGACGGACTCGAGATGCTCGCGACCCATTCCACCGGCCTGGCGCAGGGCACCTTCACCTATTCGGTCATGCCGGAAACCTTCGCCTGGCGGCGGCTCGATCTCGATCTGGCCTCCACGCTCGATCCGGCGCTGGCGGCCGGAATCATCGGCCCGATCGCCGATCCGGTGCTGAACCAGTTCAAGTATGCGCACCCGCCGACGCTCAAAGTGACCGGCCGGATCGACGGCGCTGCGTCTCCCGGCGGCGCCCATCAAACCATCCAGATCGACGCGAGCAGCCGCGGTGAGTTCCGCTTCCACGGGTTTCCGCTCAAAGACGTTTCGTTCGCGGCGGCGCTGCGCGACGACGAGATCGCGTTCGACCGCTTCGAGGCCCGTTTTGCCGGTGGCGTGGCGAGCGGCAAGGCCCGGATCTGGGGCACTGGCAAGGAACGGCGCGTCGGGTTCGACACCACGCTGAAGGACGCGAGCCTCGGGCTGGTAGCGTCGGCCGTGGCCGGTTACGTTGCCGAGATCAGCGGCCGGCCAGCTGTGCCACCGGGAAAATTCGTACAGGAAAAAGCAAACGTCCGGCTTGATCTCGCCGCCTCCGCCGAGGGCCGCTACGCGGATCCCTACAGCTTCCAAGGCTCCGGCAACGCGATCCTTCAAGGCCAGGAAATCGGCGAAGTGCCGCTCCTCGGCCTCCTGTCGGAGCTGCTCAAGTTCACCGCCCTCCGTTTCACGTCCGCCCGCGCCAATTTCAAGATCGAGGGCGCAAAACTGGCTTTCCCCGAGGTCACGCTGCGCGGCGCCAATTCCGCGATCGATGCGCACGGCGACTACGCGCTCGACCGCCGCCAGCTTACGTTCAACGCCAAGCTCTACCCGTTTCAACAGAGCGACGGCCTCATCAAAACCGTCGTCGGAGCGGTACTCGCGCCGATTTCCAATGTGTTTGAGGTCAAACTGACCGGCACGCTTGAGAAACCCGAGTGGGCGTTCGTCATCGGTCCCACCAATTTTCTCCGCGCACTCGCACCCGAGGCCGGCGCCGTAGGAAAACCACGCGGCCCCGTGCCGGCGCCAGAACCAGATCCAACGAAGGGAACCGTCGCCCCGGCGCTTCCGCAGGCACCCGATCCCGCGACTACTAACGCAACTCCGCCGGTCGCCAGCACCCTTCCGCCCGCCACGCCCGCGAAGCCGTGACGTTCGTCGGACAGGAAACAGGTGGTAAATCTTTTCTGCGACCCGAGCAAACTTGCCGGCAGCCTGGAGAAGGGGCCCATCTTCTCCCATTTGAAAAATTGACTCCACCCTTTCCCGATACCGCAAACGAGGGCAGTCTACGGCCGAGATGAAATTGGACGTGCGACCGGGCACATCCTCCGTCGGTCAATTACGTTTAATGCCGCCGGCCAGCGGCTGGCCCAGCTCATGGGCGGCAACATCCGGGCCGAGAGCAAGCCCGGCTAGGGCTCGTCCTTTATTTTCACGATCCAGACCGAAGCGGCGCCGGAGGCCGCGGAAGCCGGCCTCCCGACTCTGCCCGCCGCTGTCCTGAGCGGCGTGGTACTTTGCGTCGAAAACCATCCCTTGACCCAGGCCCGGCTGCGCACGCTTTTTGAAACGGCCGGCGCCCGTTGCGAGATGGCCTCCGATGTCGCCGGCGCCCAAGAGGCGGTCGCCCGGTTGCTCCAGCCTCCGGTCCTGCTCGTGGTGGAAGGGGGCGAACTCGACGGTCCCTCCGCGATCGAGGCGCTCGCGGACCTCAAATGCCCGCGCCTGATGTTGTATCCGTTCGGCCAGACCGCGCCCAACGGACCGGCCGACGGCCTTCCGTCGGCGAGCACTTCCAAGCCGATTCGCACCTCCGCGTTGGTCCACGCGATCACCGCCCTGTTCAGTCCGAAAGCCTCCAGCCTGGCCGCGGCCGCCAAGCTCATGGACCGGCCCATCGGCGAGGAAATTCCGCTGGAGGTGCTGCTCGCCGAGGACAACGCCGTGAACCAAAAGGTCGCCGTGCGCTTCCTTGAGCGTCTCGGTTACCGTGCCGACGCGGTGGCCAACGGCCTTGAGGCGGTTTCCACCCTGGAGCGCCGGCACTACGATCTCGTTCTCATGGATCTGCAAATGCCGGAGATGGACGGGTTCGAGGCCACCCGCCAGATCCGCGCCCGGCAGCCGGCCAACCGCCAGCCAAAAATCATCGCCCTCACCGCCAATGCGATGCAGGGCGACCGCGAGCTTTGTGTCGCCGCCGGCATGGACGATCATATTTCGAAACCGGTGAAGATGCACGAAATCGCCGCGACGATTCGAAACATTTCGGGAAAAACCCGGCCGTCGCCGCGGGGCAGCAGCTCATCGGTTGAAACCGGCCCCGCGAGTCCGGTTGCCTGCGCGCGGCTAGGCCCGCGGCGGATGCGCGGCGATTCGATCCCGCCAGGCCACAATCTCCCTCGCCCACCCGGGATCGCCCGCGAGGTTTTCCGCTTCTCCCGGATCGTTCTCCAAGTCGAAAAAGAGCCATGGCGAACCGTCCGGGTTGAGCACAAGTTTGCGCGTCGACACGCGCCAGCCGTGCCACACCCGATCGCATTGATGCGGCAACGCCACCACGCTCGGCATCGAAATGCGCGCCCCGCCCACCAGGGCCACTTCGAACGCCGTTCGATCGGCCCACGCCCGTGCCATCTCCGCCAAATCAGCCAACGACACCGCGGCGGCGCTCGCCGCCGCCGGCGCTGCGGTCCGCACCAGCAGGGGAACACGCACCGCCTCTTCATACGGCCAGCCTTTGCGAAACAACCCGTGAGCGCCGTGCATATCGCCATGCACGCTGGTCACCACCACGTGCGGCGGTTCGCGCCCGCTCCGTGCCGCCGCACGGTCGACGTCGGCCAGGAGCCGGCCGATGGCGCGGTCCGTCGCCTCGATGTGCGCATAATACCCCGCGAGTTCCCGGCGCGCCCGTGCCTCCACTTCGCCGCCCCGCGATACATTGGCCAGCAGGACGATCTCCCCTGAATCACGGGGGCGCACGCCCGCCGCCGGCGCATCGTAGGGCGGATGCGGCGCCTCGAGGCTGACAACGCAAAACCACGGCCGGCCGCCGCCCGGCCCCGCTTGCGCCCGTTCCGCTTCGCGCCGACCCAGCCACTCCGCGGCCCGGGCGCATAGAACGTCGCTCTGATAACCGGCAAATTTTCGCGGCTGCTCAAGCTGCGAACCATGCAGCCACGGATCGTTGAGCCGGAAGCCGCTTTCGAAGCCCTCCCAAAATTCGAATCCGCCGCGGTCCGCCGGCGGCACGATCATCTTCGCGTGCGCCTCTCCCACGAGCGAAACTTCCGGATCGCGCGCCGCCAGATGCCATTTGCCCAGAAAGCCCGTGTCGTAGCCGCGCTCGCCCAACTCGTGCGCGATCGTCCGGCCCGGCGGCTTTCCGCCGGCCGCCGCGACCGCACCCGGCACGTACCGCGGCAGCGGATCGAAATAACCCCGCACGCCGTTCGCCGGCGACCGCACGCCCGTGAGCAACGCGGCCCGCGCAAAAGGCCCGAAAGGATGCGGCGTCACCGCCTGGGTGTAGTTGATGCTTTGCGCCGCCAGCGCGTCGAGGTGGGGCGTTCGCGCATTCGGGTCGCCGGCGTAACCGCAGGCCTGCGCCCGCCATTGCGTGGTGACGATCCACAAAATATCCGGTCGCGCCTTCATGCGGACACTTCAATCCCCGGCGAAAGGCACCGGCGTGGCGGACGGCGGCATGGCGTCAGGCGAACGCCACGTGCTGCCGGCCCTTGAGGTCCAGCATCCGCCGCGTCTCCTCCGGGGTCGCCACCTCCAGTGAAAGCTCGGCGAGGACCCCGCGGATCTTGCGCACCTGGTCGGCGTTCGAGCGCGCGAGTTCGCCCTTGGCGATATACAAGCTGTCCTCGAGCCCCACGCGCACGTGGCCACCCATGACCGCGCCGGTCGTGACGAAACTTGTTTGAAAGCGCCCGGCCGCCAGCACCGACCAGTGGTAGTCGAACCCGAACAGCTTATCGGCGACGCGTTTCATGTGCGCGAGATTCTCGATGTCGGCCCCGATGCCACCGAGGACGCCGAAGATCGTCTGCACGAAGAGTGGCGGCCGCACGAGCTTGCGCGCCAGAAAATGGTGCAGCGTGTAGAGGTGCCCCACGTCGTAACACTCGAACTCGAAACGCGTGCCGCCGTCGTCGCCCAGCCGCCGGATGATCGCTTCGATGTCCGCGAACGTGTTGCGAAAAATACCCGCCCGCGTGTTTTCCAGGTAGCGGGGCTCCCACTCGTACTTCCACTCCGTGAATTTTTCCAGCGCCGGGTAGAGCCCGAAATTCATCGAGCCCATGTTGAGCGAGCAAAGCTCGGGCCGGGCAGCCAGCGGCGCGGCCAGCCGCTCGTCGATGCTCATGTTGTGCCCGCCGCCCGTGGTGATGTTGATCACCGCGTCGCAACCCGCGTGGATCTGCGGCAGGAACTGCTGAAATACCTCCGGTCGCGGCGTCGGACAACCGTTGGCGGGATCGCGCGCGTGCAGGTGCAGGATCGAGGCGCCGGCCGCCGCGGCGCCGAGCGCACTCGTCGCGATCTCGGCCGGGGTCACCGGGAGATACGGCGACATCGTCGGCGTGTGGATCGCCCCGGTGATCGCGCACGAAACGATGACTTTGCGGGCACCGGCCATCGGTAAATCAGGCGGCGCCGGCGCGCGCGTGCAGCAACTTCAACAGGGCCAGAAACCGGCGGTCGCGCCGGGTGCGCCGGGCCTCGAGTTCGCGCGGCGCGTAGGAATAAAAGCCCCGGCCCGTCTTCGCCCCGAAATGACCGGCCTTGACCAGTTTGGCCACCGTCGGGGACAGCCGGGTGTCGGAGCAGATTTCGGGCGCAAGATTGTTGAAAACGCGGGCATGGATATCGAGCCCCCCGAAGTCCGCCACTTCCAGCGGACCGATCGCCGCGAGCCGGAACCCGAGGCTGCCGCGGATCGCGCGGTCGATGTCGTCGACGCTGGCGACCCCCTCGTCGAGCATGCTCCACACTTCGCGGGTCATCGCGATCTGGATGCGGTTGACCAGGAATCCCGGCACTTCCTTGCGGAGGTGAATCGCCTGCTTGCCAACGCGGGTGAGCAACGCCAGCGCCGCGCGCGTCGTCGCCGCGCTGGTGCGGCGGCCCGGCACCACCTCGACCGTGGGCACGATGTGCGGAGGATTGAACCAATGCGTCACGATCGCGCGCCCGGGCCTGCGCAGCCGTGCGCCCGAGGCGCTGATCGGAAAGGTCGAGGAATTGCTGGCGAGAATCGTCTGCGGACCGACCATCCCCTCCAATTTTGCAAGCAACTCCTGCTTCGTCTTGAGATCCTCGCGCACGGTTTCGGTCACGAACTGCGCCTCGCGCACCGCGGCCTCGAGCGTGTCGCACACCACGATGCGCTTGAGCGTCGGCTCGACGGAGCGTTTCGTCGCTAGGCCGGCCCGAACGAACTGCTGCAGATTTTTCCGCACCCGCGCGTGCAGGGAAGTCCGCGCGGCGGCGACCTCGTCGAACGCATATACGCGCAACCCGGCGGCCGCGTAAGCCTGCGCGATGCCATGCCCCATGGTGCCCAGCCCGATCACCGCGACGTTTTGAATCGATTTCATAATGCGAAGGTCACGGAGGTTGCCGGAAGATCCACCCGGGATGCGAGGCCGTTATCGCGGGCTATCGTATCCCATCCGGGATTGTTCAACGCGGCATCGAGCGGATCGAGGTGGGGCCGCCGGAAACCGGGAGGCGCATTTTCGTGTCGCGCAATTTACCGCCGCCCAGCTCGTAGACCGCCAGTTGCCGGTCGACGTTGAACTGCACGAGCACGCGGCGGCTGTCGGCCGTGAACACCATTCCCTGTCCGGCCTCGCCGCCCGGCACGTCGTCGCGCGGGATCGCCTGGCCATCCTTGATTTCAAACAGGACCACCCGGCCCAGCGGCCGGCGCCCTGGATTTTCGGCCGGAAGATTCGAGCCATTCATGCTCTGCACCGCGATCCAGCGGCCGTCGGGCGAAATCGCCACCGCCTCCGGCACGGCCGGCACGGTGATATGCTGCACGGCGCGAAAGGGGCGTTTCGCAACGTCGATCAGGGTGATTGTGTCCACATCACCGAACATTTTTCCAACGTTGCCGGCAGGTCCGGCGAGGCCCGCGAGGCCGACGTTGCTCACCACCGCCCAACGCCCGTCACTGGAAACATCGATCGCATAGGGCGCCACGCCGGTCGCCACCCGCTCGCGCTCCGTGGTCACCTGCGTGCCGTTGACGTCCAGCACGAGGATGCCCTGTTCGTCCCGCAGGCCCACCAGTGCCGCCCGGCCATCGTGCGTAAACGACACGCCCGACAGCCGGGCCTCTCCCACCTTGATCTGCTCCCGCAGCGTGACCGATTTGCCGTCGATGGTCAGCACCGCCACCGTGCCACCCAGCGTCGCCGCGAGGAGGAGTGTCCCGGCGCGATTGATCGAAAGCCCCTGCGGATGTTGCCCCAGTTCGATCCGGCCAACCACGCGCGACGGCTTCGCCTCGAGGTCGACCACCTGCAGATAGGTGTCCGCGACCACTTTCTTTTCCCGATAGTCGTAGTGGTTCGTGGCCGAAACGACCGCGATCCGGCCGTCCGGCGTAATCGCCACGGCCTGCGGCGGCCCGGCGATCGACGTGGCAACGTCGACGGTCGCAATGATCTTCGGAGGGAAGACCGAGGCATCGATAAGATTGAGCGTGTCGGAGCCGGGATTCTCCGGATAGCTGTCCACTCCGGTCTTGCGCACGAGCTTCGCGTCGTTGACGGAAACGATCAGGTCCGGGGCCGCCGGGAGCGCCATCGCGCCCAGCAGAAAAATCGCGATGCCACCCGGCACCCTCCGGAACGCATGAAACGCTGCGCCCAAGCCAGCGGACCGGGCACGACCAAGCGGGGTAAAAGCGGCCATGCCATGACCGTATTTTCCCGAAAAATCGTGTCCAGTGTATTACCGGTGAGACGGCCGGGCCCGC
>CANEVO010000027.1 GCA_947442255.1 Opitutia bacterium
GCCACGTTGCCGAAGGTGTCGGAAGACACGATCGCCTTCACGTTGGGCGCAATGCGCTGGAGGGTTTCCGCCTTGGCGGTACCTTCGCGCTCACCGGCCACGGTGAACTTCTCCAACTTGTAGATTTCCGACGTCAGTTCGAAGTCCGCGACCGCCCGCTGGCCGGCTGCGACCGAAACGGTGGTCCGCTTCGCATCCAAGCCGGTAAAACTGGCGGCGATGGTCGCCGAACCGGCTGGAACGTTGCTGAGCTGAAAACGACCTTCACGGTCTGTCAGCGCGGTCTGGTTCGTGCCGACCAACTCAACCACGGCACCTTGAAGGTAGCTCTTGGTGGCCGAGTTGCTGACCTGGCCGGTTATCGTGCCGGTGCTTCCGGCCTGACCAAAGGCCGCCAAAGGCAGCAGCCATGCAGCAAGGAGGGCAAGTCGCCCTCGTTTAATTAGGGACACAATCATGTTCATATATGTTCGGGTTGGTGTTCTGCACGGCCTAAGAGGCAGGGCAAGGTGTATTGAAGGGACAGCTAATCCTTGCGAGTCCCACGACCATCGGCAAGAATATTTATTTGGCGTCGTTAGCCCTTAAAATCGGCCATAACGGCAGGCACGCCTTCGAAAACAAAGCGGCCTGTGCGATCGGTCGTCGTCGATCGGCCCGTGCCGACCAATTCGACCGTCGCACCTTCGAGATAGGCTTTGGTCGCGGAGTTGCTGACCTGACCGGTGCCAATTCCTGTACTTCCGGCCTGGCCGAGTGCCCCCAAGGGAAGCAAGCAGGCAACGAGGGCGGAAAGCCATCCTCGGCTGAGTTGAGACATGATCGTAGTCATGGGTAGTGTGGTGTTCGAGGCGCTAAACGAATTTGGCAGCGAACGGTTCTCGCAACCGGAGTCGAAAACTAAGGATTTTCATCGATTCTTTCATCCGAGGGTAACCATCTTGCAAAAAGCCCCTGAAAATTTGGTTCCCTCCGTTTTTGAAAATTGAGTCCTGCTGGAGCTATCGGCATCACCCGAGACACCCCTCTGCCATTCAGCCGCCGCCCCAACGCCATGCTTCCCGTTACCGCGAGCCATAGCTCCCGACTTAAACCCAAATTAATCATGACATTCCGATTCTGCCTCCTCTATTTTTGCGCATTCGCCTGGGTCATGGCCAGCGCTCAGCCATTGGCCGCCGCCGAACGCCTCTACGACGTCGGGATCGGCCGTATCGACATCACGCCTGACTACCCGATCCGGCTCACCGGCTACCTCATTCGCAAGACCGAATCAGAAGGCGTCGCCCAACACCTTTGGGCCAAGGCTCTCGCGATTGCCGCCACCCCGGCGGAGCCCTTCGTGCTCATCGCCGTCGACAATTGCGGGATCCCGGCCGCGATGCGCGAGGAGGTCCTGCGGCGCCTGAGTAATCGCGGCGCGGTCAGCGAACGTTTTGCCATCGCCTTCAGCCACACGCACAGTGGCCCCTGCATCACCGGAGTGCTCGAAAACATCTTCGCCCAGGACATTCCGCCCAACCAGAAAGCCACGATCGACCGTTATAGCCGGGAGTTGACCGACAAACTGGAGCAGGTCGGCCGCACTGCGCTTGGTTCCTTGCAACCGGCCCGGCTCGAATGGGGCATTGGCCAGGCAGGTTTCGCCGCCAATCGTCGGACGCCCGGCGGGCTGGTGGATCACGATCTCCCGATTCTGGCCGTCAAATCGCCGACGGGCGTGCTCCGCGCCATTCTGGCCAACTATGCCTGCCATTCCACGACTCTGGCTGGTGAGACCAATCAATTGCACGGTGACTGGGCCGGCTGTGCCCAGCAATCCATCGAAGCGAATCATCCGGGCGCGACCGCCCTGATCGCCATCGGCTGCGGCGCGGAGTGCAACCCTGAGCCGCGCACGGGAATCGATTACGCCGAACAGCACGGAAAGGCCATCGCCATCGAGGTCGACCGACTCCTCCGCGCGGGGCTGAAATCGATCACGGGCATCCCTGTCGGCCATGCCCGCCGGATCGAACTTCCCTTCGACCGGCTGCCGACTCGCGCCGAGTGGGAGGAAAAAACGAAGAACGCCCAAGTGGGCATCGCCTATCATGCTCGCAAGAATCTCGCCCGGCTCGACCGCGGCGAGAAACTGCCCACCCACCTCCCCTATCTCGTACAAGCTTGGAGCTTCGGTCAGGACCTCGCCATGGTGTTCTTGCCCGGCGAAGTGGTCGGAGACTACTCGCTCCGCCTCAAACGGGAATTCGATGCCAAACGGATGTGGGTCAATGGCTACTCGAACGACGCGCCCGCCTACATTCCGTCGCGCCGCGTGCTGGCCCTCGGAGGTTACGAAGGCGGCGGGGCCATGGTCTACTATGATCAACCCACCCGCTTCGCGACGGAGGTCGAGGAACTGATCGTCAGCGCCGTTCGCGACGTGGTCCCTGCCGCTTTTCTGGCCACCCGGCAATAACCGGCAGGTTTTCTCCGCGTTTCCCGAATCGGCGGGCGTCGAACGAATAGCCTGACCCGGGCGCGAACGAGGCTCACGGCTTTCTCGATCTGCCCGCCCGCCGTCCAAAGATCCACCACAGGGCGACCGAGAGCACCAGCGTGGCAAGAAAAGTCAGAATGGCCGTCTTGGCGGAATCGTCGGCAGCCATCGAATAGATCACAGAAACGACAAAATTTGGCAGCAACGTCGCCCAGAATATCCGCCGCACCGGGACTCCGGCGGCGGCGGCGATGATGACGGTGGTCTCGGCCATGACCGGCACGCTGCGCCAGCATGCCAGCGTCAGCGCGAGCCGCTGCTGGAGGCTTTCGCGCAACCGCGCCAGTTCAGCCTCGGGAAAAAATTTGGGCGCCACCCGGCCCACCGCGACCCGGCCGATCCAGCCGGCCGCCAGCACCCCGATGCTCAGCCCCACCGTGCCGCCGATGATGCCGGCCACCGGACCGGATTTCGCCGCGAGAAACATCACGACGAGCGTGGACGGAACCGGCGCCACCGAATCGGCCGCGAGCAGCATCACGGCAATCACGATCAACCCGCCCGCCTGATTTTCCCGCGACTTCAGCAGCGGCAGGACCAAATCCTCTCCGAAAAGGACGAACGGCGCGGACACCAGCGCCATGATAAACATGACGAAGAGCACAACTTTGAGCACGGTCGGACTCGGAATTTTCACGGCTGGAGCGGGCGGCGCTTAACTCGTCGGATCCCGTCGTGCCGGGCGGAAATCGCCCGGCCAAGGTTTCGCCCGGCAAACCCCACGGACCGCATCGGATCCAAAAGACGGAGTGCCATTCGGATCTTCCACGTTCACCGGGGTGCCTTGCCGGTCAGGCGCGCAACAAACTTGATCGCGTAAAGGTAGGCGCGTTCGCGCACCTGCATCGGATCGCCCGCAGCCCCCTCAATCCCAAGTTCGGAGATATCATCAAGCACCCCGCCCTCCAAGGGGTGCATTGCGATCCACGTGAGAAGTTTGACCAGTTTGTCCGTCGGGTAGATGTCGGTCAGCCGTTCAAGTACGACCAAGGGCATGTAACTCTCGACCGGCAGCTGGATCGTGTCGGGGACGGCGGCAACATAGAGGATGTTACGCACGCGCTGCACGTCATCTGGCTCCAGGCCGGGACCCCAGCCGGGAAATTTGTCGCGGACCCCATCGAGCTGCTTTTTGACGTACTCGTCCGGCTCTTCCTCCGCCGGTGCGATGGGCGACACCACGCCATTGTCGGGCGGGACACGATAATTCAAACCCGCGACATCGGCGGCCGTGATCGCCGTCCACGAAGTCGGCGCCGGTCGGGCCACGGGCGCAGACGGGGCTGGCGACTCGGCGGGCGCGGCGGCAACCGGGGCCGGAGTGGACGAAGGCGCGGGGCCCGGTGGAGTCGCCGGCGCGGCCACTGGCGCGGGAACGACCGGTGGCGTGACCGCTACCGGGGGCGGTGCGGGAGGGGGTGCTGCCACCGGGGCCGGCGGGACGACAGCCGGCGCCGGAGTCGGTACGATCGGCTTGGGCGTCACCTTCTCCTTCTTGGGCGCGGCGTCCACTCCCACCGCAATCCGACCGCGGTATTCCGCCAGCAAACCGACGGCCAGCCAGGCGGCCAGCACCGGGAAGAGCCAAAGTTTACCCGCGCGGGCTGCGAACCGCTGTTGTGCATCCCAACGAAAAAGCTTCGCGCCCGCCAGACAGCCGGCGACGCCGATCAACCCGAGCGCGAGCAGGCTGAAGCGCGCGCCCATGATGCCGTTTCCGGTCACCGCGGCCTGCATGGCCTCGACGGCATAACGCCCGGGGAAAAACGCCGACACATGCTGCGCCCATTCGGGCAGACTGGCGAGTTGTACCGCCACACCCCCGATGATCAGCATGGGCAAAAAGATGCACTGCCCCAAGGCCTGCACCGCGGGAACGTTATCCGCCATCATCGCGATCACCAGCCCAAGGCCGATCAACGCAAACGACACCATCGTGAAGGCCACCCACAAGTCGAAGGGATGCGCCGGCAGAGTCATCCCGATCGCGAGGGCCAGTCCGATCTGCAGCATACCCGCGGTCAGCACGATGAGGTACCGCGCCACTACCGTGCTCGTCACGACGGCCCACGTCGGTACCGGGGCAAGGCGGTAGCGCCGCCACACGCCGCGTTCCCGTTCGCTCACCAAGGTCGTCGGCAGGCCAAAACACGCGCCGCCGAGCACACTCACGGTCAGCAGTTCACCCATATGCCGCAGCAACGGCACGTTCTCGTGACGGTAGAGCACCCAGAAGGCCACGAGGAAGATCAGGGGAAAGAGATACCCGTAGAGCAGCCCCATCTTGTTCCGGAAATGGAGCCGCAAGGAAATAGCGAGGTGTTCAATCAGGCCGTTCACGTCGAGAGGGGTCGAAAATTCATCGGGGAAGTCACGATTTGGTTGCGGACGGCTTAGACGCCGGCTGTTTCCCGCGGAGTGTCCTTGGCGGCAGTCGAGGCAAACCCAGCGGCCCCATGCGTCAGCCGGAGAAAGACGTCCTCGAGCGAGGCCTTGCGCACCTGCAGATCCATAATCTCGACCTTCCGCTCGGCCAGCCATTGGGTAAGGGCCGCGAGCGCCGGGGTTGCGTTCCGCACCCGGAACCGCGCCACCACACCGTCGCAGGCGAGCTCCTCCACGCCGGGAATCCGCCCCAACTGCCCGGCATCGAGTGGCTGCGCTGTTACCAGTGTGACGGACTGGGTCGCGCTCGACTGGGCAATCAATTCCCGCGGCGCCCCCTGGGCCACCACGCGACCGTGATCGATGATCGCGATGCGATCGCACAGCTGCTCCGCCTCATCCAGGTAATGGGTGGTGAGCAGCACCGTGTAACCCTCGTGCTTCATCCGCGCGATCTCGCCGTGCAGTTCGCGGCGCGACTGCGGATCGAGGCCCGTGGTCGGCTCGTCGAGCAACACGAGTTCCGGGCGGTTCACAAACGCCAGCGCCAGCGCGAGCCGCTGCCGCTGTCCGCCCGAGAGCGTGTCGAAATGCGCATCCGCCTTCTCGATCAGTCCGAACCTTTCCAGCAACGTCGCCGGAGCCGTACGATTCTCATAAAAGGAGCCGAAAAGCCGCAGGGCCTCCCGCGGCGTGATCTTGTCCTGCAAAGACGTGCTTTGCAGCGCCACCCCGATCTTCTGCTTCACCTTGTTGGTCTGGCGCCGGGCATCGAGCCCGCAAACCACGAGTTCCCCGGCGTCCGGCTCGCGCAAGCCGATCAGGCACTCGAGCGTGGTGGTCTTCCCCGCTCCGTTCGGACCCAGCAGGCCGAAGATTTCGCCGGCCTGGATCTCGAAGCTCGCTCCGCGCACCGCCTCGACGGCGCCGTAACGTTTCTTCAAATCGCGGACAACAACTTTGGCGGGCATGGTTTGAGCGGAAAGACGCGTGGATAGGTGTTACGTATCGCGGGAACAAGCCGTTTCGGGTGGATTTGACTCCAAACATCCACGCCGACCACCCAGCAACCTCGCGCGCGAGGCGCGGTCTCTCTCAGGAAATAAACCTGGCCGGGCGGTATCATGCCGCGGGTTCTTCCGGTCGGACCGACGCGAACCGGAGACAAAAGAAGATGGATTTTCGTACGGCGGCGAGGCAGGTTCGTCGCGCTTCACCCCATGAAACTTCGCCTCCTTGTCCTGGTCGTCGCCCTGGCCTCCTCCGTTTTCGCCGGAGCAGCCGCCGAGAATCAACTCACCGCCGCGGAGAAGTCCGCCGGCTGGGAACTGCTGTTCGACGGCCGGACGTTCCACGGCTGGCGGGGCTACCGGCAAAAAGGCCCGCCGGAAGCCGGCTGGGCCATCGTGGAAGGCACCTTGAAAACGGTGCCGAAGGTCAAGGGCGTTGAACTCATCACGGACCGGACGTTCACCGATTTTGAACTCAGCTGGGACTGGAAGATTGCCGTGGCTGGAAACAACGGCGTGAAATATTTCGTCAACGAGGACCGGCCGAAGGCGCCCGGCCATGAGTATCAGATGATCGACGACGCCCGGCACCCCGACGGAAAAATCGGACCGCTCCGCCAGACCGGTTCTTTTTACGACGTGTTGCCGCCCGCCGCTGACAAGCCGCTGCGGGAGCCCGGCGAGTGGAACACCTCCCGCATCCTCGTTCGCGGCAAACACGTCGAGCACTGGCTCAACGGCAAAAAAATCCTGGCCTACGAACTCGGCAATTCCGCGGTAAAAGCCGGCCTGGCGAAAAGCAAATTCAACGACCAGCCGGGCTTCGGCGACAAGATCACCGGTCCCATCATGCTGACCTACCATCAGGACGAGTGCTGGTTTCGCAATCTGAAGATCCGCTCGCTCAAGTAAGCGGCCGTTTTTCCGGCCGCAGCCCAGGCGCGTCGCCGTGGAGCATTCGGCGTCAAGCGCGCCAAGCCGGTTAGGATCTGTCTCGGATTCCCCGCGCTGAAACCTTTCCCCCCCCGTCCCTCCCTCCACCGGCCAAGCCCCGTCCACCATGACCCCTGCATCTCCTTGCCTGCGCACTTCCGGCAATCTCCCCCACCACCGCCGGGCGGCCGTGCGCTCCGTGACCGGCGCCATCCTCGGTCTGCTCGCGTTGCCTCTGCTGGCCGCCCAGGCACCGAATTGGACCAGGGAGGTGGAACACGCGGCCTGGAAGGCCCGCGATTCGTCCGGCGAAACCGTTTTCAAGGACCAGCTCTGGCTGATGGGAGGTTGGTTCGATTCCTACCACGAACCGCCCCGCGATGTCTGGAGTTCCGCCGACGGCAAGTCGTGGAAGCTGGTGACCGCGGAAGCGCCGTGGCGCCACGCCGACCTGCCCATGACCACCGCGTCCGCCGACCGCATGTGGATGATGGGCGGCTGGCATAACGGGCGCCTGCCGGACGCCTCGGCCAGCAATCAGGTGTGGTCCACACGCGACGGCGCCAAATGGGAACTCGTGACCGAACACGCCGGCTGGAGCCCCCGCATCGCGGCCGGATGTGAGTATTTCAACGGCAGGCTCTGGATCGTCGGCGGCGTGGAAAAATATTATTTCGGCGACGAGAAGAGCCTGAAGAACGACGTCTGGTCTTCTAGCGATGGCAAAACATGGGAGAGCGCCACGGATGCCGCGCCGTGGGCGCCCCGCGCCTACCATCAGGTCGTCGCCTTTCGCGGTAAGCTCTGGGTGTTGGGCGGCGGCAATTACCTTCCGGGTTACAAGGCGTTCAACGACGTCTGGTCCTCGCCCGATGGCAAAAACTGGACCCAGACCACCGAGCGCGCGCCGTGGAATCCGCGGATGTGGTTTTCCGCCGTCGTCTATCGGGACCGCCTTTGGGTGCTCGGCGGATGGTCGAACAATCCCTCGCTGAACTGGAACGATGTCTGGTACACGGAGAACGGCCGCGACTGGCATCAACTGGAGACAAAGGACATCTGGTCCAAGCGTCACGAGCAGTCGGCCTACGTGCTCCACGACAAGATTTGGGTCGCAGCGGGTAACGCCCGGCCGCTCCAGAACGATGTCTGGTCCCTCACGCTGCCCACCGACTGGGGCAAGCAGGGAAAGTAATCTCTCCCCGAGACGGCGCCGGCCGCGCATACGGCCGGGCCGGGGCAAAAAAACGCCGCCGGAATTCGGCGGCGTTCGATGCGAACAAAAAGGCTCAGCCCTTCTTCTTCTTCTTCTCTTTCTTGAAGTCGGTGTGACCTTCTTTTTGGTCCTGTTTCACCGTCGCCAGCAGCGTTTCCGCTTCGGCGTTGTTGCCGGCCTTGATCGCGGCCTCGAGTTTGCCGAGATCGGCCAGGAAGCTCTTCATCTTGGCGCGATAGTCGGCGACGAACTTTTCTTGCTTGTCGGCCGGAACCAGTTTCTTCCGCTCCGGCTCAAGCTTCACCGAAGCCTCGGCCTGTTCGCGGATGATCGCGATCTGCTTCAGGGAATCTTCATTCTTGGAGGCATCCTTGACCTGACGTCCAAGCCGGCGGAAGGCGCCGCTCATTTTTTCCATATGCTTGCCCAGCTCGGTCTCGGGCTCCTTGCCAGAGTCCTGCGCCTGAACGCCGAGCACAGCGGCCACGGCACAAATAATCGTGATGGTGAGAAGACGGATTTTCATGAATTTGGTTGATGGGGGATCGAACGAACGGGGTGGAAAAAATCCGGGCGCTGCGCCGAGGGCAATCGGATTCGCGCCATCTAGGTTTTGCGTCCGTCCCCAAAAGCCCCCAAGGTGCGCTTCGCGAGGCTTCCCCCACCAGGCCATTCCGGCCCGCTTTCCGGCCATGCCACCCATCAAAACCCCTGTACTTCTCGCCGTCCTGTCGCTTGCGACGGCCTTGTCCGCCCCTGCCCAGGATTGGGCCCGGGCCCGCCTCGACAAAACTCCGCGCCACACCGAGTGGGTCAAGGTCGCCCACGGCAAACGCGAGGTAAACGCCTTCATCACCTACCCCGAGGTGAAAGCCAAGGCCACCGCGGTCATTGTAATCCACGAGAATCAGGGTCTTACAGATTGGGCCCGCAGCGTGACCGACCAGCTTGCGGAAGCCGGTTATATTGCCATCGCCCCGGATCTGCTCTCGGGCATGGCGCCGAACGGCGGCAGCACACCGGACTTCGCCAGCCGCGACGCCATCGGGAAGGCATTTTCGTCGCTGCCGCCCGATCAGGTCACGGCCGACCTGAAAGCCGTGCTCGGCTATGTGGGCCGGCTTCCCGCGTGCAACGGCAAGGTCGTGGTGGGCGGTTTCTGCTGGGGCGGCGGTCAGACCTTCCGGTTCGCCACCAACGAGCCGGCCATCAAGGCCGCGCTCGTCTTTTATGGTCCGGCACCCAAGGACGACGATCTCGCCCGCATCGCCTGTCCGGTGTTCGGCTTCTACGGCGGCAACGACGCGCGCATCAATGCCGCGATTCCAAAAGTCACCGACCTCATGAAAGCCGCCGCCAAATCCTACGAGCCGGTCATCTATGACGGGGCCGGTCACGGCTTCATGCGCGCCGGCGAAACGCCGCCACCCGCCGTCGATGCCGGCCAGAAAGCGCTGGACGACTTTGCCGCCAACAAGAAGGCGCGCGACGAGGGCTGGAAACGGGTGAAGTCGATTCTCGGCCGGATCTAAACCAGAAACCCGGCCGACCTGATCACCCGGGTATTTCGTTCGCTCCTCCTTCCCGCCTCTCCATGAAAATATTTCACCGCCTTGGCGCGCTCTCGAGTTTCGTCCTTTTGACGGCAGCGCTGCTGGCGCCCTCCGCCTCCGCCCAACCGCCGCCCGCTTCGCGCCTTCCCCCCGCCGGGATCGCCGTTCCCGAAGCCGACCGCACCGAACTTGCCGCCGGCGCCGCGGCGCTCCGGACGGAAATCGATGCGCTCGCCGGACAGCTCGCCTCGAACTCGCGGCTCTCCGCGCTGCTGCCCGATATCGAAGTCCTCCACAAGGCCGTCGACTGGGCGCTGCGCTACGACGAATTCTTCGCTCCCAATCAGATTCCGTACGCGCGGCACCTGCTGGATCTGGGTCGCGAACGCGCGGCGCAGCTCCGTGCCGGATCCGCGCCGTGGACCGAGGCCGCCGGCCTCGTCATCCGCGGCCACCGCTCGAAGCTCGACGGCTCGGTGCAGCCCTACGCGCTGGTGATTCCGCCCGACTGGAAACGCGGCGCCGGCCCCGCGCGCCGGCTCGACGTTGTGCTTTCCGGCCGCAACGAAAAGCGCACGGAACTCGCGTTCATCGCGGAGCACGAAAAAAATCCCGGTCAGCTCGTACCCCCGGGCGCGATCCTGCTCTATCCCTACGGCCGGTTTTGCAACGCCACGAAGTTTGCCGGCGAAGTCGATGTGTTCGAGGCGCTGCAGGCCGTCCGCCGCTACTACAGGATCGACGGCAACCGCATCGTCGTCCGCGGCTTTTCCATGGGCGGCGGCAGCACGTGGCACCTGACCACGCATTTTCCGGGTGTGTGGGCCGCTTCTTCTCCGGGAGCCGGCTTCGCCGAAACCGCCATCTACACCAAAGCCCTCGAACCCGGCAAACCCGAGCGCACCTGGTGGGAGCAAAAACTCTGGCGCTGGTATGACGCCACCGGTTACGCCGCCAACCTGCGCGGCGTACCCACCGTCGCCTACGTCGGCGAACTCGATCCGGCGATCGACGCCATGCGGACGATGGAAAAAGCCGTGGCCGGCGAGGGCCTCAAACTTGAGATGTTGATCGGGCCGCAAACCGCGCACAAATATCATCCCGAGACGCTTGCCACCATGGCCGCCCGCCTCGACGAAATCATCGCCCGCGGACGAGCGGAGTGGCCGCTCGAGGATCACTTCACCACCTACACGTTGCGCTATTCTAGCTCGAGCCGCGTCAAGATCATGGAGTTGGAAAAACAATGGGAACGCGCCGACGTCGACGTGCGTTTCCCCACGCCCAACCATCTGGTCGTGCAGACGAAGAACGTCGTTGTGTTCAGCGTCATCCTGCAAACCGCCGAGGGCCTCAAGGTCACGGTCGACGGCCAGGACGTGCCCTTCGGCGAGATCACGCCTTACTACTGGCTCGTGAAGGAGGGCGGCCGCTGGCTCTTCAAGGACAAGACCTTCACCGGTCCGCGCTGGCGCGAACAGACCCGCAAGATGCCCGGTCTCAGCGGCCCGATCGACGACGCTTTCATGGAGCCCTTCGTCTTCGTCCGGCCCACGGGCCAGCCGCTCAACGCGGCCGTCGGCCGGTGGAGCGCGCAGGAATTGGCGCACGCGGTCAAAATGTGGCGCGACATCTTTCGCGCCGACGTGGCGGTCAAGGACGACACAGCGATCACCGCGGACGACCTCGCCAACAAGCACCTGATCCTGTGGGGCGACCCCTCCTCGAACGCCGTGCTGGCAAAAATGGCCACCCAGCTTCCGGTGATATGGAATGCGCAGCAGCTCGTTTTTCGCGGCCAGACCTACGACGCGGCCCACCACGCCCCGGTCCTGATCTTTCCGAATCCGCTCAGCACGCAGCAACGCTACGTGGTGCTCAACAGCGGTATCGATTTCCGCGACGACGCGTATGGTTCCAACGCGCTGCAAACGCCCAAGCTGCCGGACTACGCGATCGTCGATTTGCGCATGCCAGCCGACAAACGCTGGCCGGGCAAGATCGTCGACGCGGGATTTTTCGACGAGGCCTGGAAATAAGCCCGCGGCTTGGCCGGGGCCACCCGGCATCCTGAACTACCCTTTGCCCTTCGCCGGCGGCGTTTTCGGCGGCGGGGTCACGGTGCCGTTGCGGAGCAGATTGCCGAGCGGCTGTTGCGCCTGCTGTTCCTGCTGCAATCGCTGGAGCACCGCAATCTGCTGCGGCGAAAGAAAGGTCTGCGCCTGCGCGAGCGCGGCGTTGGAGATCACCACGGTGTTGGTCGAATCGATCGCGAGGCCGGAGACGCTGCCCGGCAGCGCAGCGACGGGTTCCGCCGGCCGCGCTTCCTGGACCGCGTTCTTCCGGCCGGAGGCCGGGTTTTTCGCCGCCGGCGGCGGGCCGCTGGTGGCCAGGAGCTGCACGAGTTGGTCGGACTGGTGTGCGCTGAGCGGAGTCGTGGCATAGCTGAGCCGCTGGGCGATCTGATCCACGGTTTCACGCTGCGGCGCCGTGCGCTCGAAGTTCTGGAGCTGATTGAAACGCTGCGGACCCAGCAGTTCCTTGAGACTGTTCGTGATTTCCTTCTGCGTCGATCGCGCCACGTCATTGGCCACCCGGCGGGCGTCGGGGCCCGTGAGTCCCTGATCGCGCGCCGCGAGCATCGCATCCGCAAACGCGTTCTGGCGGTCCGCCAGCAGCCCCTGCAACCGCATGAGTTCCTCCGGCGAAAGCTTCATTTTTTTTGAAGAGGCCGGCGAATTTCGCATCGATTTTGCCGCGCTGCTGCAATGCCAGCATGCGCTGGAATTTCGGCAGGTCGGCCAATGCCGCGAGCAGTTCGAGGTCTTCCTCGCGCTTGGAGTCGGGCCGGGCCTCACCCGCCGCCAGGCTGGCCAGCAAACGCGCTTCGTCCAATTTTCGGACCTCCGCCTCCTTTTTCGCAGCGCTGCCCGCTTTCATCCCGCCCGATCCGGAGCGCACCGCGGTCAGCGCGGCCTGTAGCTGACGATTGCAGCGGCGAAGCTCCGCGAGCCGCGCTTCGAACGCCGCCCGCTCGTCGCCGTTCAGCGCCATCGTGCGCCCGGCGACGAGTTCGCGCGATTGCCGCCAGGCCAGCAGGGTCACACCGGCAAGGACCACGGCCAGCCCGACGAAAAGAGAGGTTCGAACGCGCACGACGGACAGCTAGACGTGAACTCCAGGAGTGGGGTTTCAAGCGTTTCCCGTCGCGGGGACCGGATACAAAAAAACCGCCGCGAGCGAACTCGCGGCGGTTTCGAAATAAAGCGACGCTGCCTTTAGGAAACGTGACCCGAGACGAGCTTGGTCATCTCGAACATTGAGACGGACTTCTTCTTGTTGAAGATCGGGAGGAGCTTGTCATCCGCGTTAATCTGCGTGCGGACCTTCTTGTCCTGCAGACCATTCTTCTTGATGTAGGCCCAGAGCTTCTTGGTGAGCTCCGTGCGGGGCAACGGGGCCGCGCCGACGATCGCGGCGAGCGCGGCGTCAGGCGTGACCGGTTTCATGAATGCTGCATTGGGCTTACGAGCTGATTTTTTAGCCATAATTATTTTTGGTTTTAGAATACTTCCCTTGAGGACAAAGCACTTTTAGAGGGATATTCCCCGGTTTGCATAGGAAAATCGGTAATCTTCTAGAGGTAAACCAGCGATCCCTCCCTCGTGGAAATACCCCGCCGCGACCTCCGTTCACGAAAATCCACTCCGGCCCGGCACATTTTTCGCCCGAGCGCCGGTGGCACGGATCAACCGGCCGCCCGGTCGTCGACCTGCACGAATTGCCGGTAGAGCGCCGCGTAGTGCCCGCCTTGGGTGAGCAATTCGACATGCGTGCCCCGTTCGATCACCCGGCCCTGATCCAGCACGAGCACGAGATCCGCATGACGGATCGTGCTCAGCCGGTGGGCCACGACAAAACTCGTACGGCCCCGCAACAACTCCAACAGCGCCCGCTGCAATCGCGCCTCTGTCATGGCGTCGATCGAGCTCGTCGCCTCGTCGAGAATCATCAGCCGCGGATCGGCGAGCAACGCCCGCGTGAAACACACCAGCTGGCGCTGGCCCACGGACAAACTCGCCCCGCGCTCACCGACCTCGGTGTGCAAACCGCGCGGCAGATCGTCTAGGATGTCGAGACAGTCGAGCCGCGCGGCGGTGGCCCGCACTTCCGCCTCACCGGCGTCCGGACGTGCCAGCCGGATGTTGTCGAGCACGGTGCCACTGAAGAGAAAGTTCTGCTGCTGCACCATGCCCATCTGATGGTGCAACGAACGGCTCGTGAGCGTGCGAACCTCGCGCCCGTCGAGAAAAAGTTCACCGCGCGTCGGCAGATAAAACTTGGCCGCGAGATTGATAATCGAACTTTTTCCGCTGCCTGTGTGGCCGACGAGTGCCACCGTCTGGCCGGGTTCGGCCGTGAACGACACGTCGTGCAGCACCAGCCGCTCGGCGGTGTAACCAAAGGAAATGGCTTTGAACTCCACGCGCATGCCGGTGCGTGGGACGACCGGCAGCGGCACCGCCTTCGGATCGTCCTCCCAGTCCGGCGGACTATCGATCAGCCGGAACACCCGCTCGGCTCCCGCCATGGCCACGAGCGCCTGATTGTACTGGTTGCCGATGATCGCGATCGGGGAGAAGAACTGGTTCGCCAGCAGGAAGAACGTGATGAGATCGCCCACGCCCATGTCGTGGTGAAACACCCGCCAGCCGCCGAATAGCAGCAGGATGGCCACGAAGAACTGACTGTTGAGCTCGAGCAGCGGCGTCAAAATCGCGGAGGTCCGCGCCAGCGCGATACTGAAACGCGAATGGTCCGCGAGCAGGGTGCGAAATAAACCCGCGTTGGTCTCCTGCCGCACGAAGCCCTGGGTCACCCGGATGCCGTTGACCGATTCCGCCAGCGTCGCCGTCACCCGGCTGAAGCTGTCGCTCGCCGCCCGCGAGTAGTGGCTGAGCTTCACGCGAAAATGCCGGTTGATCACCCACAAAATCGGCGCCAGCCCCATCACGACGAGAAACAGCACCCAGTCCGACCACGCCATGACCATCGCCGCGAACACCATCTGCCCGCCCTGGATCGCGCTCACGAACATGACGTCCTGGATACCGACCCGCAGGGCTTCCACGTCGCTCGTCACCCGGCCGATGATCCGCCCCAGTTTGACGCGGTGAAAGAAGCTCATCGGCTGGCGCTGCGTCTTCGCAAAAATCTCCGCGCGCAGACCGTTCACCACCGTCTCGCCGATTTCGAGAGCGTAGCGCTGGCGGAAGTGAAACATGCCGTCCGTCCACAACGCCAGGACGGCATACCCGACGAGGCCCCGCGTCAGGCCGGCCAAGTCGCCCCGGGTGATCGGGCCGTTGATGATGAGCGCGGTAATCCAGGCAAACGCCGGCAGTTGGGCCGAGCGGATGACGGTCATGACGCTGAGAACCGTGAGCTTTTTCCGCACGGGCGCCGCGTAGGTGAACAACCGCCGGATCAGCGACCATTCGAGCGGTTGCTGGATTTCCTCGTCCTCGTCGTCGTCGCGGATCCGGCGGATCAGGCCGAGATCGCGCACCTCTATTTTCCCGGGGGCCGGCGGTTTCATCGGCCGGCCTCCCGCAATTTCAACTGCGACAACTCGCGATCGTCGACCAGCTGCAGGCTGGCGACATGAAGGTAGGGTCCCTGCTCGCGCATCAACTGCTCGTGCGTGCCACGCTGCACGATACGGCCATCCTCCATCACGATGATGAAATCCGCGCGCCGCAGCGTGCTGAGCCGGTGGGCGACAATGAACGTCGTGCGGCCCGCGATCGCGCGGTCGAGCGCCTCGAAGATCTCGCGCTCGGTTTCGCTGTCGATCGCCGCCGTCGGATCGTCGAGCAACAGGATCGCCGGCTCGAGCAACACCGCCCGGGCAATGGCGAGGCGCTGGCGCTGCCCGCCGGAGAGGCTGTTGCCGCTCTCGCCCAGCACCGTGTCGTAGCCCTGCGGCAGGGCCATGATGAAGTCGTGGGCCGCCGCCACCCGGGCCGCCTTCTCGATCTGGGCCCGGGTCGCCTCGGGATGTCCGAAGGCGATGTTGGCCGCGATCGTGTTCGAGAAGAGAAAACTTTCCTGGAAGACCAGCCCGATGTTGCGGCGCAAGTCGTCCAGATCGAGCTGCCGCGCGTCGACGCCGTCGACGAGTACACGGCCCGTGGTCGGATCGAAGAAGCGCGGCACGAGACTCATCAGCACGCTCTTGCCGGCGCCGGTGGCCCCCAGGATTGCGACACACTGCCCCGGCCGCACCGTGAGGTTGATTTCCCGCAGGACCGCCTCGGCGCCATCGTAGGCGAACGACACGTTTTCAAACTCCACCGTGCCGTTCAGCCGTGGCCGGCGGATCGCCTGGGGCGCGTTCTTCACTTCGATCGGCGCATCGAGGATCTCGAATACCCGCCGGGCGCCGATCAGCGACTGCTGCACGGAATTCACGATCGTCGCGATGTTGTTCACCTGTCCGGAAAATTGCTCCAGCAGCCCGGCGAACACGACCAGACCGGTGCCCAGCGGCAGCTCGCCGCGCATCACCAGCCAGCCACCGTAGCCTAGGAGCACCATCATGTTGATCCGCGTCAGGAAACCGATCGCCGGCGAGAACAGGCTGACCCGCCAGAAAATCACGTGCTGCTGGCGGAGCACCGCATCGTTCGCCGCCTCAAACCGGGCGCGGTTTTCCGGTTCCCGGCCAAACGCCTTGGTCACCGCGATACCCTGCAGACTCTCGACGAAAATCTGGATCATCCGCTCCACGAGCGTGCGATTCTCGGCGTATTCGGGCTGTGTGCGGCGCGTGTGCCAGGCCGCAATCGTCCAGAGCAGCGGCGTGGTGGCGAGGCAGGCCAGGGTCAGCGGCAGGCTGAGGTTCACCATGTAGATGACATACACCGTGAGCGAGATCGCCATGATCACGCTCTGGATCAGCACCTGGTCGACAAACATCCGCACGCTCTGCGCGTCGCTCGTCACCCGCGTGATGATCGAACTCGTGTTGTTGGCGTCGAAAAAACGGAAACTCAGCCGCTGCAGCTTTTCGTAGACCTCCGCGCGCAGATCGACCACCAGCCGTTGCTGGACGAGCCGGTTGACCGAAACCGCATACACATAATTCAAATACGCCCGGCCGACGGCAAAGAGCAGGATCAAACCCGCCAGCAGCGCCAGCACCTCCCACGCGGGCCAGTCGGCGGGCAGCACAAGGTGCGCCTGCATTCCCCGGGCCGGGCCGGCCGAAGTCGCCCCCGCCGCCACCGGGACTGCGCCAGCCGTTTCGCCCACGGCAATCTTGTGCCGGATATAGTCGATCCCGAGCCCCGTGAAACTCAGGCCGCCAATGCCCAGCGTCAGCAGCACGAGCTGGATCGCGAGCACCTGCAGGCAGTGCAAACGATAGCGCCACGCCAGGGCGAACAGGCGCCGCACCAGCCGGGCATTCGACTGGAGGGAATCAGTCGGAGCTGGGAGCGCGGCGTGCATTTAAGGCGTTACGCTACGGGGTCACCCGACCGGCGCACGAAATATATTTCTCTCCCCAGTCCCTGGCTGCACAACTCGCTGCCTCGACGCTTTGCCCGGCACCCGGCCGCGCGGGCTACGCGCGAATCTCCGACCGCAGGACCAGGTCTGTTAGCGCTGCTGACTACCGCGCATCCCGCCGCGCCGCTGGACGTTTTGCTGCTGCCCGGTTTGCGGGGAAGCCGATCCCTGCTGGATCATGCGCTGCTGGTTTTGGACCGGCATCTGGGCCGGAACCGGCTGGACGCCCTGGTTGAATTGTTGACCGGCCTGTTCGCGCAAAGTGCGACGGCGGGCGACTTCCGCTGCGACCGCCTCAAGGCGCCGCTGCTCGTCGGCCGGCGTGGGGTTGACCACCACCGACTGCGTCACTGCGGAGGCCACGTTCGGCGCCGCCACCGGCGCCTGCGGCGGCATCACCATCGCGGGCGGGCCGGCGGAAACGATCTTCGCCTTGCGCCGTTCGAGCGTCACCGTCTTGCCGTCGTGCTCAACCGTGAGCGTGTTGCGGTCGTCATCGGACTGCCTCACCAGCACGCCGAGTCCGTCGTGCCGTTCGCCTAGTTTGAAAAAGGCCCCCAGCTTGCGCGCCGGGTCGTTGATACGATAGAGTCGCTCGCCCGCCGGCGTATCAAGGTAACCGCCGTACTCCAACGGGCCATTCGTGGCCGCCGCCGCCACCGCGCCGCCTTGGGGCAAAAATGGTGAACCCGCCGCGAGCTGCGCATGCGCCGAGCCCCCGGAAACCACCAGGGCTCCGATAACCGCTAGGCGGCAGAAAAAGGGGAGGCGCGACAACATGACGCAGGGTCACTAATAGGACGCATCTCCGGAGCGTCAAGTGACGGAGAAATTCCGGTCGCTTCCGCGCCGCGAGGTTTCCGTCGGCAGGACGGCCAAAACGTTGACCGAAGAAACCCTAAATACCATATAAGTTTCCTTGGTTTAATGTCCTCGCCCCGCCTCCCATCTCCAACTGTCCCGGTCGACGGACCCGCCGTGCGCCAGCGCATTCTCCACCAGGCGCGCACTCATTTCTTCGCGCACGGCTACAGCACGCTCACCATGGCCGACCTCGCCACCGAACTGGGGATAAGCAAGAAGATGCGGCGCGACCGGCTCACCTTCGGGATGATGTTCGGCATTCCGCTGATGCAGCTGATGCTGTTCGGCTTCGCGATCAATTCCGACCCGGGCCATCTGCCCACTGCGATCCGAATGGCCGACCAGGGGCCGTTCGCCCGGACCCTGCTGGCGGGCGCTGCGCCAGAGCGACTATTTCACCCTGACGCACGAGGCCGCCACGGAGGCCGAGACCGCCCGCCTGCTCCAGCACGGTACGGTCCAGTTCGTCATCAACATTCCGGAGAATTTTTCGCGCCGGCTGCTGCGGGGTGAGCGGCCGACCGTGCTCATCGAGGCCGATGCCACCGACCCGGCCGCCACCGGTCCCGCGATCGCCGCGGCCCGCACCCTCGCCAGCTCGATTTTCGACCGTGACCTCATCGGCCCCCTGGCGCGCCTGCGCGGCAAGCCGGGCCCGGTGGATTTCCAGATCCACGCTCACTACAATCCCGAAAATATCACGCAGTACCACGTGGTCCCCGGCCTGATGGGCGTGGTACTCACGATGACCATGGTCGTCATCACCGCCCTCGCCATCACGCGCGAACGCGAGCGCGGCACGATGGAAAACCTGCTCGCGACGCCGGTCCGGCCCATCGAGGTCATGGTGGGAAAAATCGTGCCCTACATCGCGGTCGGCTACATCCAGCTGACCCTGATCCTGATCGCCGCGCGCCTTCTTTTCCACGTCCCGATGGTGGGCAGCCTCCCGTTGGTCTACGCCGTGTCGCTGCTTTTCATCGCCGCCAACCTCGCGGTCGGCATCACCTTCTCGACGCTGGCGAAAAACCAGCTGCAGGCCGTGCAGATGGCGTTCTTCTTTTTTCTCCCGTCGATCCTGCTCTCCGGCTTCATGTTTCCGTTTCGCGGCATGCCGGAATGGGCGCAATGGATCGGCAGCGCCCTGCCCAACACGCACTTTCTGCGCATCGTCCGGGGCATTCTGCTGAAGGGCAACGGCCCCGCGGAGATCGCACCGGAAATCTGGCCGCTGCTGATCTTCGTCACCGTCGCGATGGCGGTCGGCGTCAAGCGCTACCGGCAAACCCTGGATTGAGCCGGTCGCGCCCCACCCCCCGAATCAGGATTTCGGCTCCGCCCGCTTGCCCGCCGCATCGCCAGCTTGATAAACCGTCTGCGACGGAAAGGCGAACGCCAGGCCCCGCGCTTCGACGGCCCTCAGGATCGCGAGGTTGATCCGCTGCTTCAGGCGCATCGATTTCTGAAAATCGGAATCGGTGCATTCGTAGACCATCCAAATGTCGAGCGATGACGCGCTGAAATCCCGGAAGAACACCATCACGCCGGCCGCATCGACTTCGGGCTCCGCGACGATGATGCCGCGAATCTCCTCGATGATCGCCTGCATTTGGGCGGGCTTCGTTTCATAGGTCAGGCCGATCACCTGCTCGAACCGGCGCCGGGTAAACCGCGACAGGTTGGTGATCGTCTCGGCCGCGACGGTCTTGTTCGGGATCGTCATCAGCGATTTGTCGACCAGCCGGATCCGCGTTGACCGCAGCCCGATGTCTTCGACGCCGCCGACGTTCGCGCCGATACGCACGTTTTCACCCACCCGAAAGGGCTGGTCGATAGCCACCACGATCGAGCCGAAAACATTGGCCAGCGTGTCCTGCGCCGCGAGGGCGAACGCCAGTCCGCCGATCCCAAGGCCGGCCAGGATCGCCTTCACGTCATAGCCCATGCTTTGAACGATCAATAGCACGCCGAGCACGATGAACAACGTCATGAGCGTTTTCTTGATCCACGGCATGAACGTCGCGACCCCGAGCTGCTTTTCCCGGGCCAGTTCGTTGGCGTGGTCCAGCACCGCCGACAGGGTGCGCCATAGGCCCCAAAAGATGATGATCGAAAAAGCCCCGCGTGAACCGGCCCCGATGTAGTCGTCGGTCCCCACCGAAAGTTTTAGCACCTTCAGGGAGGCGAAAATGCCGACGACCATGACAAACGCCGATGCCGGGCCCTCGAGGGCCGGGAACAGCTTGTCGTCGAGCGTCGTCTCGGTCTTCGCCGCCAGTTTGCGCAGCCCGCCAAACACCAACCCCGTGATCAGGCGTCGGGCGAGCAGGGCCAGCGCGAGCAGGAACCCGCTGATCGCGTAGTGCGTGACGGTGTTGCCGCTGCTCCGGACATTGAAGAGGTCCAGCACGAGGTCGACCAGGTGCTCAAGAAAATCCGGCGTGCGCGCGTGTGCGCGGCCCGCCACGGTCACCACGGCCGCCGCCGCGGTCATTTTTTCTTGTTCCGCCACCGTGGTATCGGTGGCAACAGGAACCTCCGTCCCGGCGGGATTGCCTCTGGTCGAAACCGCATCGACGGCGAACGCGGCCGGGCCGGCCGTGAAAAACAGCAGGAGAATCGCGAGGAAAAAGGACGGGCGTTTCATGACGGGCGTGGAATCAAAGTCGGGCGTGGGCGTTGTCAAAAGCTTAACCGCCCGCCGCGCACCACCCTCAGGTCTCCGCCTGAGCGCCGCGTTTTTTCCGGGACCGCCGCCGCAGCAACAGTCCGATCAGCACCACCAGCCCGGCCCCGAGCACGCCCATACTGTGCACCAGCCAGGAACTGGGCTGCGTGGGTGCGGGAAAGAAGAAGTGATCGGTGACAATCATTTCGCCCGCCACCTTGCCGAGAATCGCCGCCCCCACCCAGACGATGATGGGATAGCGGTCCATGAGCCTCGACAGCATGTTGCTCGTGAAAACCACCAGCGGAATACTCAACCCGAGCCCGAACAACAGCAGCGCAAAACTGCCCTTCGACGCCGCGGCCACGGCGAGGACGTTGTCGACACTCATGGTGATGTCGGCCACGAGGATCAGCCAAACCGCCGACCACAGGCCGCGGGCGGACTTGCCGTCCTCCTCCTCGCCCGCCCCGCTGTTATCCCCGAGCAGTTTCACGGCGATCCAAAAGACGAGCACACCACCGATGACCTTGATGTAGTTCATCGCCAGCAGCTGCGCCGCGAAAAAAGTCAGCACGACACGCAAGCCCACCGCGACGGCCGAGCCCACCGAAATACCGATCAACCGTTGGCGGGGTTCCAGCTGGCGCACGGCCAGCGCGATGACCACCGCGTTGTCACCGGCCAGGACAATATCGATCAGGACGATACTGAGGATGGCCGCGCTCCACTCCCACATTGAATGCGGTTGGGCGGCGAGGACGGCGGCGAAAAACATGGCGCCGCACTGGATTTAGGCCGCGCCCGAGCGTCAACGGCATAATCGCGGCCAATCGCCGGAGGTCCCTTCCTCCAACGCGCCGGCCCGCTGAATCCCGGTTAAGGCAAAAAACGTTCCGCCCCGTCCGGAGAGGCCGCGGGGCGCTCCGGCCACGGCCCGAAGACCCGATGGCGCCACCGACTCACGAGTCCGTAAGCCGCATCGCGCCAGCCGGCGGGAAACATCGCCAGCACTGCCGCCAAACCCTTCCCCGTCCCGCCGACCGCGCGCAACGCAGCAAATACTCCGGCCGTGCGCAGCAGGTGATGCCCTTGTTCGCGCCGGGACCAATCCGGCACCAGCACCAGCGTTGCGAAATCCGTGGCCGGCAGGCCGTGCCGCCGAAGATAAGCCTGCGCCGACGGACCTTGCAGCGGGGCAAAGCGGAGAACCCCGCGCCGATCCAGCCGGAGCAGCAACCGCACGACGCGGTGGCACAGCCCGCACTCGCCGTCGAAGAGCAGCACCGGGCCGGCACGGTCGGGGGGCAAGGGCGCGATCACGCCCGCACGTTTCCCCACCAGAGCCGCTCGCGCAAAGGTAAAACGCCGGGCCGCGTGGGCGGCACCGGCGGTTGCAGAAACAATCGCGTTTGCAAGGATGCTCAGTCGACCGCGATCTTTCGCGGCTTCAGCGCCTCGTGCCTGGGCAGCGAGACGCGCAGCACTCCATTGCGCAACTCGGCGGCAACCTTGTCCGCGTCGACGGCGTTGTCGTGCGTGAGCACCAATTCGTAGGGCGCCGCCACCGTCTCGCGGTAGAGCATAGTCCAAGCTTCCGACTGCTGCCAGGCGCGGCGACCCACGACCCGGACCTGGCCTTCCTCGGCGGTGATTTCGAGCCCGTCCTTCGCGACGCCGGGCAGATAGACCGTCAGGCCGAACGTATCGGACGTCTCCTTGACTTTATAGGCAGGCTTCACGGGGCGGCCCAAATCGTTGGCCGGCGCAGCGGCGTCAGCCGCGGGCTGGCGCGTAAACGTCGGGATGAGAGTATCGAGCAGAGACATGGTGATGAGTTGAGTTGAGATTTCGGATTAGGGCTGCGCGGCGACTATTTGACCGCGACGGTGATCTTCTTGGGCTTGGCCTCTTCACGCTTCGGCAGCGTGACGGTCAGGACACCGTTTTCATAAGCCGCGCCGACCTTGTCGGCCTGGACTGCGTCCGCAACGTTGACGGAACGGGAAACCGCGAGGGACTGCTCCGGCTTGCCGTCGATCGCCGGCGTCTTGCGCGTGGCGGAAATCTTCAGAAAGCCGTCTACCACTTCGACGTTAATATCCTCGCGATTCACGCCCGGCAGCTCGGCGCGGACGTAGGTGTTCTGCTTGTCCTCGTAGAGGTCGACCGGAAAGTGCGTGGCGGCCGGCGGCGCATTGAAATCACCGAGCGCGGTTTCAAACAGCCGGTTGATTTCACTGTCGAGGCCCGGCCACGGCGAACGCTGAAAACGCCCCATGGAGAACCCTGGGGTGCGGAAGGAAGGATAGGTGTATTGAATGAGTCTCATGGCGTTTGTTGAACGATTGGCTTTTCGCCACACCCATTGCAGGCGGCGCACCAAGCGGGGCCCGCGTGCAAATTCTTGCAGCGCCGAACCTTGCTGCCGCCGCACGTCACGAGGTGAGTAAACTCGACGCGGGGTGCGCCGTCACACTTGGAAAAAAACGGCGCGTGGAGACAGAGAGAGATCATGGCGCCACGCTGGAAACGCTCCGTCCGAATACGTGAGGGAGCGAAAACTTCGGCCAGCATGGAGGTCGTCGCGGAAGCGGCCCCTGTCAGATGACCCGGAAAAAACGTGCCCGCGCTCCCGAAGCGTGGTTGCCTGCTTCTCTCGGCTCATGAATTTCGACTTCGACACACCGCTCAATCGCCACGGTACGGATTCCCAGAAGTGGCAGAAATACGCCGGTCGCGACGTACTCCCGCTCTGGGTGGCGGACATGGATTTTAAGTCCCCGCCCGCCATCATCGAGGCGCTGCACCGGCGCGTGGACCACGGGATCTTCGGCTACGCGCGCCCGGTGAAATCGACCGTGGACGCCGTCGTGGATGCGCTCGCCCAGCGCTACGGCTGGAAGATCGATCCGGCGTGGATCGTGTGGCTGCCGGGGCTCGTCGTCGGGCTCAACGTCATCGCCCAGGCCTTCGCCGAACCAGGCGACGAGGTGCTGACGCTCGCGCCGGTTTATCCGCCGTTCATGAGCGCGCCGAAAAACAGCGCGCGGGCGTCCGTTTCCGCACCGTGGGTGCTGCAAGCCGGTGCTTGGTCGATCGACTGGGAGGCCCTGGCCCGGGCCGTCACACCGCGCACCAGGTTATTTTATCTCTGCAATCCCCACAATCCGCTCGCCCGCGTCTGGCGCCGCGACGAGCTCGTGCGGCTCGCGGAATTTTGCGTGCGGCACGACCTGCTCCTGTGCTCCGACGAGATCCATTGCGAGCTGATCCTCGATCCGGCGCTGCCGCACGTGCCGACCGCGCTGCTCTCGCCAGAGATCGCCGCCCGCACGATCACGCTCATGGCCCCGAGTAAGACCTACAACGTCCCGGGGCTCGGCACTTCCATCGCGATCATTCCCGACCCTGTTCGCCGCACCCGTTTCATCCGGGCGACGGCGGGAATTGTCGCCGAGGTCACCTGCCTCGGCTTCACCGCCTGCGAAGCAGCCTACCGCGACAGCGAGCCGTGGCGCCAGGCGCTGCTCGCCTATTTGCGCGGCAATCGCGACTACCTGCTCGAAGCGATCTCGCGCGAACTCCCCGGCGTCCGCGTCGAGGCGCCCGTCGAAGCCACCTACCTGCTGTGGCTGGATGTGGCCGCGCTGGGCCTGCCGGCACCGGCGGCTCATTTCGAGCAGCACGGCGTCGGGCTCAGCGATGGCGCGATGTTCGGGGCCGCCCCCGGCAGCCACGTACGCCTGAACTTCGGCTGCCCGCGCAGCGTCCTCATCGAGGCAGTAGGCCGGATGACACGCGCCCTCGCCGGCCGTTGAAGCGCACGGCGCTTGAAGCCGTGGCGGGGTCGGGCATCACTTGACGTGACGTGCGTCTCGGACCCTACGAACTTTCCTCGAACCTTTTCCTGTCTCCCCTGGCCGGCTACACCAATCTGCCCATGCGGCTCACGCTGCGCGAGCTGGGCGGGCTCGGGTGGGTGACGACCGACCTCGTCAACGCCCGCTCGCTGCTCGAGCGCAATCCCACCGCCCTCAAGCTGGTCGCGAGCGCGCCCGGCGATCGGCCGATGGCCATCCAGCTCTTCGGCAGCGTGCCGGAGGAAATGCGCGATGCGGCCTTGGTGTGCGAGTCCCTCGGCGCGCAGGGCGTCGACATCAACATGGGCTGCCCGGTGAAGAAGGTGACGAAGATCGGCGGCGGCTCGGCGATGATGACCGAACTCGCCAAGACCGCCGCGCTCGTCCGCGGCATGATCGATGCCGTGAAGATTCCCGTCACCGCCAAGATGCGCCTCGGTTGGGACGACGACAACCTCACCGCTCCCGACCTCGCCCGCGTGCTGGAGGACGTCGGGGTTGCGGCGATCTTCGTCCACGGCCGCACCCGCGAGCAGGGATTTTCCGGCGGCGTCAATCTCGCCGGCATCCGCGCCGTGGTGCAGGCGGTGAAACGAATTCCCGTCATCGGCAACGGCGACGTGACCACGCCGGAGGCCGCCCGGCACATGCGTGATGAAACCGGCTGCACCGGGGTGAGCATCGGCCGCGGGGCCTTCTACGATCCGTGGATTTTTCGCCGTACCGAGCACTACTTCCGCACCGGCGAACTGCTCGCCGAGCCTGGCTTTGCGGAACGGGTAGCGGTAATGCGGCGGCATTTCGAGCGCCACTGCGAATTCTACGGGGAGAACCACGGCGCCCGGCTTTTCCGCAAGGTTGCGCCGTGGTACGCCAAGCGCTTCGGCCCCGCCAAGGTGTTCAAGCAACGGATCATCACGATCACGTCCCGCGCCGACTTTGAGGCCGCCCTGGCCGAGTACCTCGCGTGGCGCACGCAATTTTGCGATGACCACGGCGCGTTGTTGGAAAAATTCGCGCCGGCGCCCATGGTCGCCTCGTTCATGCGCGAGCCGGGCGAGGCCGACGTTCACCAGCGCGCGTCGATCCCGGTGCCCAAGGGACCGGTCGATGTCTGGTAATTTCTCTCCGCTGATTCAGCCGGCCCGGCGGCGCTTTAGTACCAACGGGTAACGGTCGCCCCGGTCTTGTCCTTGAAGATCACATTTCTTTTTTCGGGATCGACGCCGTCGAAAACAATTCCCAGCCCCACGTCGACGGTCTCGCCGGCGCGCATCATCCGGCCGTTCATGAAAACCCGGGCCACCGAACCGGAGGCGGACTGAAACACGCCCCCGATCTTGGCATTGGCCACGAAGGAGCGGAACGTCGGGCTTGCCTCGGAGGCACTCTCGATCTCCGTGGTCGCAGAAACGCCCGGGCTCAGCGTGGTCACGCCGGTCGTCGCCTTGGTCGCGGGCGGAGCCTTCGCCGCCGGCTTGTTCGCCAGGTCTGCGGATCCATCGGCGAGTTCGACGCGATTCTGTTCGCCCGCGCGGCGGGCCGCGATGGCATCCTGCGCCTTGTTGACCGCATTGACGGGCGCCTTCGCGAGCGCATTGAGCGTATCGGAAGGCGTGGGACCGGCCGCTGACTTTGCCGCTCCCGTCGCGAGCGGAGCGCCGGCGGGGGCGGCAACCTTGGCGGGTGCCTTGGCTTTGGGTGGCGGAGGCGGAGGGGCAAACTGCTGCCAGGCAAAAAATCCGCCGCCGAGCACCAAGACGGCCGCCGCAGCGATGAGTGCGACCTTCGGAATGCCGCGTTTCTTGCGCGGAGGCGCTTCGGCCGGCTTTTCCGGATCGGGCGGAATAGCCGTTACCGCAATATGGGGGATCGGCGGATTTGTCTTCCCAAATTTCGGCAGCGCAACGACCGGGAACGGCGGCGGCACTTTCGGTGGGCCTCCCGCTGAAGGCGGCGGAGCGGGCGGGGGGCCGAAGCGGCTGCCACCGCCGGCGGGGACGCAATCGGAGGAATCGTCGCGGACGGCGGCGGCGGGGCCGCCACTTTGGGCTTGAGCTTAAACTTACCCGGTTCAACGGCTGCCGATGCCTCGGCTGCGGGGCCACCGGCGCCGGAACCGGCGGCGAAGCGACCGGGGACGGCGCGGACCCAGGCGCAGCGGGGGCCGCGGCAGGGGCAGACGCCTTGAAACGAATTTTTGGCGGAGCCGATCCAGCCTCGGTCGCGGGTGGAACGACCACGGGGGCGGGAGCAGGGGTGGCGGCAGTTTCCGGCGGGGCCGGCGACGCTGCCGGGGTAACTGCGCCCGGCTCGGCGGCGAGACGCGGCTTAAAGCGCATTTTAGGTGCCGCCCGACGCGTCTCCCGCCGGTGTCTCGGTGACGGGACTGGCCGCCGGGGGCGGGGCGGGCGGGGGCGGCGGGATCGCGGTTGCAGGCGTGGCGGGCGGACTCTCCGATTCGGCTGGCCGCAGCCGGGGCTTCAGCCGCAAGGGGGCAGGCGGTGGAGTTTGCTTGTCACTCATGTCGGCCGAGCAAAGCGATTTTTTTCGTCGCGCGAAACCAAAAGAGCGGGCGTTCAGCGCATTTTCAACCGGAGCTAGCCGCCGACTCCGGCTCGGATCGGCCCACGCAAAAGCCGTCTCTCCACCACGCGAGGGGAACCGGAAAGATTCGCTCGCGGTCAACCGGGGGCCCTACCACGTTGACCCGGAGTCGCCATGATCAAACGCCTGCTACCGTCCTGCCTCATCCTCACGCTCTTTTTTTCGAGCGGCTGCCTGTTCTCGAAAAAAACCGGCACGCCCCGGGAGAGTTCCCAGATCGCGGGCGAAATGGAGGATAGTTTCAAGCGCCGCTGGATTGAAAAGCGGACCGCCGAACTCGTCGCCCGGCGTACCCCGGCCGACTCCGCGCAGACGCAAGCCACCCGGGAATTCGGCGAGAAGTTCGAGTTCCGGCGCGCGCCGAACCAATAGCTCCGCGCCGGGCCCGGCCCCGCGGATCGGACGCGAGACCGCGGCCCGCGCCGGCAACTCCCATGGCTGTTTCAAATTCTTCCGCCGTTTCCGCCACGCAGGCGAAAACCGGCGCGTTCGCCGCCCTAGTCTGCTACCTTTTGTGGGGCATCGTCCCGCTGTATTGGACGCAGCTGGCGGCCGTGCATCCGCTCGAGTTGATCGCGCATCGCAACCTCTGGTCGCTCTTGTTCGTGCTCCTGCTCGTGGCCTTGCAGGGCGGGATGGGCGAAATTCGGGCGGCGTTGAGCCGCCGCGGCAGCATTGCCATCAATTTCGCCAGCGGGGCGTTGCTCACGACGAACTGGCTGATCTACGTCTGGGGCGTCAACACCGGGCACGTCATCGAATGCGGACTCGGCTATTTTTTCGTGCCCCTGGTGAATGTCGCCGTGGGCCGGTTTCTTCTCCACGAACAGCTGCGCCGGCTGCAATGGATCGCCATCGCCTTCGCGGCCGGCGGCGTAGCCTGGCTGATCATTCAACTCGGACACGCCCCATGGATCGCGCTCGGGCTGGCGGCGTCTTGGAGCGCGTACAGCCTGCTGCGCAAGCGATCCCCGCTCGGTTCGCTGGTCGGGCTGACGGTGGAGACGGTGCTGATTTCCCCCCTGGCCCTGACGTTTCTCGTCGGGCTGTACGTCACCGGCAGCGGCTCCTTCGGACGCGCGGACCTGCGGACGAACCTGCTGATCATGAGCTCCGGCGTGATCACCGCAATTCCCCTGCTGCTGTTTGCCTTTGGCGCCCGGCGCATCCGCATGTCCACCCTCGGCCTGCTCCAATACGTCGCCCCCACCGTACAAATCGTGCTCGGACTGCTGGTATACCACGAACCCTTCTCCCGCGAGCGCGCCGAGAGCTTCGGTCTCATCTGGTTCGGCCTCGTGCTCTACACCGTCGACAGCCTGCTCCTGCAACGCCGCTCGGGACTCATCCCGCGCGAATCCCCGTCCTGAGGCGCCGGCCAGACCGGGCTCAGTCTTTCCTGAAATCGATGAGCTCGATTTCGAACACCAGCGTGGCGTTGCGCGGAATCTTTGGCGGCTGGCCGCGGGTGCCGTAGGCGAGTTCGGGGGGGATGATCGCGAGCCGCTTCTCGCCCCGCTTCATCAGCTGCAAGACCTGGTCCCAGCCCTGAATGACCATATCCCGGCGGATGCGAAACTCGAAGGGATGCGCGCGGTCCTCGTTCTGGTCGAAAATATTTCCGTCCAGCAGGCGGCCCACATAGAGCACGAAAACCCGGTCGCCCGTCTTCGGGGAATCGTCCTTGCCCTCCCGTACGATGATGTAGCGGATGCCGTTCGTCGTCTTTTTTGCCTCGGGCCAGTTTTTCTCGACGAACTCGAGATCGGCCGGGGGCAACTTCTCCCGCTGCGCGCGCAACGCCACCGGCAGCGCCAGCAGGCCAACGGTCAAAAAAAGAAGGAAAGTCTTCACGTCAGGATTCATCGAAGGGACACGATATGTCTTTTCGGGATCCGTGTCATTCGTGTAATCCGTGGTCAAAGCGTTTTTCATGAAGAAACCTGCTGTTGTCATCCTTTGCCCCAAGGAATTCCGATTTACCGACCTCGAAGCGAGTATCGAGCGCCCGTTTCTCGCCGACGTGGCCGACCTGAACACCGTCTGGCTCGATTTCAACGCCCCGTTTCCGGATGAAGTGCTGGCGGCCGATGCGCTGATTCTCTGGCACGGACCCCTCATCACCGCCGGGGTCATCGCCCGCCTGAAGCACTGCCGCGTGATCGTTCGCAACGGCGTGGGCTTCGACAGCGTCGACATCGAGGCCGCCGCGGCCGCGGGCATTCCCGTGTGCAACGTGCCCGACTACGGCACCGAGGAGGTCGCCGATCACGCCCTCGCACTGACCCTGGCGCTCTATCGTCAGCTTTTCCCCCTCGATGCGGAGGCGAAACAGCTCGGCTGGAAGATCAAGGTTGCCCCGAAGATGCGCCGGCTGCGGACGCAGACGTTCGGCATCGTCGGCCTCGGACGGATAGGTACGGCGGCGGCGTTGCGGGCAAAGGCATTCGGTTTCCGCGTCGTGTTCTACGACCCCCACGTGCCGGCCGGCACCCACAAGGCGGTGGGGGTGGAGCGCGCGAACTCGCTCGCGGAGCTGTTCAAGCAGTCCGACACGGTGTCCGTCCATTGCCCGCTCTCGGCGAAAACACGCGGGATGATCGGCGCCGGCGAAATCGCCCTGATGAAGCCGGGTTCGTTCATCGTGAACACCGCGCGGGGCGACATCGTGCAAAAGGCGGCCGTGTTTGCGGCGTTGCGCAGCGGACACCTCGCGGGCGCGGGCCTCGATGTGGTGGAGAACGAGCCGCTCCGCACCGCCGGGGAGGCCGCGACGCCGAATCTCATCTGCACGTGCCACGCGGCCTTCTGCAGTCCGGAAGGCATGGTCGAAATGCGCAGCACCTCGGCCAGGATCGCCCGCGCGGCGGTCAGCGGAGAACCCGTTTGGAATCGGGTGAATTGAGCCCCGGTTGGCGAATCCCAGCCGCGGGTAAAGGGAAACACCGGACTACCCTCGCACCGCCTCGTGTTTCGCCACGAGCGCCAGCGCCCGATTGAGCAGCGTCCGGCCCGGCTCCATCCGATGCCACGGCGAAGCCCCGGACGGGTGGGGCAACGGAATACACTCGGTCGCATGACCGCGGTACGTGATCGGAAACTTTTTCCCGATCGTCTCGATCAGCGGCCGCTCGCCAAGAAACTGCGAGATCGCGAGCTTGCCGACCGGCAGCACGAGGGTCGGCTGCAGCAGGGCAAACTCGCGTTCAAGCCACGCCGAGCAGTTCGCGATTTCGTCCGGCGCGGGCACCCGATCGCCGCCCTCGGGCCGCTTGCCCGGGAAGCAGCGGCAGACGGCCGCGAAGTAAATCCGGTTGCGCACCTCGTCCTCGGTCCAGCCGAGCGACGCGTCGAACCACTTGAAGAGCGTTTTGCCCGCGGTCCACGCGAAGGGCCGGCCAAGCTTGGGCTCCTTGTCGCCGGGAGCCTGGCCGACGAGAATGACTTTGCTCGCAACCGCGCGGCCCACGACGACCGGCTGGTGCATGCGCGGGCAGCGCTCGCACGCGCCCAACGCGGCGAGGTGTTTTTCGACAGCGGCAATGGCAGCATTCATGCCGGCCATGGTGCCGGTCCTCCCCGCCGGCAGGCAAGGACGCGTGCACTGGTCGTGTTTCGAACGGCCAGCGATTCCACCTCCACCCGGACAAGCCCTCTCGCCGCTTCGCCACGGAGATCCCGTCGTCGTCAACTAATCGTTGACAACGACGGCGGCCGGTCCCGCCGCGCGGCGCCCGGCAGAGGGCTGGTTAGCGCCGGCCGCGGTAGCGATTGAAGCTGCCCTTGTGCCGGATCTGGCCCGGCAGGCTGCCCCGCGGGCGTTGCTGCGCCGGCTGCGCCGGACGGAGCGTGATCGGCTTGTAGTCGAAACCTTCGAGGCGCATTTCGGGAATCTTCGCGCCGATAAAACGCTGGATGTCGCGAATGTCATTCGCGTTTTCCGGCGTCACCAGCGTGAAAGCATCGCCGACCGCCTGGGCCCGGCCGGTGCGCCCGATGCGGTGCACATAATCCTCGGGTTTTTCCGGCACGTCGTAGTTGATGACATGCGAGACGCCGGCCACATCGATGCCGCGGGCGGCGATGTCGGTCGCGACCATGACCTCGTATTTGCCACTCTTGAAGCCGGCGAGCGCCTCGATGCGCTGGTTCTGCGAGCGGTTGGCGTGCAGCACGGCGACGGAGTGATTGGCCGACTTGAGGCGGCGCGCGATCTTGTCGGCACCGTGCTTGGTGCGGGAAAACACGAGCACGCTGTCGAAGTCGGTCTTCGCGAGCAGCGCCTCGAGCAGTTCGAATTTCTGCTCGGCCGCGACGGGATAAAGCGCGTGTTTGACGGACTCGTTGACGGAGCGGGCGATACCGCACTCCACGCGCGCGGGATTCCGCAGGGCAAACGAGGCCACGGCGGCGATTTCAGGCGGCACGGTAGCGGAGAAGAACAGCGTCTGCCGCTCGCGCGGGCAACGGGCGATGATGTCCTTCACCACGGGCAGGAAGCCCATGTCGAGCATCCGGTCGACCTCGTCGAGCACGAGGATGGTGATGTCGCGAAGATTGATTTCTCCGGTCTTGAGGTAGTCCACCAGGCGGCCGGGGGTGGCGACGATGATATCAACGCCGCGCTTGAGCTCGGTGCGCTGCAGGCCGTAACCCACACCGCCGAAGATCGCGACGGTGCGCAAATCGGTGAAGCGCGCGAAATCGCGGAAGGCGGTTTCGACCTGGGCCGCGAGTTCACGCGTGGGCTCCAGCACGAGGACGCGAGCCCGGCCGTGCTGGCCGAGGCGGGTGAGAATGGGCAGGGCAAACGCGGCGGTTTTTCCCGTGCCCGTTTGAGCGGAACCAATGAGATCGCCGCCCCCGAGCACCACCGGGATGGCGCGCAGCTGGATGGGAGTCGGGTCGGTGTAGCCGGCGGCTTGAACACCCCGGAGAATCGAGTCGGAAAGATTGAGAGCTTTAAAAGGCATGATGAAACTTGCGGGTGGTCACGAGGGCCGGCGGAGGCCGGCAAAGGATCGACTCACTGGCGCTCGTGACGACGCGCAAAAGAGCAAAAAAGAAAAGGGACGAAGCCCCAAAGGAGCTCCGTCCCTCGAAAATTGTTTCGTTACTGGAAACGTGGATTAGTAGCGGCGCTCGCCGCGATCGCGGCCACCGCCGAAACCGCCACGGCCGCCGCCGCCGCCGCCGCCGCCGAAGCCGCGACCGCCGCCGCCGCCGAAGCCGCCGGAACGCTCTTCCTTCGGACGGGCTTCATTGACGGTCAATTGACGGCCGCCGAGATCGACGCCGTTCATCTTTTCCGCCGCGACCTTGGCCTCATCGGCCGTGCCCATGGTGACGAACGCGAAGCCGCGGGGGCGGCCGGTCATCTTGTCCATGGCGACGTAAACGTCGGTGACGGAACCGAACTGCCCGAAAGCCGAGCGGAGCTCGTCTTCGGAAGTCTTGAACGACAGATTGCCGACGTATAGTTTGGAGTTACTCATGTGATGTCTCGTAGATCCACCGTCCGCTGCCAGTCCGTTCCCAACTTGGGTTTCGAAATCATCACTTAAGCCAAACGCTCAGCCAACGACTCACCAGAAACTGTCACCTAACGCTTTCTCTAACGAAGTGGCGACACCGTGCATGGAGTGTCTCGCAACGCAAGGGAAATTTTAAAGCCCTTCGTCCTTCCCCTTCCGGCGGAAGTTTTCGGTCAAGCCCGCGGCTGACCCGACGCTCCACCCAACTGCCTCCACGGCAGACACTCCCCCGGCGTGATGCCGGCCCGCACGGTAGGCGACACCGAGCCCGAGGAATGAACTCAGCAGCATCAGATTCGCGTAAAAAGCGATGAGCTTCACCACGGACGGGACCCAGCGGATCACCATCATTTCCAAAAACAATGCGGTGAACGACAGCGCAAACCTCTGCCATTTCAACCGGCGCGGGGAAGGGCCAGTCACGAGGTGGGACGTCGCGCGGCGATGCGGGGCGGGGGGGGACGGAAAGCGCTGCCAAGCCAACGGTTTGAATTCGTGCTGTGCGTGAGGGCTATGCCGGCCGGCAACAAGACGACGAATGCAGTCCGGGCCGGCGGAGCATTCCCGCGGCAACCCCCTCAATCGAACAATTGGTCGAGCAGACGGCGGTCGCGCTTGGTCGGGCGACCGCTGCCTTTCTCGCGGGCGAGCGCCTGTCCGATACGATCGATCCGCGCCTTTTCAAACTCTTCCGGCGGGGTAAGGTCGGTGCAAAACTGCGCCACCAAGGGGGCGCCGATCCGCGAGCGCGGCACGTCCAAAACGCGCAAGGTCCGCTGCACCACACCTTGTTGCACCGTGACAGTCTCCCCGGCGTGAACGTCCCGCCCCGGCTTCGCCGGCAGTTGGTTGACGGAAACGCTCCCGGCGCGGCAGGCATCGGTCGCACGGCTGCGCGTTTTGAAAATGCGCACCGCCCACAGCCATTTGTCGAGGCGGGCGGCGGTGGTAGCAGTCGCGGAGCTCAAGACCCCTAACCAAAAACGCCGCCGCGCGTTGTCAACCGCCCGGAAGTCTCCACCCGCGACTTCCACCGAACCATTCAGGGCGATCGCGGCCGCGCAAACTCGCTCCGCAGCCAGTCGTCGAGCAACGCCTTCTCGTGGCGCAACGTGTCGTCCGCAAATCCCCTGGTCATGAGGCTAAGCCCCGCGCAGATCGCGCCCGCCCTCCTTCACGATCTCGCCCGACGCATCCGTCAGCCAAAACGCCAGCTGAAGGCGCGGCGGGTATATTTCCTTCACCACCCGGATCTCATCCCAACGAAACCCCTGCCATGGCTCGAAATCACCAGCCATGTCTACATCGGTGAAGGTCACCGCCAACATGCCGCCGACCGGCACAATCGGACGCGCCTGCGCGACGAGAGGGTCCCGCAATTGGTCGAGGCAGGACGTGTCCTCACAGTTTCCGATCGCGCGGTCGCGCACGTCCGTAAATTTCCTGGGTTCGAAAAACACCACGTCCACATTGCCACCCGCCGCCGGAGGCGCGGCGCGACCGGCAAGCAACGGCAGCAGTCCCCGCAAGCCGAGGAGCAGAAGTTTGTTCGTTTTCATGCCCTCTGTGACGAAATCCCGGGGACAAAAGTTCCAAAGTTGAGACAGACCCGCCCCCGGGCCACTCCGCCGCAACCCACCCGCGGAGTTCGGGACCGCCCGCTACGCCGCCGCCGGCTGGATGCTCACGATGACAAACTTGCTCGTCGGGGTGTTGCTCTTCGCCGCCACGCTGCCGATCGGCACGAGCACATTCGCCTCGGGAAAATAAGTCGCGACACACCCCCGCGGAATGCGATACGGCGCGACCATGAAAGCCCGGGCCACGCGTTCCACGCCGCCATGGCGATTGAAGAGATCCACAAGTTGCCCCTGCTGCAGACTCGCCGCCGCGATGTCAGCTTCGTGCATAAACACGACGCGCCGGCCGCCAAACACTCCGCGATACCGGTCGTCGAGACCGTAAACCGTCGTGTTGAACTGATCGTGCGTGCGAATCGTCATCATGACGAATTCTCCCGGAGGAATCACGGGCTGCGGAATGGGGGCCGGAATGAAATTCGCCCGGCCGGTGGGCGTCCGCCACTCGCGCCGGTCCCGGGGGGCGTTGGCGAGATAGAAAGCCCCGGCGCGCACCCGCTGGTTGTAATCCTCGAAACCAGGCACGACCCGCGCGATGCGGTCCCGGATCAGATCGTAGTTTCCCACCAAAGCCGCCCAGTCGGGTCCCTTCCCGGCCGGTCCCGCTCCGAAGACGGCCTGGGCCAGGCTACAGACGATCGCGACCTCGCTGCGCAACTGCGCGGACGCCGGCGCGAGTTTGCCCCGCGACGAATTCACGATCCCCATCGAATCCTCGGTGGTCACGAACTGCTCCCCGCCCGCCTGCACGTCGCGCTCGCTGCGGCCAAGACACGGCAGGATGAGCGCGACGCGCCCCGTCACGAGGTGCGCGCGATTCAGCTTGGTGGAAACCTGCACGGTCAGCGCGCACCGTCGCAACGCGTCCGCGGTGAACTCGGTGTCGGGCGTGGCTGAGAGAAAATTTCCTCCCATGCCGATGAAAACGCTCACCCGCCCATCGTGCATCGCTCGGATGGTGTCGACGGTGTCGAGCCCATGCGCCCGCGGTGACTTCAGGCCGAACTCCGCATCGAGCCGGTCGAGCCAGGGATCGGGCATTTTTTCGAAAATGCCCATGGTCCGATCGCCCTGCACGTTGGAATGCCCGCGGACCGGACACACGCCCGCACCCGGCCGGCCCAGGTTGCCACGGAGGAGGAGAAAATTCACCACCTGCTGGATGGTCTCGACCGCGTTCGGTTGCTGGGTGAGGCCCATCGCCCAGCAGCAGATCGTGGCCCGGGAGCGGCTCGCGATCTGCGCCGCCGCGCGGATCTGCTCCCGCGCCACGCCGCTGGCCGCGACGATTTCGCCCCAAGATGCCGCGCGCACATCGGCGGCGAGCGCCTCGAAGCCGTGCGTGTGCCCCTCGATAAACGCCCGGTCGAGCACCGTGCCGGGCGCGCGATCCTCGGCCTCGAGCATCTCCTTCATCAACCCCTTGAAGAGCGCGAGGTCGCCACCGATGCGCGGCTGCAGCCAGAGATCGGAGAGCCGCGCGCCCTCGCCGAGCAGCGTCTTGAACGCTTTCAGCGGGTGCATGAAATCCTGCGGGTTCTTGAACCGCTCGCTGCCGATCTCCGGCAGCGGATTGATGGAAACAATCGTCGCCCCGCGCGCCTTGGCGGCCTCCAGAGTGGAGAGCATGCGCGGATGATTCGTGCCGGGATTCTGGCCCACGACGAAGATCGCGTCGGCCAGCTCGAAATCCGCAACCTTCACCGTGCCCTTGCCGATGCCGATCGCCTCCGTCAGCGCGACGCCGCTCGATTCGTGGCACATGTTCGAGCAGTCGGGCAGGTTGTTGGTGCCGAATTTCCGCGCGAACAACTGCCAGAGAAACGCCGCCTCGTTACTTGTGCGCCCCGAGGTGTAGAACGCCGCCGCATCCGGCGAGGGCAACGTGCGCAGCTCGCGGGCCGCCAGCGCGAACGCCTCGTCCCACGCGATGGGTTCGTAATGGCTCGCTCCCGCCCGCAACACCAAGGGTTCGACCAACCGGCCCTGCCCATTGAGCCAGTGGTCGCTCTGGGCCGCGAGCTGCGCCACGGAGTGCGCCGCGAAAAATTCCCGGCCCGCCTGGAGCGGCGTCGCCTCGTCGGCGACCGCCTTGGCCCCGTTTTCGCAGAACTCGAAAACATGCCGCGCGCCATCCGGACTCGGCCACGCGCAGGACTGGCAGTCGAAGCCGTCCTCTTGGTTAACCTGTAACAATGCCCGGATGCCACGGCCGATTCCCATCTCCCCCACGAGCTGCGCCGTCTTGGTGACGGCCTTCAAACCGGCAGCCGCCGCACTGGGCATGTCCAGCCGTGGCGGAACGCTCTCCAAGGGCGGTTGCGCGGAAGGGATGGGCGGCGTCACGCGACCCAACGTGCCGCAGCCATCCGGCGATTCAACTCAACTGTTGAGCGCATCCGGACCCGCGTCCCGACGGGCCCGCGCCGGCCACCGCCACCGGCTTTTGCGTTCGCCCCTTTGCTTTTCCGAACAGCGCGCTATCTTCCGGCCAGATGTTTCCCAATCTGCTTGCCCTCATCACCAGCCGGCCATCGCCGGAGCTGGAGCGGCAGGCCTTTGTCAAAGCCGTTCACGTGGAGGAAAGCGAACGGCGCAATCCCCGGGTGGAGCGGATGATCTTCATCTGCTGGATCCTGATCGCCGTGAAACACGTCGCGATCATCTGGGCGGTGCATCGCTACGCCGTGCCGTTTCACCAGCTCTGGGTAAATTTTCCCACCTGGGTGCTCGGCGTCCTGGCGACGGGCATTTATTTCTGGCAGGTGCGAAAATCCCGGCCGGCGGCCAATCCGCCCGAACCCGGTCCGAAAGACTGAGGCTTGACGATTGTTTTCCGGCGGCCTGCCGTGCTTGCAAAGCGCCCGCCGGCACCCGCCGGCCCGCCACCATCCTCGCACCCGTATTTCCATGCCCACCCTTATCCCCGGTTTGCGCAGTCCCTACGCCACCGTTGGCCGTCTCGTTTACTTCGGCCGGATGCTCGACAAGATCCGCCTGCACGCCGCCGGCAAACTGCACGCCGCCGACTACACGCCGAATCTCGGCAAAGCCTTCGACAGCCGTTGCTGCAATTTTCTGCGGATCAACTACGACGAGCTCAAAGCCCAAGTCCTCACGGCCGAGACCACCGACGCAGACCTGCTCGCCTGGGCCGAGGCCCGCGGCGGGGTGCGCACGGATGAGGAGTGCGAAGTCTGGAACGGTTTCATGATGAAGCGCTGCATTCGCGACGCGGGGGCCGAGATCCTCGCGCGGCGCATCCGGGAAAGCGGCCTCCAGTCGAAGCCGATCCTGGCGATGTTCGACTATCTCGATTTCGACGAGGGCCGCGATCCGGTCAGCGCCCGCGCGTGGGAGCTCCGTCCGCCCGAGGTGGTCATTTTGATGGGCGTGGCCGGCTGCGGCAAAACGACCGTGGGCGAAAAGCTGGCGGCGGCGCTGGGCTGGAGTTTCCGCGACGCGGATGATTTCCACCCGCCGGAAAACGTCGCGAAAATGAGTGCCCGGGTTCCGTTGACCGACGCCGACCGGCAGCCGTGGCTCGCCGCCATCCGCACCTACATCGAAGCCTGCCTCGCCCGGGGCGAGCGCGCCGTGGTGACCTGTTCCGCGCTGAAAGAGAGCTACCGTCAGACCATCGTGGCCGACCCGGCCCGGGTGCGTCTGGCCCATCTCATCGGCGATGAGGCCTTGATCGCCGCGCGCATCAGCCAGCGTCACGGCCACTTCATGAAGCCCGAGATGCTCAAGTCGCAGCTCGAGACCCTCGAACCGCCGCAGAATGCCATCGCCGTCGACATCGCCGGGACGCCCGCCGAGATCCTCACGCAGATCCGCCGGGCCTTTTCGTTGTGAGCCCCGCCGTCGCCCAACGTCTGCGGCTGCTCGCGAGCGCATTGAGCGTGCTTGCCGTGGTGGCGCTGGCCGCGGCCGGCTGGTTCTACACGCGACTGCGCGCAAGCCTCCCCCAACTCGACGGCGCCGCGACGGCGCAAGGGCTGGCGGCCCCGGTGCAAATCGCGCGCGATGCTCTGGGCGTGCCGACGCTTCGCGGCCAGAGCCGGGCCGACGTGGCACGGGCCCTCGGCTGGCTGCATGCGCAGGATCGCTTCTTTCAAATGGACCTTTTGCGGCGCAGCAGCGCCGGCGAGTTGGCCGAGATCTTCGGCAAACTCGCGCTGCCCCGGGACCGTGCCAACCGGCGCTTCGGTTTCCGCGCCCTCGCTCAAAAGGTCGTCGCGAATCTGCCGGCCGGTGAGCGGGCGGTGCTCGACGCCTA
>CANEVO010000028.1 GCA_947442255.1 Opitutia bacterium
CAGCCTCGTCCTCAACCCCGCCGGCACTGTGCTTGTCCAAGCCACGTTTCACCCTTTGCATTCGGCCTTTCGGTCTTTCAGTCTGTTCAGCCGCCTCCCGCGCCATGCTGCTCGTTATCGATAACTTCGACTCCTTCACCTTCAACCTCGTCCAATATTTTGGCCAGTTGGGCGTGGAGCAGCGTGTGTTCCGCAACAACGAGATCACTCCCGCCGAGGCGCTGGCCCTGAACCCGGACCGCGTGATGCTGTCGCCCGGCCCCTGCTCTCCCCTCGAGGCCGGCGTCACCCTCGACATGATCAAGGCGTTTGCGGGCGTGAAGCCGATCTTCGGCGTCTGCCTCGGACATCAGGCCATTGGACACTATTTCGGCGGCAACGTCGTGCGCGCGGATCGGCTGATGCACGGCAAGACTTCGCCCATCCATCACCACAACACCGATCTCTTTCGCGGCATGCCGCAGGATTTCGCCGCGACTCGCTATCATTCGTTACTGATCGAGCGGGCCACTTTCCCCGCGGAACTGGAGATCACTGCCGAGACCGCCGAGGGGGAAGTCATGGGCCTGCGCCACAAGACCCTGCCTATCTGGGGCGTCCAGTTTCATCCCGAATCGATCGCCACCGAGGGTGGGATCAAGATCCTCGAGAACTTTCTGACGCTGAATTGAGCCCCAATTCCAATTGCGAGCGCCAAATGCCAATTGCCGAGTTCCAGATCACGGTCCGCCGAATGAGGCAACCCAACGGCTTCTTTGCGGTCGCCTGAGCCGATCATCACTCGGCATTCGCCACTCGTAAATCGGCATTCACCATGCGCTGCCCCAAATGCACGTCCATCGAGGACAAGGTAATCGACTCCCGCATCAGCAAGGAGGGCTCGACCATTCGCCGCCGGCGGGAATGCCTCGAATGCAGCCATCGCTACACGACGACCGAGACTTTGGTGCGTGACGGGGTCGTCGTAATCAAGCGCGACGGCCGGCGGGAGGACTTCGATCGCGAGAAGCTGGTCCGCGCGGTCCGGGCGGCGTGTCACAAGCGGCCGGTGGACGCGGAGCAGATTGCGATGCTCGTGGAAGACGTGATGGACGCCCTCGAGGCGCCGTTCGAACGCGAGATCCCGTCCCGCGCCATCGGCGAGGGCGTGATGCAGCGCCTCCGCAACGTGGATCAAGTCGCCTACGTCCGCTTCGCGAGCATCTACAAACAGTTCCGGGACGTCGCGGAGTTCGTCGACGAGATCAGCACGCTCGAGAAGCCGAAGTCGGCGAATCCTTGAGCGACGCCGCGACGCACGGACGCGACTGACCCGCATGGCCGCCCTGCCCCGCTCCCGCGACGACCTGCGGCGGCTCCATTTCATCAACGCGCTGTTCGCCCATGCGACCGGCCAGGATCTTTACCTCGCCGAGCAGATTAAGGCGGCGATCGCGTTCGGCCTCGCGGAGCTCGAAGCGCAAATCGCATCGCATCCGGCATCGGCCCGGACCTACGACGACGCCTTCAATGCCGCGGCCGTCACCCTCTTGGTCAAGGTCTTCGCCCGCCAGCCGACGCACGGGTTCTATCATTGGGACGCCTCGCTCACACTGACGGCGGCGACCCCGCTCTTCACGCGGGCCGAGATCATGGCCGGGCTGCGCCAGCTCGCGCGCTATCGCGAAGCCACGCTCCTCGTCACCAATCTTCGCCCGGCCCTGATCCCGCCCGGCGCCCGCGCGACCCCGAAGCGGAAACGCGATTACGAAGAAGCCCTCGCCTTCATCCGCGACCTCGCCGCCGCGCGGACGGTCCGCGGCGCGAACCTGCACCTGTTGTTTCTGTAGCGCGTGGGGGATTGCCGATTTTCGAAGATCCCCTCTCGAGCCGGAAGGATGCAGTGGAACGAAATCGGCGGGTGTGGGCACCCGCCCTCCATGGCAGGCGGATCTCCGTTCGCGCTCCTCTCAAAGAGCAATCATGGAGGGACGGTGTCCCCGCCGTCCATTGTCTCGTTAAGTCCGACGGAAGGTTCGCCGTTCGGTGTAGGGCCGCCGTCTTTCGACAGGCTCAAGGCCTCAAGCCAACGCGGTGTTTAGGCCGTGAGCGGCGTCGAACGGCTCGTTGGCAGCCCCTTAATCCGCGTCCATCCGTGTCCATCTGTGGTTAAATTTCCGGCGGCGTTTGCACCTTTGCGCCTTGGCGGCTTTGCGCTTCAACTTCCGGCCGCAGATTAACTCGACTTTCGGCGGGTGCGCAGTCTCCTTCCGACGTCTACCCCGGCCGGAATTGAGTGTTATTAGAGTTATCCCACCCCCAATCAAAAGACGGTCAGCGCACGCGCATCATGACGATCTCCAGGCGTAATTTTGTCCGCGCTGCGGTCGGTGGTTTGGCGGCGGCGGCCCTGCCCCGGCACGCCTTCGGCATGGAGGCAGCGTTCGACCGCAACGCGCGGATCGGCGGACTCGATTTCGGGGTGCAGACTTTCAGCTTCAACGGTCTGCCGAGCGGCGACGCCCGCATTCCCACCATCATCAAATGTATGCACCAGGTGGGGGTGACGGCGTGCGGCATCCAATCCGGACACGTGGAACCTCCCGGCCGGACTGAAACCGGCTGGTGGATTGCCGATCGCAACCTTCCGGGTATGCGTGAATCGCGCGAGCGAGCGCGGCAATGGCGCCTGACGGTGCCGGCCAGCTATTATACCGACCTGCGCAGCCGGTTCGAGGCCGCGGGTTGCCGCATCGATTACTTCGGCATGAATTTCAACGAGACGTTTACCGATGCGGAACGGGAAGCGGAGTTGAAGGCGGCCAAGGCGCTCGGCGTGAAGGCCTGTTACGCGTCCATCCGCCTCGACGAATGCGCGCGGTTGGTCCCGTTCGTGCAGGCCCACCAGGTGAGAATCGCGATGCACAATCACAATAACATCCATGATCCGCAGGAGTTCGGAACCGCCGAGAGTCTGGAGAAGGCGCTGGCGATGTCCGAGTACTTCATGGTCTCGCTGGACATCGGTCATTTCACCGCGGGAAACAACGACTCCATTGCGTTCATCCGGAAGCATCACGACCGGATTCTCAACGTGCACCTCCGCGATCGGAGAAAGAACAACGGTCCCAACACGCGTTTCGGCGAGGGCGACGCTCCGCTGGCCGAGGTGATGCGCTTAATCCGGGACGAAAAATACCCGATCGATTGCTTCGTGGAGTACGAGTACGGAACCTTGCGAACCCCAGTGGACGAAGTGAACGCCTGTCTCGACTACTGCCGGTCGGTGCTCACATGAGATCCCAAAGTCTGGGGATTCTCGGCGTGATCTTGGCTCTCGCCAGCCAGAGCCTCCGGGCGCAGGCCACGAGCGCGAACGACGCGGCGATGGCCCTGGAGCCGAATGCCGCCGTCCTCGAACGCGGCAAGGCGATCTTCCGCCTGAACGAATGCAATTACTGCCACGGGATTGATCTGACCCGTGCCCCCCGCGGCGCGCGCGCCGATTTGAAGCACAGTCCTCTGGTCGGGGCGGATGAAAACGGCAACCTCATCGGCCTGGCCGTCCTCAACGGGTTACCCCTGTCCCAGACCTCGATGCCGCGATTTGGCGACGTGATTACACCGGAGCAACTGGTCGACCTCGCGGCTTACATTCACTTCCAGCGCCAGGCCGAGCGCTACAAGGAACTGACCGCCCTGCCCGATCGCCCGGGCGATCGTGAGGAAGGCAAAGCGTATTTCAATGGGACGGGTCAGTGCACCACATGTCATTCCCCGGCGGAAATCGCCGGGGCCGTGAAGAAACTCGCCGCGCCGGCCTTGAAAGAGAACACGCTGCACCCGGCGGCCCCCGCGGCGCCGACCCCGCGATTCGATCAGGGTTACAAAGCGCATCGGAAGATCGTGGAGCGAATTACCGACGACGAGTTTTTGAATCTATTGGCGTATCTGAATTCGTGGCAGCCGTGAGCAGCCCCGAGCGGCCGTCGATTCAGGCGTAGCCCTGCCCGTGAGGGCAGGGACCACTTCATTGCTCCGCTTCCCAGTCGTCCCGCTGCTCACGCAGCGGGCTACACGGAAGTGGTTCGTCTATTCACAGGGACGAATTAAAGGGGTCGGACGAATTGAAGGCGACGAATTGAAGGGGTCGGGCCGTTACATGTTAACAGTGTCTGCGGCGCTGGCGTTTGCGCTAACAAGTAACGGCCCGACCCCTTCACCCGCTCGGCGGGTGAGACACCCGCCCTCGATGGCAAGCGGGTCGTTCAGATGCCCGTCAGTTCTTCCTCTAGGAAAGCAATCCATGGAGGGACGGTGTCCCCACCGTCCACGGCCGCATTTCGCCGAGCTGAACGTTCACTATTCAGCGTAGGGCTGCCGCCGTTCGACTGGCTCAGGGCCCGGGATTCCCTGCGTTTGGCCGTGAGCTTGCCGAACCGGCTCGTCGGCAGGCCTCTTAATTTTCGAATTTGGATTCTCGATTTGGCCCGCCGGCGAGCGGCGGCCCTACATTCAAGAGGCCGTTCCGGTGCGCGGCTTTGAACCTTTGCCTCTTCGCGTCTTTGCGCTTCAACTCCGACCCATGGCCAAGACCATCTTCCAGAAAATCATCGACCGCGACATCCCCGCCAAGATTGAGCACGAGGATGAGGTCTGCGTCGTCCTGCACGACATCCAGCCGCAGGCTCCGGTTCATCTACTCATCGTCCCGAAACAGGTCATCCCCCGGCTCGCGGAGGCGGCCATCGACGATCAGGCGCTGCTCGGGCATCTCCTGCTCGTCGCGGGCCGGGTGGCACGGAAGCTCGGCTTGGACGGCGGGTTTCGCCTGATCGTCAACAACGGCCCGGATGCCTGCGAGTCCGTTCCTCACCTGCATATTCACCTGCTGGCCAAGCGGCAGCTGACCTGGCCTCCGGGCTGACTCAAATTCGACTCACGCCCGTGCACCCGGAGGCGGCTCCGTTGACGCCGCCCTCTCACCGCGCCTCGAACGTGCCGTCGGCCCGCTTCGCGATGAGCCGTTTCAACTCGAGCATCATCAGGGCCGCGGACAGCGCCGCCGCCGCAATTCCGGCCAGCCCCGCGAGGGCGTCGGCGGTGAGAATCGCACCGCCGCGAAAGCACTCGAACACCCGGGCCTCGTCCGCCGAGAGCTGGGCGGGCCGGCCCGCGGCCACGTCCGCCGGCTTCTCCGCAATCGGCGCCGGCCGAAAGCCGTCGAGGTAGTTCAGTTCGGAGAGAAGATCGTCGATGCCCGTGAGGAGGGTCGCGCCGTCGCGTATCAGCTGGTGGCAGCCCGCACTGCTGTTCTGATCGATCCGGCCGGGCACCGCGAAAATCAGGCGCCCGTGCTCACCGGCAAAGCGCGCGGTGATCATCGCCCCGCCGTCCACATCGCTCTCCACCACGATCGTCGCGTCGCACATGCCCGCGACAATCCGGTTGCGCATCGCGAACGATTGCCGATCCGCCCGCCGACCGAAGGGAAACTCGGACAGGATCGCGCCGTCCGCCTCGATCCGGCGATACAGTTCCAGGTTCTCCGGCGGATAGATCAGATCGATGCCCGTCCCCAGCACCGCCGCCGTCCGGCCACCGACCGAGAGGGCGCCGTCGTGCGCCGCCGTGTCGATGCCGCGGGCGAGGCCACTCACCACGCAGAAGCCGAGCCGCGCGAGTTCGGCCCCGAACTTTCGCGCCACGCTCTGGCCGTACAGCGTCGTGCGGCGTGAACCGACAATCGCGATGCACGGCTGCGAAAAATCATAACGCCCCTTCCGATACAGGGCGATTGGCGGATCGTGAATTTCCTTCAGCAACCGCGGATAGGTGGGATCCCGGGTGGTGAGGAAATCGGCCTGGCTCTTCGCCATCCACCCCTCCTCCCGAACGAGATCGAAGTGCCGCGTCCAGTGCGCGATGGTGTCCGCGATCACCGGACCCACGCCGCGGACGGACTCGAGGCGCGGTCTGGGTGTGGCAAGGACGGTCCGCGGATCCCCGCCGAGTTCCTCGAGCAGCCGGTTGAGCGTCACCGGGCCGATGTTCGGCAGCGCGTTCAGCACCAGCAAAGCCTGCCGCTCGGTCAATTCTCCGCTCATCTGCGACACCGTGTCCGGACCGGCCGCCGCCGCCACTCCAAACACCCCCTATTCGTGGGCTTCGCGAAGGGCCACAGACAGGTAGTCGAGCAACTGCGTCGTCCGGACGGCCACCTGGCCGTGCGCCCGGGCCAGCGCATCGGCGGCCATGCCATGCCAGGCCACGCCGCGGGCGGCGGCGATCAGGGCATCGTCGGGTGATTGCGCCAGCTGGGTTCCAATCATGCCCGCGAGAACATCGCCGCTGCCACCCCGCGCGAGCACCGGTCCGCCAAAGGGGCTGAAATAGCCGCCGCGACCGCTCAGGGTCACGCCCGTCAGCGGACCCTTGATCACCATCACCGCCTCACGGCCCGCGGCGGTCGTGTAGAAATCGTCGCCCTCCAGCACGCGCTTCAATTCGCCGAGGTGCGGCGTCAGGACCCGGGGCGCCGTCCCGGCCCGCGCGATGTCCCATTGCAACGCGTCCGCATCGATCACCAGCGGAACCGGCGAGGCTCCGACGATGGCCGCCGCCAGCGCCAGCGTTTCCGGCTCCCGGCCCAGGCCGGGACCAATCACGAGCGACGTCGCCTGTTCGATCCGGGACTGCAGGAGCGGCAGCCCACGTGCGGAGAGGCCACCCTGATCGGTCTCGGGCCAGCCCACCCACATCGCCTCCGGGGCCTGCGCGGCAAAGGCCGGCGCGAGCGAGGCCGGCACGAAGGCCGTGACGAGTCCCGCCCCGCTTCGCAGCGCCGCCTGCACGGCCATCAGGATCGCACCTGGATAACCACGCGATCCGCCGACGAGATAGACGTGACCGTAATCGCGCTTGTCCGAGGTCGGACGCCGTAACGCGGTCAAGGGCTCCAGGACTCCGGCGATCAGGACTTGCAGGCGCGCCTCGGGTATCTCGCCCTCAAAAAATCCCAGATCGAGATAACGCAGCCGCCCGACGGACTCCGCGTTGAGGCCATTGACGACCGGCGCCTTCACGCTGCCTGTCGCGTAGGTGAAGTCGGCCCGGAAGACCGTGGCGTGGCGATCGTCCTGTTCGCTGACGCCGCTGGGCCAATCGACCGCGGCCCGCAGCCGAATCGGCAGGTCATTGATCCGGCGAACCAGGTTCGCCACCGGGTCCGGCAACGGCGGGCGAAATTGGAACCCGAAGAGGCCATCGAGGCAGAGATCGAACGCCGCGTCGGAGTCCAGCGCCGCCGACGGGAGCGACCGAATCCGTGATCCGGCCACCTGAGCGAGTTCCCGCCACGCACGCGCCGCCAGCGGGCGCAGCGAACGATCACTGAAGGCAAAAACAATCTCCGCGCGGGCCCTGGGAAACTGCTCGAGGATCGCGTGGGTCGCGATCATCGCGTCACCACCGTTGTGCCCCTTCCCCGCCAGCACGAGAATCTGGCCCGCCGCCGGGAAGCCACCCAGTTCCCGGTAGTCCTGCAACACCGCCCGGGCGATGGCCCGCCCCGCCCGCTGCATGGCCTCCCACTCGCGAGTCTCGTCGCCGCCGAACAGCCGCGCCTCGAGGGCGCGCGCTTCCTCGCAACCGAGAATCGGATGGGCCCACGCGCTCATCGATCAGCCGGGGTGGGCCGGCGTTCCGATCGACCGTGTTCGAGCCACTCGCGATATTGCTCCTCGGTCTCGGTGAAAAGCAGCGGGCACTCCGGCACTGGCTTGCCGCGCTTGATCACCCGGCGGGTGAGCCGCGGGAGCGATCGAAAATAGTATCTATCCCCCACGCGACGCACCTCGTAGGAATCGTCGTACCGGTTGGTCTCGGTACTCCAAAGCGACACCTCGGTGACGTCGTCACTCCAGACCGCATGTTCGCCCCACGCCGCGAACACCGCCTCGATCGTGGTGATCTGCCCCAGCTTGGGCGCGGTGGGCTCGGGGGAACGGACCAGCGGCAGCGCGGGCGGCGGAACCTCCTTCTCGAACGACGGCAGCGCGGCGACGAAAAGCGCGCCGAGGACGAAACCGAGCATGATCCAGGACGGCGTCAGGGACATCTTCGGCCGCGTTTCGGCCTGATAGTTGGGCTCGGATTCGTCCTCCATGGGGTTCAGGCCCGGACCAGCGCGGCCACCGCCAGCGCGTGGGTTTCGGTGTGCGAAAGCGTGAGCATGACATGGGTCGCACCGACGTGCTGAAGCAACGCGAGTCCCTTCTCATCCAGTCGCGCCAGGGGCTCGTGACGCGCGCCGTGATAGACGGAAACCGACTTCCACCCAAACTCGGCTCCGATCCCGGTGGTGAAACATTTCGCCACGGCTTCCTTCGCGGCGAAGCGGGCGGCGATGTGCTTGTGCGGCGCCCCCATGCTCGCGCAATACGCCTTCTCCTCGGCGGTCAGAATCCGATCGAGAAACCGATCGCCGTGCCGCTCCAGGACCCCGCGGATGCGATCGACCTCGATGAGGTCGGCACCAAGACTGACAAGGATACCGCCAGGAGGAAGTTGGACGTTCATCGGGAGTAAGCTGGGCAGCCAGCGGGCAGTGAGTAGCGGGGACGGAGCAGGAAACGCCAAGTGAATTTTCGGCCGCGGTTCGATAGCCACGAGCGCCAGCGAGTGAAACGACCGACGGGAACCCAAGGCCTTAAAGCGCCAAGGCGCGAAGAGACAGCCGTGGTTGGTAGTTCCGCCTGCAGGCGGTGCTCGGCACGCGTTCCTTCCGTCTAAAGGCGGGACTACCAACAAAAGACCGGCCGATCCACGACCTACTCCAGATTCATCAGCCGCTTCATCTCCCGCACCGACTCCTGGACGCCGGTGAACAGCGCCCGGCTCACGATGCTATGGCCGATGTTGAGCTCGTACAAATGCGGCAGCGTGCGCACCTCGGCGATGTTCTCGTAGTTGATGCCGTGGCCGGCATTCACGGTGAGGCCGGCAGCATGGGCCCGCTCGGATCCCGCCCGCAGCCGTTCGAACTCGATCGCGCGTTCCGGGGTGAAACAGGCGTGGGCATAGGCGCCCGTGTGTAGTTCGACGAACGGCGCCCGGAGTTCCGCGCTGAGATCGATCTGCTCGGGATCGGGATCGATGAAGAGGCTCGTCCGGATTCCGGCAGCGTTCATCGCGTCCACACACTCGCGCACCCGCTCGCGATTCTTCACCACGTCGAGCCCGCCCTCCGTCGTCACTTCCTGCCGGCCCTCCGGCACGAGGCAGACAAACTCCGGCTTCAATTCGAGGGCGAAGGCGATCATGGCCGGCGTGCAGGCCATCTCGAGATTGAGCCGGGTCCGCACCTGTGCCCGCAGACGGCGGACATCCGATTCCTGGATATGACGGCGATCTTCCCGCAGGTGCACCGTGATGCCATCCGCGCCCGCCAACTCCGACTGGAGCGCAAACTCCACCGGATCCGGCTCGATCGCGCCCGCGGCCGAGGCGGGCGCCTCCCGGTAGCGGGCTTGGCGAAGCGTGGCGCAGTGGTCGATGTTGACGCCGAGGAGAATCATGACGCTCCCACCGTGGTCGAATTCAACGGCGCGGCAAATGAGGAAAGTCTTACCCGGCGGCGTCGAAACCCGCATTTTCCGCTTCCGCCGCGGCGGGCTTGCCCTTGTGTTGGCCCCATGTCGCCCCCGAAACGGGAAAATCTGTTCCTCAACATCGTCTGCAACATCGTCGTGCCGACGATCGTGCTGACCAAGCTGAGTACGGAGGATCGACTGGGGCCGACGTGGGGCATGGTGGTGGCGCTGCTGTTTCCCCTCGGCTATGGCGTCTACGATCTCGTTCGGCGAAAGAAAACCAATGTGTTCTCCGTCGTCGGCATCGCGAGTGTGCTGCTCACCGGCGGGCTGAATTACCTGAAGGCGGACGGCTTCTGGTTCGCGGTGAAGGAAGCCGCCGTGCCTCTCCTCTTTGGCGCGGCCGTCCTGATCTCGAATCACACGCGCCGCCCGCTCGTCCGCGAGGTGCTCTGCAACGAGCAGGTGCTCGACATCGAACGGATCGAGGCGGCCCTCGTCGAGCGCGGCACCCGGCCGGCCTTCGATCGGCTGCTGAACAATGCGAGCTACGCCGTCGCCGGCTCGTTCGTGCTGAGCGCCGCGCTCAACTACGGTCTCGCCCGTTACCTGCTGAAGAGCCCCGTGGGCACGTCCGAGTTCAATGCCGAGCTCGGCCGCATGAACATGCTGAACTGGCCTGTGATCGTCCTGCCCAGCATGGTCGTGACGATGCTGATCTTCTGGAAACTGATGAGTGGGATCACGCGGCTGACCGGCCTCGGGTTCGAGGCCATCGTGCGTTCCCACGAGGCCAAGGCCCCCTAATCGGCCGGGCCGATTAGGTTGAAGAGGAGCCGGCCAGACGTCGTGGGCGCGCCCCTGCAAAATCTGCACCCGCTACGAATCGCCTGTCGGGGCGGGGCTCGTCCCCGCCCGGTTGTAGCCACCGCATTTTGGGAGTGGCGCCGGTCTCTGACCGGCGTCCCGCCAGTCGGAGACTGGCGCTACGGGCTACGATCGCGGGCGCGGGTTGTGAAATTTCCTCCCGCCTGGTCTGCTCGACACTCTTACAGGCCCCTACTTGCGCTCGGACATCGGCACGTAATCGCGCTTGGTCGGGCCGACGTAAATCTGGCGCGGGCGATAGATGCGGCCCTTGGGATTCGACGCCACTTCCTTCCAGTTCGCGATGTAGCCCGGCGCGCGGCCGATCGCGAACATGGTCGTGAACATGTTCATCGGAATCCCGATCGCGCGCATGATGATGCCGGAGTAGAAATCGACATTCGGGTACAGCTTGCGCGAGACGAAGTACTCGTCGCGCAGCGCCGCCTGCTCGAGATTCTTGGCGATCGCCAGCAGCGGATCGTCGATGCCGAGCTTCTTCAGCACCACGTCGCAGGCCTCGCCGATGATTTTGGCCCGGGGATCGAAATTCCGGTACACCGCGTGCCCGAAGCCCATCAGCCGGTTGCTCTTGCTGCCGGACTTCGCGGCCGCGATGAAGCGCGTGCCGTCGTCGCCCTCGTCGTGGATCGACTGCAGCATCTGCATGACCGCGACATTGGCGCCGCCATGCAGCGGTCCCGAAAGCGCGTTGACCCCCGCGGAGATCGACGTGAACAGATTCGCGGCGCTCGACCCGACCATCCGCACCGTGGACGTGGAACAGTTCTGCTCGTGATCGGCATGGAGCAGCAGCACGAGATTGAGCGCGCGGGACACCTCCGGGAGCGGGACGTGATCCTGATACGGCTCCGAAAACATCATGTGCAGGAAGTTGTCGCAGAACGTCAGCTCCTGCTTCGGGAACACGACGGGCAGCCCCTTCTGGTAGCGATAGATCATCGCAACGATGGTGCGGATCTTCGAGATGGCCACGGCCGCCGCGAGGTCGAAGTTCTTCAGGTCCTTCTCAAAATTATTCGTGGCGAGGTCGGGATGATACGCGGGGAGCGCGCTCACCATCGCGGAGAGCATCGCCATCGGCGATGCGCTCGTCGGGAAACCCTCGAGAATTTTCTGCATCTGCGTCTCGACCGCGGCGTTCTTGCGCAGGCGCAGGCCGAATTCCTTGCGCTGGGTGACGTTCGGCAGATCCCCGTAGATCACGAGGTAGGCCGTCTCGACGAAGTCGGGGTGACCGGCGAGTTGCTCGATGGGATAGCCGCGGTGGCGAAGGATGCCGTTGTCGCCATCCAGGAAGGTGATCTGGCTCTCGCAGGAACCCGTGTTGCCGTAACCCTGATCGTAGGCGATGTGGCCCGTGGTGGCGCGCAGCGTCCGCGTGTCGATGGCCATCTCCCCCTCGGTCCCTGTCATGACGGGCAGGGGGTATTCTTTATCGTCGAGCTTCAGCAGGGCAGTTTTGGCCACGGTCCGGCGAGCGAAACGGAAACTCTGCCGCTTGCAAAGAAAAGATGCCCCTGAACCCGGAAAATTAACCGGAATAAGTCCCCGGCGCCGCCGTTGTTAGGCCAACTGTCCGGGCCGGCCTCCCTCCACCCCGCGTCGTCTGCCGTCGTCGGTGCCCGGGGACGTTCAGGGAGTATGGAAGGAGCCCGCTTGTTCTGCCATTGCGCGACAGGTCGCAGACGGGAAACCGCTGGATGGTCACTTCCCGCTGAACTCTTCACCCATTGTCATTCTGCGCGCGAGCGAAGGATGATAGGCCTCTGGGACCTGCCTCTCATGCCGCTGCCACCGCGGTGAAATTGCGATAGATCTGCAGCCCCTTGGCCTGACTTTTCTCAGGATGAAACTGGGTCGCGAAACAGCGTCCGCGACCGATGGCCGCGCAAAAAGTCCCACCGTAATCGCTCTCCGCCAGCGTCAGGGAGGGATCGGCCGGCACGCAGTGGTAACTGTGCACGAAGTAGAACGACTCACCTTCGACCGCGAGATTCCGGGCGAGCGCCGACTCCGGCTTGAGGAAACGCACGGTGTTCCAGCCCATGTGCGGAATCTTGTACTCCGGTGGCCGGCGGAAGCGCACGACCTGCCCTTGGAATATCCCCAGGCCCGTGGTATCGCCTTCCTCGGAATGCTCGAACAGCGCCTGCATGCCGAGACACACGCCAAGAAAGGGCCGATCCGCCGCCATCCAATCCCGCACCGTGACGTCGAGCTGGCTGGCCCGCAGCGACGCCACGCAGTCCCGCAACGCCCCCACTCCAGGCAGCACCAGACCCGTCGCCCCGCTGGCCGCGACCTCCGCCGGAGTGCGCACCACCTGCGGTGCCGCCCCCACGGCCTCGAGGGCCTTGGTCACGCTGCGGAGGTTGCAGATGCCGTTGTCGATCACGGCGATTCGCGGACTCATCGATTGAGTTGTGGGTTCTGAGTTCTGGGTTCTGAGCTTTGAATAGGGTCGAACCAACAAACCCAGAACTCAGAACCCACAACCCAAAACCAGTTAGATTTTCCCCTTGGTGCTCGGCAGGAGGTCCGCCGCGCGGGGCTCAATCTGGGTTGCCACATCCAGCGCGCGTCCCAGGCACTTGAAGATCGCCTCGGCCACGTGATGAGGCTCCTCGCCGTACACCAGTTGCACGTGGAGGTTCGCCCCGAGCGCATTGCTGAAGGCGCGACAAAATTCCTTCACGAGGATCAGATTGAAGTCGCGGATGAACATCGTCGGCGCGTCCGCGGCATAGACGAGGTGCGGCCGGCCGCCGACGTCGACCACGACGCGGGCGAGCGACTCATCCATGGGCAGGATAAAGAAGCCGTAGCGCTTGATCCCGACCTTGTCGCCGAGCGCCTCCTTGAAGGCCTGGCCCAGCACCAGGCCGACATCCTCGACGGTGTGATGATAATCAACGTCGACATCGCCCTCCGCCTTCACCGAGAGATCGAACAGCCCGTGCTTGGCGAACAGCGTCAGCATGTGATCGAAGAACGGCACGCCGGTGTCGATCTTGCCCGTGCCCCGGCCATCCACGGCGAGCGACAGGACGATGTCCGTCTCCGCTGTCCGGCGGGTGATGGTTGCTATCCGTTGACTTGAGGAAAGTGGATTCATTGCGGCAAGTTGTGAGCTGTCCGGACCAGCCATGCGTCAAGGGTGTCGGTCAGGACGCGCATCTCGGCATCCGTGCCGACGCTGACGCGCAGGAATGACGCGGTCAAGGCGTGGCTCGGAAACAGCCGCACCAATACCTTGCGGGCACAGAGGAAGTCGTAGGCCGAGCGCGCGACGGCGGCGCCGCTCTCGCCGCGGGCGTTCTTCGGCTCGGTGAAGATGAAGTTCGCCTGCGACGGATACGTGAACCAGCCGCGGCGCTCGGCAAAGTCGGCGACTGCCGCGGTCCGCGTGGCCCTCACCCGGGCGATGATGCCCTCGTAATAGCTTGGGTCGCCCAAGGCGGCCACCGCGGCGACCTGCGAAAGCCGGCTGACGTTATAGCTGTCGCGGACGCGATCCAGCACCTCGATCACGGAGGGGTGCGCCAGCGCATAACCCACCCGGATGCCGGCGAGCGCAAAGGCCTTGGACAACGTGCGGACCACCACCAGCCGCGGATGCGCCGCCAGGAGCGCGATGGCACTCTCCTCCGCAAATGGCGCATAGGCCTCGTCCACCACCAGAAGTCCGTCGAAGGAGGCGAGGACCTGGGCGATCTGCGCGTTGCCGAAGCCGACCCCGGTCGGGGCGTTCGGCGAGGTCAGGAAAAATATCCGGGCGGCCGAGGCGGCGATTTTCTCGATCGGCAGCCGCATCGAGCGATCGAACTCGATCGCCTCCATCCGGCCGTCCTGGATCCCGATGAGCACGGGATAAAGCGAATAACTGGGCAGCGTGAATCCCGTCGCCGCCTCGCCGCCGCAGTAGGCGCGGATCAGGAGGTTCAGGATATCGTCGGAACCGTTGCCGATGCAGACATCCGCCTCCGTCAGACCGTGCAACCGGGCCACCGCCGCGCGAACCGGCGCGCTCGCCGGATTCGGATAAAGTCGCAACGAGGCTGCATCCGGGCCGATCGCCTCGTGGAGCGCCTCGGCCACGCGGGGGCTCGGCGGGTACGGGCACTCGTTGGTGTTCAGCTTCACCCAGCCGGCTTCGGTCGGCTGCAGGCCCGGCGTGTAGGCGTGAAGTTTCGCGACGTGAGTGAGTGCGAGGGAGGACAGGTCGGACATGGACGGCGCCTAAAGCGTTCGAATGCGCACCGAACGGCCGTGCGCATCGAGCCGCTCCATACCGGAGATGGCGGCGACGATCGGCTCCGCCTTTTTCACGCTCGCCCGGTCGTAGTGGATGATGCTCGTCCGGCGCAGAAAGTCGGTGACCCGCAGCCCGCTGAAAAACCGGCCGGCCCGGCCCGTGGGCAGGACGTGACTGGGACCCGCGACAAAATCACCGAGGGCGGTGGGCGTGTACTGGCCCACCATGATCGCACCAGCGGTCGTGATGGACTGGGTGAGCTGCTTCGCCGTGGCGTCCGCCACGAGCAGTTCCAGATGCTCGGGCGCGACGTAGTTCGCGATCTCTGCAGCCTGGGCCGCGGATTTCACCTCGATGGCGAGAAACCCGGCCTCGAGCACCCGCTGGGTTTTCTCGGCGCGGCCGAGAACCTGCAACTGCGTCCGCAATTCGGAGCCCACGTTGGCAATGAGGTTGGCCGAGGTCGCGACAAGATAGATCTTCTCGCGCCCCGAGCCGTGCTCGGCCTGCGCGAGCAGATCGGCGGCGACATAGGAAAGCTTCGCCGTTTCGTCGGCGATAATCATGACCTCGCTCGGGCCCGGCAGCAGGTCGACGCCCGTCGTGCCGAACACCTGCCGCTTGGCCTCGCAAACGTAGGCGTTGCCCGGCCCGAAGATCTTGTCGACCGCGGGAATGGTGGTCGTCCCGTAGGCCATCGCGCCGACGGCCTGGACGCCACCGATCCGATAAACCTCCTCGATGCCCAGCAGGTCGAGCGCGGCGAGCATGGCGGGCGCGACCTTGCCCTCCGCATCGGAGGGCGTGAAAACCGCAATTTCCGGGCAACGCGCAATCTTCGCCAGCGCCGCCGTCATCAGCACGGTCGAGACCAGCGGCACTTCACCGCCGGGCACGTACAGGCCCACCCGGCGGATCGGATCGAACTTCTCGCCCACCAGGGCTCCATGCTTGTTCTTCGCCATCCAAGCCTCCGGCAGGCCGCGCTCATTAAAGGCCACGATGCTATCGCGGGCCGCAGCCAGGGCCTTCGCCTCCGCCGCCGGCCGTCGCTTCGCGGCGGCCTTGATCTCGGCGAGCGGAATCCGGAAATCGCACCCCCGCAGCTTCGCGCCGTCGAATTTCGCCGCGTAATAGGAAATCGCCTCGTCACCCCGAACCCGCACGTCGGCGAGGATGGCCGCCACAGACGCGGTGATCTCGGGCGGGACGTCGGCGCCGCGGCAAAACGCCGCGAGGTCGGCCTGAAATGTCTTGGACGCGTGGTGCAGTGTTCGCATGGACCGGTAGCGCGATGTATGAGGGAGCCCGGAAACCGCGAGGCTTTTCGCGGAGGCGCGATCGCCCGCCCGCGCGGGCGGGCGGGGCGGCTTACTTCGTCGAAAGAGGCGGCACCGCGAAACGGAACGGCGCGCCAGGCTCGTTCACCGCGATCTTGTCAAAGGTGATGGTGTACGTCCGGGTTTGCCCGTTGGGCAGCTTCGTCGAATTCGTCATGGTCTTGGGAAACCGCACCCCGTTCACGCGCACCTCACCCTGCTCGCGAATCCCCGAGCCATTCTCCGTCTCGCTGTAGACGAGGCGCCCGGTCGCGAGTTCGAAGTAACGATAGAAGATGATCGCCGGCGCATGGATGAAGGCGATCTTCTGGCAGGCGACGCCCTCGAACGTCGCCGGACCCTGATCCTCAATCCGGCCGCCAATCTGATCGAGCCCGCGGAAGAACGAGAGGTTTTCCCAGGTGTTCGCCCGCAGCCGCTTGATCTGTTCCGAACCCAGCAACGATTGCTGCCATTTCGTGGGATCGGCGGGATCCTGCAGCCGCTGCCAGCCATCGTAGCCATCGAGGGCGGTCACCTCGATCCGCTTGGGCGAGGTGGCCTCGACGCGTTGCTGGTAGGGCTTATGAAAAAAGAGATCCATCGCGACCGGCGGCTGCGCCGTGCCGTCCCCACCCTCCACCACGACCAGCGTACCCGTGAAATGGATCGACTTGACGGCCTCGAGCGCTGACTCCGTGCTGACGAAGGCACGCGCCTTGGCAATGATCGCCGGCTCGGCGGCTGGGACAGCGGACACCAGGGCTAGGGCGACGCCACTTACCTTCAACACCAGGGAGAACCTTGAAATCAGGGACGAAAACATGGGGAAGAATTAGGGCCGGAAGGACAGGTTGTGACGAGCCCCAGCGTGCCACCGCACCGGTGACCCGCAATGACAACTTCGGCTATTCCCACTCGATGGTGGCCGGCGGCTTGGAACTGACGTCGTAGACCACGCGACCCACGCCGCGCACCTCGTTCGTAATCCGGCTGGAAATCTTCTGGAGCAGCTCGCCCGGCAGCCGGGCCCAGTCGGCCGTCATGGCGTCGATGCTTTCCACCACGCGGATCGCGATGACGTAATCGTAGGTGCGTTCGTCGCCAAAGACCCCGACCGTCCGCACGGGCAGGAAAACACAGAACGACTGCCAGACCTTGTAGTAGGAGCCGGAGGTCATCATCTCCTCCTGCAGCACGGCGTCCGCGTTGCGCAGGATCTCTAGCTTCTCGGCGGTGATGTCGCCCATCACGCGCACGCCTAGGCCCGGGCCCGGGAACGGCTGGCGCCAGACCACCTCGCGCGGGAGGCCGAGGGCGGTGCCCACCTGGCGGACCTCGTCCTTGAACAACTCGCGCAACGGCTCGACCAGCTTGAGCTTCATCCGCTTCGGCAGCCCGCCCACATTGTGGTGCGTCTTGATCAGCGACGCCGGGTTGTTCCCGATCGAGACGCTCTCGATCACGTCGGGATAAAGCGTGCCTTGGGCGAGATACTCCGTGTGACCGATCGAACGGATGGAGCGCTCGAAAATTTCCACGAACGTGCGGCCGATGATCTTTCGCTTCTGCTCGGGCTCGGATACGCCCTTGAGCCGGCGGAGGAAAAGCTTAGACGCATCCACGACGCGCACATCGATTTTGAAATTCCGGGCGTAGAGCTGCTCGACGTAGGTGCGCTCGTTTTTCCGCAGGAGGCCGTTGTCGACGAACACGCAGGTGAGCTGTTTGCCGATCGCCTTGTGCAGCAGCGCGGCCGCGACCGACGAATCGACGCCGCCAGAAAGCCCGAGGATCACGCGGCCCTTGCCGACCTGGGCGCGGATCTTCTCCACCGCCTGCGTGATGAAGTCCCGCGTCGTCCAATCCTGCTTCGCCCCGCAGATGCCGAGGAGGAAATTCCGAATCATGTCCGCCCCGCGCTCGGTGTGGAACACCTCGGGATGAAACTGGATGCCGTAGAAGTTGCGCTTCGCGTCCTCGACAGCGGCGAACGGGGAGTTCTCCGTCGTGCCGATGGCGCGGAAACCGGGAGGCAGCTTGGTCAACTTGTCGCCGTGCGAATTCCAGACCCGCAGTTTCCGCGGCAAACCCGCGAACAACCTGCCCGGCTTCGTGATCGACAGCACGCCGTGGCCGTACTCCCGGGCCTTGCTGTGTTCGACGTCGCCATCGAGGAAGTACCCCATCAACTGGGCGCCGTAGCAGATGCCAAGGATCGGCACGCCGAGCTCGAAGATCGCCGGATCCGGATGCGGCGCCTGGCGGGAGTAGACGCTCTGCGGACCGCCGGATAGAATGATTCCGACCACATTCTCCGCCCGCAACGTAGCCGCGGAGGTGCCGTAATGGAAAATCTTGGAGTAGACCTGGCACTCGCGAATCCGGCGCGCGATGACCTGCGTAAGCTGCGAGCCAAAGTCGAGGACGGCGATGGTTTGTGGCATGGGCGACGTAAAAAACGGCAAGGACACGCCAACGACTCCGGCGGGGCAAGTGCGATCTCAGGTTCTGGCGCCCGGAATCCGTCCCCGCTACCAGGCGTCGCGGTACAAGGCCACGATCGCCGCCGCGTCGGGTACGACCGGGTTGTTGCCCGGACTGCCGGACGCCAGCGCATCGCCCGCCATCTTATCCGCCACCTGGAAGAATCGGCTCTCGGTCAGCCCCGGATAAGCGCCGAGCCGCGGGATCTCGAGCCGACGATTGAGCGCCTCGAGTCCCGGGACCAGTGCCGCCGCCGCCGCCGCATCGGAGGCGGCGGCGTTCGCCCAGCCCAATGTTCGCGCCACCGTCGCATAACGCGCCGTCGCACCCGGCAGCGAATAGCGGGTGACGGCCGGCAGCAGCATCGCATTCGAGATTCCGTGCGGCACGTGAAAGAGCGCGCCCACCGGACGGCTCATGCCGTGGACGAGGCAGACGCTGCTGTTGGCGAAGGCCATCCCACCCTGCGTGGCCGCCAGCATCATGCCCTCGCGGGCGTCCCGGTTGCCGGGCTCCCGCCACGCGGTCTCGAGGTGGCGCCCGACCTTCTCGATACAAGCCAGGGCCGGCGGATCCGTCATCGGGCTGGCGAGACGCGAGACGTAGGCCTCGATCCCGTGCGTCAGTGTGTCGACGCCGACGGCCGCCGTGAGCGCGGCGGGCATCGACATCGTCAGTTCAAAATCGATTAACGCCACCGACGGAACGAGTCGCGGATCCATCAGTAGCATCTTCACGTCGTTGACCGGGTCGGTGATCACCGCCGCCTTGGTGACTTCGCTGCCGGTGCCGGCGGTGGTCGGGATGGCAATCAGCGGCACGCACGGCTGGCCGACCTTGTTTCGGCCCATGTATTGGCGGAGTGGCAACGGATTGGTGGCCAGCATCGCGATGACCTTGGCGCAATCGATGGGACTGCCGCCGCCCACCGCCACGACACCTTGCGCACCGGACTCACGATAGAGTGCCAGTCCATCGAGCACGTTCTGTTCACTCGGATCCGGCTGCACGCCGGCGAAGGTCGCACTCGCGATCCCGGCCTCGCGCAGATTGACCTCGGCACGCAACCCGAGGCCGGACTTCACCATGAACGCATCCGTCACCAGCAGCACGCGGGTGAGGCCCAGCCGCTGGGCCTGCGCGGCCAGTTGACTGAACGCACCAGCGCCACAGATGACAGTGGGGGGAATGTTGAATTGGGCGATCATGTCAGGAAAGCATCGGAACGGGGACGATTGGATCCCTCGCCCAACGGGGAAACGGGAGGGGCGAAAGTTCGGTGGAGCGCAGTATGGCCCTTCCTTCCAGGCAGACAATCCCGGCCCGACCCGATGACACGGGAAGCCGATAGAGGCTGTCTGATCCGCAACGATGCAGTAGGAAATCGCGAAGAGGCGAATTTTGTGGCCCGCGGCGTGAGCCGCGGGACTTCATCGAGCGGAGCAGTGAAGGGGCCCCTGCCCTCACGGGCGGGGTTACCCAACCGAGTTCCCCTACCCCACGACGAGCGGTTTCAGGCCCTCCTCAATCGACCGCCGCCGCGGCTCGAGGAAGGGCGGGAGCGCCAGCCGCTCACCCAGCGTCGCCATCGGCTCGTCCGAGGCGAACCCGGGGCCGTCGGTCGCGATCTCGAAGAGCACCCCGTTCGGCTCCCGAAAGTAGAGACTCCGAAAATAGTAGCGGTCGACGGGGCCGCTCGAGCGCATCCCGAGCTTCTCCAGACGCTCCGCCCACCCGTGGTACTCCTCCTCGTTGGGGGTTCGAAACGCCACATGATGAACGGCCCCCGCGCCCTGCCCCGCCGGCCGGGCACCCGGCTCGACCATGACGTGCAGTTCGCCCGCCGCCCCGAAATCTTGCTCCCCCATGGCGTAAACATGAACGACACGGTCCTTCCCGTCCCCGGCGTGCTGATACTCGCGGACACGACGCATGTTCATTACCTGCGTCAAAACGACGTCGGTGGGCCGGGCATCCGGAACACTCATCGTGATCGGACCCAAGCCGCGAATCTGATGCCCGGCGGGCACCGGGCTCCGCTCCCAGGGATGGACCGGCGATTCGACTTCATCCGCCACCAGCGCAAGCCGCTGGCCTTCGAAATCCTCGAAGTCGATCGTCGCGCGCCCGTCGCGTTCGACGACCGCCGCGTGCTTCACCCCGAGTGCGGTAAAACGTCCCTGCCACCAAGGCAAACTGGCACCGGCGACGCGAAATCCCGTCCGAACAATGCTGTGCGTGCCGCGCCGCTCAGGGCCGACCGGCCAGTCGAAGAACGTGATGTCGGTGCCGGGGCTCGCCTCCCCGTCGGCATAAAAAAGATGATAGGCGGAGACGTCGTCCTGGTTGACGGTCTTCTTCACCAGGCGCAGTCCGAGCGTCTTCGTGTAGAAAGTATGATTGCGGGCGGCATCCGCCGTGACCGCCGTGAGATGATGGAAGCCCTTCAGTTGCATGCGGCCACGGTTGCGCACCTCCGCTCATTCGTCCAGTCGATGGTGTCTCTGTCCGCCGGGGAGCCAAAGTCCGACGGGCGGTTAGAACTTCAACCGCGTATTGTCGTGCCCGCACTTCGGGCACCGGCAGAGCTCAGTGCCGGTCGGCGCGGTGTAGAGTGCATCGCAGCGAATGCAGTGGAACGTCGTCTTGCGTCGTTCCAACTCGAAGCGTTGGTGATCGCGCCGATCGTACCACAACCAGAGCACGAGAAAGACCGCGGCCACGAGGACGCAGTACGCCACGACGGCGGTGGACAGTTCGAGCATAAGATGAGTCGTACCAATCCGGCCCGTGGCCGCCAAGCCCCGAGCGCGGCCTCCGTAGCCACGAGCGCCGACCGAGTGGAGCCGTTGCCCTGAATCAGCCTCAACGGTGGGTTGGTCCGATTCCCGGCTTCCTGGCTTCCGGCTCAAACCCAGCCACGCCATCCGCGGTTCACCTGCCTGGGATCGGCTGCCAAGGGGTCAGCCTGGATTCGCGTTTTGCCGCTTCCGATGTAAGATCGTCGGGTGGTCGTCATTCGTCGCCTCACAGACCGGTCTCGGGCCTATACGGGCATTTTTCTTCGGGGGGAGCCTCCGCGCATTTTTCCCACCAGCGACGCGGAGCACGGCCGCATCCTGCAGATCTATAAACAAGATCGTCCCTACACCGGCATCGTGAACGATTTCTCGGAATACGCCCTCGGCTCCGATGCCCCCTTGCCCGCTGCCCCCGGTCCAAGCAGTTGAGGGTTGAGAGCTGAGATCGGAGGGCTGAGAGGCACTGGCGGAGTAGCGCCGGTCTCCGACCAGCGGAGACCGATCGATACTACCTCTTCAATCATTCCGCCTGAAGTCGGAACTACCAACTCGGAGGCTGAGCAGCATGGCGCTAAGTTAAGGCCATCCCCCCGGATTACGCGGATAGCGCGGATAAATGCAGGCAAGCCGGATGATCGAAGCGAGCCGTTCGACAAGCTCACGGCCAGGTGCCTGGTGCTCTTGCAGGTCTCGAGCCGGTCGAGAGGCTGCGGCCCGCCGAGCCGGGGCTTGTCGCTTCGATCGAAGTCGACGGATCAAAACCAGATGTGGTTCGAACAGGCTTAATCCGCCCGGCCCCGAGTGCGCCAACGACGGTCCCGTGACTGCGGGACCTAAGTTGGCGCATTCATCCGCCGCCTTGGTTTAGTATCCGCGGCATCCGTGAAATCCGCGGTCAAAAACTCAGGGACGTTTCGTCAATTAATACCTGCGCATTCGCTCTCAAAATGAGACGACAATCCGTCTTAACTTAGCGCCATTTGAGGCTGACCACTTGTAGCCACGAGCGCCGATCGAGTGGATGAGGAAACACAAAGCGGCATGGCGTGACGGAGCCGCCACGCAATTGGAGGGCCGAGCTCCGACGAGGTCGCTCTTGAATCATTCAATGATCCGGCCTCGACGGAGCTCGGCCCTCCAAAGATTCCTCCCGGAAGTGATCGACCCGCCCGCGGGCTCACCCGGCCGATACCAGCCGGCGTGCATTCGAAGAACGTGGCGCAGCCCAGCGCCTTCGCCTCTTCCAAAAACGGTCGGATCCTCGCGGCGGCCACCGCGGCATCGTAGCGCACGGGCGACACCTCCGCCGCCCCGATGAAATCGACCAGCACGTGCTCAGGCGAGAGCACGAAAACAGGAATTGGCATCAGCTCAGATTCACGACTGCCTGGCTTCAGGCTCCAGGCAGATTGAGGGCCCGGGCGCCAGGGCGCGCGAAAGGTTGCCATCGCCCCAATCGTTTTCACGCTGGCCCCATGGTCTGGTGGATTCGAGTCGGCCTTGCCCCGCTGCTCACTCTCGTCGCGGCGCGCGCCGCCGGCGTCGACTTTGCCCGCGAAGTCCGGCCCATCCTGGCCGAGCATTGCTACCAGTGCCATGGGCCCGACGCCGGGGAGCGCAAGTCGGAGCTGCGCCTCGATCAGCACGACGCGGCGCTCCGGGGCGGCAAGTCGCAGCTGCCGGCCGTCGTGCCGGGACGGCCCGATGACAGCGAGCTGCTACTCCGGATTCTGTCGGCCGATCCGGAGGAGGTCATGCCGCCCCCGGACACGGACAAGCGACTCGACGCCGGCCAAAAGGAAACGCTGCGCCGTTGGATCGCGTCCGGCGCGGAGTATGCCCCGCACTGGGCTTTTGTGGCCCCGGTCAAGGCGGCTCCCCCCGGGCCGCCGGGTGTCCATCCGATCGACGCCTTCGTCGACGCCAAGCTCGCGTCCCGGAACCTGGCCGCCTCGGCGCCCGCAGACCCCGCCGCGCTCTGCCGGCGTCTGTATCTCGATCTCACCGGGCTGCCGCCCTCGCCGCCGGAGGTGGCGGCCTTTGCCGCGGCGGCGAAGTCGGGGCTGACGCAGGCCGTGGCCGCAACCGTCGACCGGTTGCTGGCCAGCGAGGCCTACGGCGAGCGTTGGGCGCGGGTCTGGCTCGACGTGGCGCGCTATGCCGACAGCAACGGCTTCGAGAAGGATCTGCGGCGCGAGCAATGGGCCTGGCGCGACTGGGTGATCGGCGCACTCAACCGCGACCTGCCCTACGATCAGTTTCTCATTGAGCAGGTCGCCGGGGATCTCCTGCCCAACGCCACGCCCGATCAAATCGTGGCCACCGGCTTCCTGCGCAACGGCATGGTCAACGAGGAGGGCGCGATCGTCGCCGAGCAGTTCCGGATCGAGGGCATCGTCGATCGCGTCGATTGCCTCGGTAAGGCGGCGCTCGGTCTCACCCTGCAGTGCGCGCAGTGTCACACGCACAAGTTCGATCCGATCACACACGACGAGTATTTCGGCGCTTTCGCGTTCCTAAACAATGCCCATGAGGCGCAGTCCTGGGTCTTCGCTCCGGCCCAGCAGAAGGAGTTGGAGCAACTGCTCACCGGGCTCCGCGCCGTCGACGAGCGCAGCCGGCTGACCCAGCCGCAGGGGCCGGAAAAACTGGCCGCGTGGGCCTCGGAGTGGCAGCGGCAGCGGATCGAGTGGACTCCCCTGATCGCAACCGAAACCGACAGCACGGGCGGGCTGAATCATCCGGTGCAACTGCCGGATCTTTCCATTCTCACCGTGGGCCATCCGACCGTTAAGGGCGGCATCTACGTCATCGGCCAGCCCACCCTGGAAAGCGCGACCGGCCTGCGGGTCGAGGCGCTCACCCATGGCGACCTGCCCTTCGGCGGCCCGGGGCACAGCCGGTATGGCACCTGGGCCGTGACCGAACTGGAAGTATTCGTCCAACCGCCCGGCAGCGAAAAGTGGGAGAAGGTGGGACTGCAGAACGCGACCGCCGATTGGTCCGAGCCCACCCGCGGGCTCGAACCGGAGTGGCGGGCCCTGTCGATCGATCCCGACGGCCGGCGCACCTGCGGGCCGGTGGCCTTCATGATCGATGGCAGCGAACACACGGCCTGGCGGGCCGACCGCGGACCCGGCCGCCGCAACCAGGAATCGGTGGCGGTCGTCCAGTTCGAGCATCCCCTGACCCACCCGGCCGGCACCAAGCTCAAGGTGCTGTATACGATGAACCACGGCGAGGACACCACCGGACGGGGCAGCACGATGCTGGGGCGCAGCCGGTTTTCGCTGACCAACGCGCCCGACCCCAGGGCGGCGCCCGTCGATTACGCCGCGCTGCTCGCCCTAGAGATTCCGGCGGGCCAGCGCACCGCCGCCCAGGAGGAGCTCATCTATCGAGCCTGGAGGGCGAGCGACCCCGAAGCCGCCAAATTCAACGACGAGGCAGCGGCGCTTTGGAAAAAGTTTCCGGCCGCCCAGACGTCGGTCCTTCATCTCGCGGAATTGGCGCCTCCCCTCACGCGGGCGACGCATCTGCTGGAACGCGGCGCGTGGGACCGGCCGAAGCAAAAGGTCGAACCGCACGTGCCTGCGGTGCTGCACCCGATGGAGCCGGACGGACCGCGGGATCGGCTCGCCTTCGCCCGCTGGATCGCGGACCGGCGTTCGCCGCTGGCCGCCCGCGTCGCCGTGAATCGCGTCTGGCAGGCCCTCTTTGGGCTCGGGCTGGTGGAAACGCCGGAGGATTTCGGCACCCGCACTCCGCTGCCCGAATACGGCGAACTGCTCGACTGGCTGGCCGTGGACTTCATGGAGCAGGGCTGGAGCCAGAAGCGCCTGGTCCGCGCGATCGTCACGAGCCGCACGTATCAGCAGGATTCGCGGGTGACACCCCCCTTGCTCGAACGCGATCCCGGCAACCGCCTGCTGGCCCGGGGCCCGCGCTTCCGGGCCGAGGCCGAGATGGTGCGCGACATCGCGCTGGCCGCATCCGGCCTCCTCACGCGCAAGGTCGGCGGCCCGAGCGTCTTTCCCCCGGTGCCGGAGAACGTCCTCTCGTATAATTATTTCAAGGTCGACTACTGGAATGTCCCCGAGGGCCCGGAGCGTTATCGCCGCAGCCTTTATCTCTTTCGCAAGCGCTCGATGCCGGATCCGATGCTGACGGCATTTGACGCGCCCAATGCGGATCAGGCCTGTGCCCGTCGCGCCCGCTCGAACACACCCATGGCCGCGCTGACCGGCCTCAATGAGCCCGTTTTCTTCGAAGCCGCCCAGGGCCTCGCCCGGCGGATCTGGCGCGAGGGCGGCACCACCGATGCGGAGCGCATCGCCCACGGCTACTTGCTTTGCACGGCCCGCGCCCCGGCCGACGCGGAAATTGCGGGCGTGCAGCGCCTGCTCGCGGACACCCGGGAGCGCTTGCGCCGCGGCGAACTCAACGCCACCACCCTGGCCTTTGCGCCCTTCACCAAGCCGGACGACCTCCCGGCCGACGCCACGCCAATCGATCTCGCGGCCTGGACGATCGCCAGCCGCGTGCTGCTGAACCTGGACGAGACGCTGACGAAAAACTGATGAAAGATTTGGCGCCAGATTTTTCACCACCGAGCCACAGAGACGCAGAGGAGGATCCCGCCTCCGCCCTCTGTGTCTCCGTGCCTCTGTGGTTCAACCTGGATTGCTCCTGTTTTCCTAGCTTCTGAATTAATCATGAACTACGCCGAGGAAATCCGGATGGCCCAGGCGCGGCTGTTGACGCGCCGCTGGTTCCTGCGCGACTGCGGCCTTGGCCTCGCCGGCATCGCCCTGAATTCACTGCTGGCCCGGGAGGGCGTGGCCGCGCCCGCCGCCGCCGGACCGCTCGCCGTCCGTCCGTCGCATTTCCCGCCCCGGGCCAAGCGCGTGATTTATCTGTTCCAAGCGGGCGCCCCGAGTCAGCTCGAACTGTTTGACCACAAACCCGAGCTGACGAAACGCGACGGCCAGCTCCCGCCGGCGGAGCTGCTGACGAACTATCGCGCCGCCTTCATCCGGCCCAACTCCGCGCTGCTGGGCCCGAAGTACAAATTCGCCGTGGAGCCCAAGACCGGCATGGAGCTGGGCGAACTGATTCCCCATACCGCCGCCATCGCCAACGAACTCTGCCTCATCCGCTCGATGCACACCGACGCCGTGAATCACGCTCCGGGGCAGATCCTGATGAACACCGGCTCGGAACAGTTTGGCCGGCCGAGCCTCGGATCGTGGACGCTGTACGGATTGGGCAGCGAGAGCGCAGAACTGCCGGGATATGTGGTGCTCACCAGCGCCAAGGGCACCAGCGGTGGCGCGAGCAACTACGGCTGCGGATTTCTGCCCACAGCCTATGGCGGCATTCCCTTCCGCAGCACCGGGGATCCCGTGCTCTTTCTCTCCAACCCGGCCGGCCTCGACGACCGGACGCAGCGCGCCTCGCTCGACACCCTGCATGAGCTCAACGCCCACGCGCTCGCCGGCACGGGCGATCCGGAAATCGCCGCGCGAATCCAAAGCTACGAACTGGCTTACCGGCTGCAGACCAGCGCGCCTGAGCTCATGGACCTTTCATCGGAGCCGCCGCACATCCTCGAGCTCTATGGGATCAAGGACGTGAAGGAGACGAGCTATGCCCGCAACTGCCTGCTCGCGCGGCGACTGATCGAGCGGGGGGTGCGGTTCGTCCAGCTCTTCCACGAAGCTTGGGACCAGCACGGCGATCTGACCAAGGCGCTCAAGAAGAACTGCCTCGACACCGATCGCGCCAGCGCGGCCCTCGTGACGGATCTCCGGCAGCGCGGCCTGCTGGACGATACGCTGGTCGTGTGGGGCGGCGAATTCGGCCGCACCCCGATGGTGCAGGGCAGCAATGATGGGCGGGATCACCACAACCGCTGTTTCACCCTGTGGCTGGCCGGCGCAGGCCTCAAGCGCGGTCATGTCCACGGGGCGACGGACGAACTCGGCTTCAACGTGGTCCGCGATCCGGTGCACGTCCACGACCTCAATGCGACCCTGCTCCATCTGCTCGGGCTGGACCACACCCGGCTGACCCATCGGTTCCAAGGTCGCGATTACCGGCTGACCGACGTCCACGGCAACGTGGTTTCGGATCTCATCGCGTAAGGGCCGGCACGGGTTAGCGCGAGCGTCAGTTCGCATTCTCAAGGGTCGCATTGGCACCCGGGAGGCCGCCGGTGGCAGCCATTCAAAACTGTTGCAGCGGCCGCCCGGCGCCGCGCCGGAAATTTCGATCCTCGATCTGACCCCACCCGGGCCTGATAGACCACGCGAACCCCCAGAGCCGACCTTGCCCGGCTCTCCACCACCGCCCTAGCCTCCCGCCATGCTCTCGAAATTATTCCTCGGCGTGGCGTTCATCCTTTCCTCCGCGCTTCAGGCCCAGTCCACCCCGGGGGCCACCGTCGCCGTTATCACCAATCACGAAGGCGCTCATCTGCCCGGCTACTTCAGCTCCCTCGCCGCCTCCGCGGAAACCAGCCGGGTTCTGCTCGCGGATCCGTCCGGACAGAATTTTGAGGCGGCCCGGATCGCCCTCGGCGGCAAGCTCGGCGGCACTTATGCCTCGGCCCGCGAGCTCTTCGCGCAGCACCGTCCCCAACTCACCCTCGTGTCGCTCGAGCCGGCGCTGGCGCCCGCCGCCATCGAAGCCGCGCTGGACGCCGGTTCGCATGTGCTGGCCGAGAAACCCGCGAGCCTGGGCATCGCCGAGTTCGCCCGGCTCGCTCGGAAGGCCGGGGAAAAGAACCTCCACCTCATGCTGGCGCTCGCCAACCGGACCAACCCCGACACGCAGTTCGCCCTCGACCTCATCCGCCGCGGCCGGATCGGGAAGATCTACGGAGTCGAGGTCCATCTGATCGCCGATCAGGCGCGCCTGACTCGGCCCGCGTATCAACAAGCCTGGTATGCCAAGAAAGCCCGCGCGGGCGGCGGCCATTTAATCTGGCTCGGCCTGCACTGGATCGATCTGGCCATGTACCTCACCGGCTCCGACGTGACGACGGTCGCCGGCTTCACGGCCAACATCGGTGGCCAGCCGCTCGATGTGGAGGACTCCGCCGTGGTCAGCCTAAGATTCTCCGCGGGTTTTCTCGGGACGATGACCTCCGCCTACTATCTGGACCGGGGTTATCACTCCCATCTCAAAATTTGGGGCTCGGAGGGCTGGATCGAGATGAACCGCCATGGCGGCGTCGTGCCGATGCGCTACTATTCGACCGCGGATGCGACGCCGGAAGTGAAGACCCCTGTGCCTCCCGAAGGCCCCGACGGCTACGCGCCGTTTGTCGCCGCCTGCGTCCGCGCCTCGCTCGGGCTGGCCGCGCCGCCCATCACGACGGGAGAGTCTCTCCGCATTATCCGGACAATTTATACGGCCTACGAAGCCGCCGCCACCGGCCGCTCGCAGCCGATCCCCGGCGACCCGGCCCCCGCGGGCCGATAGGCGAACCCGGCGGAACTTGCCCGCGGCAGGCGGGCACAACCCGCAGATTTCAGATTAAAGATTTTCAATTCTCAATTTTCAATCTGCCGCCGGCGAACGCGCTGCAACCCCGCGAGCCGTGGTCACGGACTCCAATTGAAAATTGAGAATTGCGCACCACGGGAAGCCGACCGCGGAACCCCCAGTTGACCCCTTGGATCGCACCCGCACCCTTTATCACAGGTGTACCGGACGCCGTCCCGTTGCCGCCCAGCCAGACCGTATCGCCCCAAAAACGGTCCTATCGAATAAGCACCCTCATGCCTCCCCTCCCTACCCGCCGGTTGAAGACACTTCTCTTGATCGTTGGAATCAGCGGAGGAATGGGAATCGCCGTCGCGGCACCGGCGACGGTGCGGAAGCAGCCTAATGTGCTGTTTGTCATCAGCGATGATCTGAGTTCGAGGATCAAGCCAGCCGGCTACGAAGGGGTCCTGACTCCCGTGCTCGACCGTCTGGCCCGCACTGCCACGACCTTTCAGCGCAGCTACTGTCAGTATCCGGTTTGCGGGCCTTCGCGGGCTTCATTCCTGAGTGGGCTTTACCCGCAATCCACCGGGATTTTGAACAATGTGGACAACATCGAGACCTCCCGCCCGGGGACACCGTCTCTCCCCAAGGTATTTCGCGACGCCGGTTATTGGACGGCCTCCGTGGGCAAGGTTTTCCATCAGCGGATGGAAAATCCCGGCCAGGACACCTGGGACCAGGCGCTGGCCTTCACTAATGATGAGATGGCGGTGGAACGGATCGCCCGGGAAAAATTCGAAAAGGAAAACGGCCCGGTCACCGACACGAAGAATCGCCAGGCCTGGCGAGCGCACCTGCTCACCGTCGCCCCACAGACCCGGAACCAAGGTGTGAAAGGCCTCGGGCCCGGGTATGGGCCAACGGGACTGCGCGACGAACAGCACGATGACGGCAAGAATGCCCGGCAGGTGGCCGCTTGGATCAATGACCATGCGAGCGGTGATCGTCCCTTCATGATCGCCTGCGGCTTTCACAAGCCGCACATCCCTTTTCTCGCTCCCGATGCCTACTTCGCGAAATATCCGCTGGCCGCACTGAAGCTGTCCCGATCACCGGCGAATGACTGGGATGACATCCCGGCGATCGCGGCAACCAATCAATACCGGGATTACGGGTTTCCAGAGCTCGGGCAGGAAAACGAAGCCCGCCGCCGCGAGTTCATGCAGGCCTACTACGCCTCCATTTCTTTTGTCGATGCGCAGCTTGGCATCATCATCGACGCGCTGCACCAGAGCGGTCAGTGGGAGAACACCATCATCGTGTTCGTCGGTGACCATGGCTACCATCTCGGCGAACACTTCATGTGGGGCAAGGTGACGCTGTTCGAGGAGTCGGCCCGCCAGCCGATGATCGTCCGGGTTCCTGGCCTGACCAACGGGGCGTCGAGCCATGGATTGGTGGAAATGGTCGATCTTTTCCCGACGCTGGCCGAGCTGTGCGGGGTCAAGCCGCCGGCCAACCTGCAGGGCCGTTCCTTTGCAACCATGCTGAAGAACCCAGCCGCGCCGGGCAAAGAGTATGCCTACACGGTGGTCCGACGCGGCGATCAACTTGGCCGGGCGATTCGTTTTGAGCACTGGCGCTACACCGAGTGGGGTTCTCCCGATCAGGCCGAGCTGTATGATCTGAATTCCGACCCGAAGGAATTCACGAACCTCGTGATTAAAAATGATTATGCCGAGGTGCTGAGCCGGGCCAGGAAGTTGCTGGACAAAGCCGAGCAGCACGCGAAAGGACAGCGCCACCCGGACCCGAAGGTCTGATCCCGGCCCCCTAGAATTGCGGGCCACTCCGGCATCCGCCCGGGCGTCAAAGGCATCCATCCCAGTCGCGGTCCTGGCGCCATTCCGGACTTTACTTGCGCCTCGAACCTAGAGGGCTTCCTTCCGACCATGCGTTTTCTGCCTCCCCTGCTCCGCTTGGTCGTTCCCCTGGGCGCGCTGGCCTCCGTCGCACTCGCCCAAGAGAGTTCGCTCACCGCCGTGACGCGCCACAGCGACCCCCGGGGGCGTCCACTGTGGGAGGTCGGCCTCGCCGGCATCGGCGGCTACGTGGCGGACTACCCGGGCGCCTCCCAATCGCGCTTCCGCGGTTTTCCGGTGCCGTATTTCATCTACCGCGGCAAGGTGTGGCGGGCCGGCGACGGCGGCATCGTGCGCGGGCGTTTTCAGATCAACGACCGGCTGGAATTCGACCTGAGTTTCAGCGGATCGCTCAAAGCCGAGTCAGACAAGAACACCCTGCGCCGCGGTCTGCCCGACCTGGATTTTCTCGCCGAGATCGGCCCGCAACTGACCTGGCGGGCTTGGGAGGAAAAGGAGCGCTCGGTGACGGTGAACTTGCCCCTGCGAGCAGCGGTTTCAATTGGCGGCGGCGGCGTGGGCTCGCAGGGATTCGTGCTCAATCCGCGCCTCACCTACCGCGAGCGCGCCTTCATCGGCGGGACCACGCTGTCGCTGAGCTTCGGCCCGATCTTCGCGACCGAGCGGCTCATGGACTACTTTTACGAGGTGCGCCCGCAATATGCCCTGCCCGGACGCCCGGCCTACAACGCCGAATCCGGCTACCTCGGCACGGAGGTCGCCCTCGGCGTGTCGCGCGTGCTTTCGCCCCGGGTGCGTCTGTTCACCGGCGCCCAACTCGGCGTTTTCAGCGGCGCGACCAATCGCGGCAGCGCGTTGCTGGCCCGCGAGACCAATTGGAACTTCGCCTTCGGTCTCGCCTGGGCAATCTGGGAAAGCGACCGCCGCGCCAAGGAGTGAGGTCTCCCATGGTTTCCATCCCGCGCGGACCAAGCGGCGGCGCGGCTGAAAGAGTTTGGGCGCCGGCCTGGAAGAGAGGTGCGAGGGGGAGTTACGGGGCAAGGGTTTCGAATTTGCCAAGGGAGGGGCAGGACTTGGTGCGCGCCAAAGACGACGGCGCTTTGACAGCGCACCGGGGGCGCGCACCGTTCCGGGCGTATGGAACCGCCCACGTTCACGATCACCCGCCGGGTGGAATTCCACGAGACCGACGCCGCCGGGCTCATGCATTTCTCGAACTTCTACCGTTGGATGGAGGTGTGCGAACACGAGTGGTTCCGCTCCGCCGGCCTCACCATGATGGACGTTTCGGTCGACGGCGTGCGCCGCGGCTGGCCCCGGCGCCACGCCTCGTGCGACTTCCTTCGTCCGCTGCGGTGCGGTGATCTGGTGCGCGTGCGCGCCGCCTCCGCCGAGGTCGGTGCCAGCAGCCTGACTTACGATTTCGTCTTCGAGAAAAACCGCGCCGGACGATGGACCGAGGTGGCCCACGGCCGCATGACCACCGTGCACGTGCGGCAGGACTCGACCGGTCGCATGGAGGCCGAGTCCACGCCCGCCGCCGTACGCGCCGTGTTCACGAGCGCCGTCCCGGACCAGTCCCGGCCGCTTTGAGCGCCGATCCTGCAGGGTGAGGGCGATCGACGATCACGTAAGCGCAGGACGTGAAGCCCAGATTCGGTTTCGCGAAGCGGCCGACCTCTCCCCCGTCTTCCCGGCCTTCCTGTATAATCCCGCCCGGCCCCTCCGAATGGCCTGAAACTTGACAAGACTTGGGGCCGATCGCACACGATCGGCCAGAGAGAGAGTTACCCCGCTTGCTGGCAAACCGGCCGGCCGGCACCCGGCGAATCAGAACCCCAAAGACATGAACCGCATCACTATTGTCATCGCGCTGTTCGCCGCCGCCGTGGTGGCGCACGACCTTCCCGCCGCCCAGGGCGGAATGCCCGCCTTGTCGTCCGAGCCGTTCAAGCTCGGGACGTTCGAAATTCGCGGCGCGCCGCGAGTCGGACTCGTGTTGCGCGACAGCCTGGTGATCGAACTCAACCCGGCGAACGCGGCTCTGGAGCAAAGCCCCCTTTATCCGCGAATCCCGATGCCCGCCGACATGCGCGGTCTCATCGCCCAATACGAATACGGCTTGAAATACCGGCTGTACGAGATCGTCAACCACCTCGCCGCCGGAGATCGCCTTGCGGCGGGCTCCCGGCCGGAGTTCGTGCACGACGCAGCCCGCGTGCGGGCGCTGCCACCCATCATTTATCCGGGAAAAATCCTCAACGCCGCGGGAAATTTCTACAGCCACATCAATGAAACCGGCACGCCGGAGGAGATTGCGGCCACCAAGCGGGCGCGGCGGGAAAAACGGGGCGTCCCCTATCTCTTTCTCAAGCCGGCCGAGGGGGCGGTCATTGGCCAGGGCGATGCGATCGTGATTCCTCACGGCCGCGATCGCACGGACTGGGAGGTCGAGCTCGCCACGGTGATCGGCCGTCCAGCCAAGTATGTTTCGGCCGCCGCGGCGCAGGACTATGTCTTCGGCTACATGGTCTCGCTCGACATCTCCGATCGGGGCGGCCGGCCGCCGGGCGGGAATCCCGTGGCGTCGGATTGGTTTGTCGGCAAGGGGCATGACACCTTCGCACCCATGGGGCCCTGGATCGTGCCCAAGGAATTTTACGGCGACCCCATGGCGAAGCTCCGGCAAACGCTCAGTGTCGGGGGCACCCGGATGCAGGAGGCGACCGCGGGCGACATGATTCACTCGATTTGGGAGCTGATCGAATACGCCTCGTCGATCATCACGCTTTTTCCCGGCGATGTGATCAACAACGGGACCTCGGGCGGGACGGGCGCGGGCACGGCCTTCCGCGGCGAGCAGCGTTTCCTGAAACCCGGGGAAGAAATCGTCGCGACCATCGACGGCATTGGCACGCTGAGGTTGCCGGTGGTCGGCGAAGCCGCGCCGCCCACGGGGACGGGCGCGCGACTTCCACCAGTGAACAGCTATCGCAAGTAGCCCCTTGAGATTGACGAGGCGAGTTGCTTCCGCACTCCGGTCACGTCGGCGGACTCGAAATATTCGGGCTTGCCTTCAAAACCGCGGGGTTCCGTATTCCTCGCACCCCACCCCCCGTAACCCCACCCCTGTAACTCGTCCCCCTAACGAGCAGGCCAGTTGGCGTATACTCTTTGCCGTATCATTCGATCACGCGGCTAAGCTGCGCCATTAATCGCCCTGCTCAATCGCATGGATGTGTGCCCAACACCCTCCTACTGTTTCGAATTTGAGTCCAGATATCAACGATAGTGAAGCATGACTCCCCCAGTAACTTCATGAAACCTCCCCTGACTAAGTTCTGTCTCGCCGCCGCGGCCGCCCTCGGCCTCAGCGTTTTGCACCTCAGCGCCCAAACTGCTCCCGCTCCCTCCGCGACAAGCAGCACCGAAGAAAAGACCGTCAAACTCGACCCCTTCAACGTCAACGCTTCGTCCGACGTCGGCTTCGTTGCCACCAACTCGCTCGCGGGCGGGCGCATGACGATGGCGCTGAAAGACACGCCCGTCGCCTACTCCGTCCTCACCTCGGAATTCTTGGACGCGTTCAACATTACCGATGCGGGAAAAGCCTCCGAGTTTTCCGTCAACACCAACCAGTACGTGGGTGACGGCCTCCAGGGAACTGCGGGCAATACGACCGTCGTGGTGCGGATGCGCGGCCAGGCGGCCAATCAACCGACCCGGAATTTCTTCCCGTATAATATCGCGTCGGACACCTACAATGTGGACCGGCTCGACTTCGCGCGCGGCGCCAACTCCACGCTGTTCGGCGCGGGCGGGTCGGCCGGAACGCTCAACACCGTCACGAAACAGGCACTGACGAACAAGCCGATTCGCGAAATGCGGGCCCAAGTCGGCACCTGGGACCGCTACCGCCTGACGCTCGACCTCAATCAGCCGCTCAGCGAAAAGGCGGCTATCCGCGCGAATGTGCTGTGGCAGTCGAACAACACCTGGCGGCAGCGCGAATGGGAGCGCCGGCGGGGCCTCTCCCTGGCCGCCACCTATAATTTTACGCCCAAGTTCTCCCTGCGGGCGGAAGCGGAATACCGTATCACCGACAAGACGACCGGTTCCAATCGCACGAAGGACCAGACGTCCGCCTGGGACGGAAAGTTCATGCCCAGCGGGCCCGATCCGACCATGACTGCCGCGCAAATGGGGGTGGCGGGCGTATCGCGATCCGTGCAGCGGTTCGTGATTGATGGTGAGAATCGGAGGGTCGCTTATAACATCCAAAATCGGTTCCAAACGAAGAACGCGCAATACAACGCGACCACGCCCAACTACCTCAACGGGCAGGTCATCAAGACCGTCGGCCTCAACGCCGGCGCCGCCAGTATGACCGACGTGTGGAATCCGTCGATGCGCTTTGCCGCGGTGCAGAGTGGCTCGCCCTTCTTCGTCCTGCCCGATAAGACCTTTACCCCCCTCTGGGACCGCGACTACAAGTACCCGAGCGGCTGGGAGCGCGGCAAAGATGTCAACCTCTTCGCCACCTACCGGCCGTTTGAGGGCCTGTATGTTGAGCTTTCGGGCGACAAGAACGCCGTGTACCGCTGGGCGGAGTATCCCGCCGCCGGCGGCATGTACGACATGCGCGTCGACATCAACCGGCTCAACCCGGATGGCACGCCGAACAAATTCTTCCTGCAGCCGTTCTCGGAAAACTCGCCTTTCTCTTTCGCCACGACCTCCAACTACACCAATGCCAACCTCCAGACCGCTTATGTGAAGGACACGCGGTTCGGCAAACTGCAGGTCGGCTTGATGGCTGGCGTACAAAACCTGGATCAGGTTAAGCGCGAAGACTTCTTCCTCCTGCCGCTGCACCAGGGCATTATCCCGGGCGCCGACTTCCGCTCGTTCTTCCCGCCCCAGCAGGACCAGAACCTTCAGTCGGTTTACACGCGCCAGTACACCGCGCTCCGCGGCACGGTTCCCAGCCGGCACGTCACGCAGGACCCGCTGACCGTTTACGATTACACGCGCGGCACCCGGGCCGTCATGACGCCGCACTGGTACTCGCTGCCCAACCGCATCGGTTGGGGCGTGGACTCCTATAAAAAATACCGCTATGCTCAGGCCGTGGCGAACGTCAGCCTGTTGAAGAACCATCTCGTCCTGATTGGGGCCGTGCGGCGCGACCTCTCCAAACTTTCGAGCCTTACGTACAAGCAAACCGACGACATGCCCGTGGGTTGGGACGGGTCTTACATGACCCCCAAGGGGGCCCCGCCGGCGGACTACTGGAATTTGAGCTACACCACGAAGGACGCCGCCAGTAAGCCCACCTCGAATACCAAAATTCCGGCGCCGCAACGGCCGCGCTCCGTCATCAACGGCGTCAATGTTCCGCTGGCCCAATACGCCAGCGATCGCTTCCAGGATGATTACACCACGCCGGATTTGACCACCGCGGTCAACACGCGGTCGTTTGGCGCCGTCGTCAACATCTGGAAGGGGATCGGCATCTACGCCAACGACAGCACGACCTTCGACGCGAGCGCGGGTGCCCTGAACGTCAACATGAACCTGATTGCGCCGACTTCGTCGCACAGTTATGATGCCGGCGTTCGCTACACCATGCCGAACGGCAAACTGAACTTCTCCTTCGGTTGGTTCAGAGCCTTCCAGTCCGGGGCCAGCCAATCCGTCGGGACCACTTTCTTCGCGAACAACAACACGATCTCTGACTCGCCTGCCATCGGCGACCTGAGCGAAGGCGGCCGCAATAATCGGGGTGCGACGCGCTTCAACGGGTTCAGCGTCAACTCCACCGCCACCCTCATTACGACCGGCTATGAGTCCGAGTTGACGGCCAATCTCACCGCGAACTGGCGCTTGATCCTCAACTACGGCACCAACACGCCGCTGCAGAAGGACGTCTGGCCCGATGTCGTCCCCTGGATTCTGGACCACGAGGCGATCTATCGTCAGATCCTCGATGACTCCGGTATTCAGATCAACGCCCAGAATCAGGCCTCCATCAAGCCGGCGTTTGATGATCCGACCAAGATCAATGTCCTGCGGGTGACGAACACGGTGAACGCGTGGAATTCCCTCATGACAGCCGGCGGCGCGCTGGACCAGATAAAGCTCACGACGAAGACGATTAACCGCCAGATAACGAACGGCACAGCCGGTGGCCCGCTCTACACCTACAATATAGCCACCGATTATAAGTTGCAGAAGTCCTTCCTCCGGGGTCTGCGCGCGGGTCTTGCGATCAATTATCGCGCCCGCTCGGTCCTCGGAGCCAAGACCAATGAAACGATCGCGAATCCGAACAATCCGAACCTCTCGATTGCGTCGCCCACTAACGACGCGAACAACTACTTGTATGGAAAAGGCTACGTCAAGGGCGCGGCCAACTTCTCCTATACTTGGCGCCTGAAAGAAGGTGGCAAGTATAAGCCCAAGACGATCCAGTTCGATCTGGCGATCGACAACTTGTTCAACCTGGACCAGGTCATCGAATACAGCACGACGAGCAATTCCACCGCGAATTCCAACATCTTGGTTCCGAAGAACAACGATATCTCGCAGCAGGCGTTGATCCTCATTCCGGGCGCCTACAACTGGCAGCCGCCGCGGAGCTACCAGCTGACGGCGAAGATTAACTTCTAAGCCAGCGAATAGACATTCGCCTTTCTCAAACCGGGAAGCCAAGCGCTTCCCGGTTTTTTTGTGTGGGTTCGAATTGCATTCCCAAACCGGAGGAAGGGCGCAGTCCCTCGACTGGCTCGGAACCCCGAGCTCGTCGAACGGGCGAGACTGCGCCACTGCCTGCGCGTTGTTCCGCCCGATTGACCTCCCGGACCACGCGGAGGCCGGCCCTGCAAGTGTCCAGATCTGAAGCGAAATTAGTGTCAGTCCCGGCTCGCGGCTCTCGCCCGGGAGTTGGCAATGTCGGCGGGCGTCATCCGGTCCATCAGGCGTTTCGCCTGCGCCGGTTGTTGCTCACGGATGCGGCGCGAAACGGGCCCTTCGCCGGTGGCCTTGTTCGCTGCCGTGAACAACCACGACAGGCCTTCGACATCATCCGGCGGCGCAATTCCGTCTCTCGCCGAAAGCGCTCCCAGGGCCAGCATGGAGAGAACATTGCCGTCGTTGGCGGCGCGCCGGTACGCCGCCGCGGCTCTGGCGTAATCGATCGGCACACCGACCCCGTATTCGTGGCACATGCCGATGTTGTGTACCGCGGTGGGCTCCCCGCGGTCGGCCAGATCGGAGAGCAGCGCGAAAGCCCTCGCGGGTTCCGGCCTCCCGCCCAGGCCCTGTGCATACAGATCGGCCAGCCGATAACCTGCATCCAGGTTTCCGCGTTGGAATTGTGCCTCGAAAATGGCGCGGGCCAGCGGGTAATTACCGGCCTTTGTCTCTGCCTCGGCCTCGGTGAGGTCGAACTGGGCGGTTTGGCCGTTTTCCAGAAGACAGATGGCTGACAGGTAGTCACCCACGTATTCCTTGCGCCAATAGTGTCCGGTCCGCCGGTAGGTCGGAACGTCCGTAAACGTAAACCGGTAGCGTCGCATCCGAACCACGTTGGGCGGTCGATCGGCGAATGGATCGCCGGCGAACCGCGCCATGACCTCCGGGTGGCGGAGCAGGAGCTTTATCGCCGTGGCCGGGATGACCGAGATTTTGCCCTCTCTTCCGCTTTCCATAAAAACGGTGTTCTCGAAGCGGGGAAACCATGGCGCGGTAAAGTGGGGCGCGCGATCGACTGATTGCGGGAGATGCTGATATTGATAGGTGCGCCACGTCCGGCCACGGTCGTTGGACCCCTCGAATTCGACCATGAGATGCGCCGGGTGAAAATAGGCATAGAGATAATAGCCATTGGCGCTGCGGAGCGACGATACGGACTTCATCGCCGAGGCGAGGCTGGGCGG
>CANEVO010000029.1 GCA_947442255.1 Opitutia bacterium
GAGCGATCTGTTCCTGAGCAAGTAAACAGCGGGAGTAACCGGGCCCACCCCGGTGGGCCGCAAGGTCAGCTTGCCAACCCAGGAGGCAGGAGATGGCTTTAGGCCGGTCCTGCCTCTTTCCCTTTCCATGCAGCGTCGTGCCTTTCTTCCGTCAGAGCGCCCTGACCGCCGCCGCCCTGCTGCTGCCCCGGGCGCAGGCGCAGGGCACTCCCGGCACCTTCAAGATCCACCGCTTCGGCGACCGTACGCTCTTCGCCACTCCCGAGGGCGCGCCATTCTTCAGCCTGGCCCTGAACCATATCGATTCCTCGCCGTTGCGCGGCCTGGCCAACGGCCGGCTTTGGACCGAGCGCTACGGCAACAGCCATGAACGCTGGCTGCGCGAGAAAGTTCGGCGCGACCTCCTCGATTGGAACTTCAACTCCGTCGGCTGGGCGCAGGACACCGCCACCCACAACGAGCAGAACCACTGGCACTCGCGCCCGTTCATCCCGGAGGAGTACTCGTGGATCGGACTGCCCTACTGCCATCTGCTGCCCTTCAGCGAAATCCATCAATGGGAGATGGAGACGCGGCTGCCGGATTTTCGAAAGCCGGGCTTCGCCGAGGCCTGTGACTACATCGCCCGCGACCACTGCGGCCGGATGGCGGACGATCCGAAGCTCATCGGTTATTTCTACAGCGATTGTCCCGTCTGGGCGCATGCCGGCCGCAACAATCCCGCCCACGGCCCGATCTTCGATCCCGCGCGCCTCAAGAGTGCCGCGGGACGCGCCGAGCTGTTCGAACTCGCGACAATTTATTACCGCACGACCCGCGACGCGATCCGACGCTACGATCCGCATCACCTGATCCTCGGCGACCGCTACGAGGCCAACGCGCTCCTGCCGGAAGAAGTCGTCCGCGCCGCCTTGCCGTACGTCGACGTCCTCAGTTTCCAGTGCTTCGGCGGCGCCGCGCGCGTGCGCGAGAAACTTGCCCCATGGGCCAAGCTGACCGGACATCCCGTGCTGCTCGCCGACTCCGCCACCTACCGCGAACCGTACCCGCGCGGCTTTCCCCCGGCGGAGCCGCGCTTCCACGATCCGGTCGGCTACCGCGAAATCCTCGATGTCCTGCGCGGGATTCCGGAGGCCGTGGGCTACCATCTCTGCGGTGCCTATGTGCAGAGCCCGGTGCGCCGCACCGGCCTGTTGGGTTCCGACGAGACGCCCGACACGATCGCGATCGATGGTATTCGCGCGGCCAATGCCGCCACCACGGCCTGGGCAAAACGATTCGGGTGACCTGATCTCCGTCCGTAGCACGGGTCTCCGACCCGTGAAAACCAGCCGGCCGGCCGATCCACCTTCATGGGTCGGGAGACCCATGCCACGTCGAGCCGCCGTTCCCGGGCCTACAGATCCGCGAGCCGCTCGCTGGCATCGCCGAAGCGATCCATCTTCAGGCCCATCCGATCCATCAGCGAGAGATGCAGGCTGCAGACCTTGCGCTGCTCGTCGGGCCGATCGAGGTAGTTCAGCACCCGGCCGGTCTTGATCGTGCCGCCGCCCTTGCCAGTCAGCAGGACCGGAAGCTGTTCGGCGCTGTGCGCGTCGCCATCGAACAGGCTCGAGGCACCCATCAGGATCGAGTTGTCGAGCAGCGTGCCCTCGCCTTCGTTAATCTCCTTCATCCGCTGCGTGAGGTACGCGAACTGCGCGATGTGAAATTGATTCGTCTTGAGGTACATCGCCTCCTTCTCGGCCGCCTTGCCGTTGTGCGTCAGGTCGAGATGCAGCGCCCCCTGCACGCCCTCGACGAACTTGAAGTTCATCTGCGAGAGATCGTTGTTCAGCATCAGCGTCGCGATGCGCGTCTTGTCCATCTGGAACGCGAGCACCATCAGATCCAGCATGAGCCGCATGTGATCCGGCACGCTCTGCGGCAGCTCGTTCTTCGGCCGCGGCATGTTCGGCTGCGCCAGCGTCGGCCGCCAGCCCTCGAGCCGCTCATCCTTCGCCGCGCGCTCGATCCGCTTCTCGATGTCGCGAATCGACTCGAGATACTCCTCCAGCTTCTCGTTGTCGTGGCGGCTGATCTTCGGCCGGAGACTCTGCGAATCCTGCCGCACCTCATCGAGGATGCTGCGGTCGAGCTTCCGCCCGGTGCCGTCGCCGACCAGCCGATCGAAGGTACGGGAGGGATAGACTTCCTTCGTCGCCGGCTTGGTCGGGGAAACCCACGACAAACTCGAACCATAGATCATCGAGACGCCGTCCTCGAGCCGGAGCTCATTCGGCTCCACACCGAGCACGAGGCTGGGTACCGCGGTCCGCCCGCCGATCTGCGAAGATAGGATTTGATCCATCGTCGTCCCCACGCGAATCACCGCGGGATCAAGACTGACCGGCGCTCCGGAAAGCAGGTTCATCCGCCCGAGATGCGGGCTGGTTGAGCTGAGCGCCGACTGACTGTAGAGACCTTGGACAAAGACCATGTCCTCGCGATGCGGCATCATCGGCATCACGCCCGGCCCGAGCTCCATCGACCCGCCACTGCCCTTGGCCCACCAGTGCGCCGGCTCCACCCCGTTGGAAAAATAGACAATGCCGAGCCGCACCGGAGGCGTGTTAGCCTTCGCCGCCGACGAGGTCACCTGGCCAAACAGCGGGAGCGATTCCATCCACGGCAGCGCCAGCGCCACCCCCATGCCACGCAGAAAATGACGCCGGGACACGGACGAAGGGCCGGGGTAGCTACTCATCCCGCCACAATCCCCAACGGGGCCCATTCGGCAAGATTTCATCTCTCGGCCGTTCCGTCGAAGCCAGCCGGGCGGGGACGAGCCCCGCCCCTACCCGCATTTCATCCGGGCCACATTTGTAGGGGTCTCATTGTAGGGGTCTCATTGTAGGGGCGTGCCTCGTGCACGCCCACCACGTCACGTCGGCTACACTTTAAGCGCTTAAGCGTTCCGCGTTGAAGGTTGAGCGCTCGCCCGACCTTCAGCCTCCAGATCGGAATCCCCTGGTTCGTAGTTCCGCCTTCAGGCGGACCAGGTCGATTCCGACGCAGCGCGCGAACGTTCAACGCTCAACGTCCAACTTTTAACGCGCAAGTTTCAGAGCTTCTGTTGTTCGGTTCGCGCGGGTCCAAGACACCACTAACGGCCGACCGTCGCCACGCTCGGTGGCTGCGGCTCAGCTTCCTGGCCCTGGCGATTCCGAAACTGGCGGCTGCTGACAATCTTGATCGCGAGATCCGAGAACGTCGCCTCGCCCCCGGCGGCCACGAGTTCATCGATCAGGGCCCGATCGGAGGCGAGGACCGTCCGGCCCAGCGCATAGCCAACCATCTTCTTCGCGAGCGTCTTCATCACCTGACCATCCTTGCCGCGCAGGTAGCCGAGCAGGCCGTTCGCCCCGACGATCGTGGACTTGTCGGCAAACTCGCCCGTCACGTCGACCGCCGTGCCGTCATCGTAGGCGGTCCGCGTGCGCCCGACCGCATCGAACACCTCGAGCGGGAAACCCAGCGGATCGATCTTCAAATGGCACGCCGCGCAGGTCGCGTTGCGCTTATGTTCATCGAGCCGCTGCCGCAGCGTCTGGCCGCCGAACGCCTTTGGATCCGACGGCAGCGAACCCGCATCCGCCGGGGGCGGCTGGGTTGGCGTTCCGAGAATCCGGCGCAGCAGCCAGTCGCCGCGTTTCACCGGGCTGGTCCGCAGCGGCGCCGAGGTCGTCGTCAGCACCGCGCCCAGGCGCAGGGCTCCGCCGCGATTGAAGGCCCCCGCGCCCTCGACCTTCACCATGCCTTCCGCGGATCCGACGGGCACCGTGACACCGTAGAACTTCGCGAGCGGTTCATTCAGGAACGTGTAGTCCGCGTGGAGCATTTCCTTCATCGGTCGCTCCTGCCGGACGAGGTGCTCGAAGGTCGAGACCGCCTCGTCGTACATCCCCTGCTTCACGTCGCCCGTGAATTCCGGGAAGCGCGCGGTGTCGACGCCGCGAAACTGATCGAAGTGATAGAACCCCAGCCATTGCCCAAAGAACTCGGTCGCAATCCGGCGCCCCTTGGGATCAGCCGTCATCCGCTTCACCTGCTTCGCCAGCAACGCCGGCTTGGCCAGATCGCCCGCCGCCGCCGCGCGCCGCAGTTCCTCATCGGGAATCGAAGACCACAGGAAAAAGCTCAACCGGCTCGCCAGCTCCCACCCGTTCAGCGGCCGCTCGCGGCGATCCGCCACGGTCTCCACTCGGTAGAGAAAAGCCGGCGCCACCAGGACGCGCGCCACCACGGCGCGAATCGCGACGTCGTGCTCGAGGCCGTGCTCCGTGCGGGAGCGCTGATAGAACGCCTTCAATCGCTTCGTTTCGTCCGCCGTCAACGGCCGCCGCCAGGCGCGGCTCGCGAACGCGACGACGTCCTCAAGGTGCCCTGACTCCGCCGCCTTCATCGCCTTGACGACTTCGTAATAGTGCGTCCGCAGCGGCGTGAAGTACGGCCGCGTCTCTTCCGGCAAGGTTGCCAGCTCGGCGTCGGTGAGATCCTGGATCCGCGGGCTCTTCAACTTCAGGCCGTAGTGCTCCGTCAACATCCCGAGGTACGCGTCGTGATAAAACCACGACCCAAAGAGATCGTTCCACGCGTGGTTGAGCCGCACCCGATCGGGGCCATCGACCAAGTTGGCGGTGAAGAACTGATCCGTGCGCTGGTACTTCACCCGCAGGATGAACTGATCGTGTTCGTCACCATTGTAGGTGTTGTCGAACGGCCGCGGCACCGGATCGCGATCGGCCGGGTTCGCCTCGCCATGCGAGTTGGGCGGCAGCAGCGCAGCATATTGGGCAATGCCGTCCCGGAAGGTTTTGTAACCCCCGCTCGCCGGATCGCCGACGATCACTCGCGTCGACGGTCCCCGCGGCGTGCCCACGGCCCGATCCGAAATCATGACTCGCACGACCGCGTTCCGATCGCTCCCAAGTTCGGCGTCGACCTGCAGCTCCGTCGTCACGCCCGTGGCCGCCGGCGGCGGAATCTCGAACGAGACCAGTCCCATCGCGGCAAAGTCGTCCGGCCCCAACGTCGAACCCTCCGGACTCACTCCGAAACCGAGTGTCGCCACCACGTCAGCCGGCAGGACCGTCCGCAGCGGCTCCGTCGAAAGAATCGGACCATTGGGGCCACGCCCCCGCCCAGGCCCCGGCGCGCCGCCGCGGCCCTCGGGCGGTGCCGCGCGGGTGATGACGCGGGGATTCCGCCAGATCACCACCGGCTTCACACCCGCCACGGGATTCACACTGTCGAAGATCAGAAAAATCTTCGTCGGTCCCAGCGGGGCTTTCGGCGCCTTCGCGGCCTGGGCCGCCGCCCCACCACGCTCCTGCCTCGGCCCGAGCGGATAGACATAGTGATGCGTCGGCACGGCCTTCAGCGTCGAGTCGTCGAACTGGATCGGCGTTTCGTCGCCCGCTCCGCCCGCTGCCAAATCGCCCCGCGCGAAGAACCAGCTCGGCCAGGTCGAAAGGTATTTATACAGATTGTCCGAGGCCGCGCGCGCCCGCTCAATCGACGCCTTGGCATCCGCGGTCGGCGCCGGGAATGTCTTCCATCGCGCGATCATCTCGTTCGTCGGATACCCGGCGTTCGGCAGGTTCATCACCGACCAGATGTGGTCCGCGAACCGTCCGGTGATGTCATGCTTTGCCGCCAGATCGCGCAGCGTCGCCTTGGGATCGCCCAACGCCACTCGATGCTGGTAATACCACGCGATGTAGAGCGCCTTGCCATAGCGTTCGAGGCCGAAGGGACGTCCGCCCTCGCCCGAGGCCACCCGGAAACCCTTCGCATCGTAGAGCTGGTTGATGCGATGCAGCGCCGAGAGCTCGAGTCCGGTCCGGCCCGGGTCGAGGAAGAATTCGATCGGCCCGGAGCCAATGACCGCATGATCGGCAACCAGCTTCGCCGCCTCGAGGTAGCGCTCGATGCTGGCATCCTGCACGAACTGCACGTCGCCAAAATTTGTGAACCCTTCGCCGCCGACCGAGTCGCTCGCCGCATCGATCCCGACCTTGAGGTCGAAGCCGGTCAGATCGCGGACGGCGTAGGCATACTCGCCGCTCGTCAGCCGCCGGACCGTGACGCGCCCCGGCTCACCGGCGTGCTCGCGCTCATAGGTCCTCAGCGAGGATCGAATCCAATCCGTGGCCAACTTTCGTTCCGCGGCGCTCGGAAACTCCGTCGCATCCGTCGGCGGCATCTCCGAGGTTTCGATCATCTCCGCGACCTTCCCCCAATTCTCCCAGTCCAGACCCAAGGACGGCTGCGCCAGCAGCTTCTCGACACTGAGCCCGGCCTCGGGGTCCGCGTTCCCATGGCACTCGAGGCAGTACTTCTGGAAAACCTGCGCCGGCGCCGCGGCGAGGCTCGTCCCACCGGGTACGGCCGCGGCGAGGACGGGAACCGACGTCGTCAGCCCAAAACCAATGGCCAGACAGCAGCCCGCAAACGTCAGGGCACGGGGCACAGAAAGCATCTCGGACAGGAGATAGTGATCCGAAGTGGCGGCAAGTTCCCAGTACTCGACCGCGGGTCATTTCGGCGCGCTTGATCGGAAGCCGAAAGCAGCAGGACGTCTGGCATAAACATGCCGAGCATTGACCGGCGCAAGCGATGTCGACTAAACGACACCGGCATCGCGCTTAATCCTGACCCCACCCACCCCATGAAATCATCCGTCCTCGCCCGCTACGTTCTCGTCCTCGGCCTGCTCACTGGCATCCTTCGGGCCGCAGTGGGTGAAGTCACGCCCCTCAACCGAGGTGAGCTCAGCAAGGTCGAAGCCATGCTCGCCAAGAACCTGAAGGGCAAACCCGCGATCAAGAGCGGCGAAAAGGAAGAGATCGACGGCGGCTGGAAGATTACCTGCGTGGCCAGCGTGGGCTCGGGCGGCGACTTCGTTCTCGTCCTGAATTCCGAGAAGAGCATGACGCTCGGAACCATCGTCTCGCAGAAACCGAACGCCGCGGCCGCCGCCAAGAAGGCCTGAGGTTGCGCGGGAAACCGGTAGCGCCGGTCTCCGACCGGCGGAATCCCGTGACCAAATGCCGCGCTTGCCGGCCGGCGCGCTCCTCGTCCTGATCCTGGGATCATGAACGAAGTCGTCATCGTCAGCGCCGTGCGCACGCCCATCGGACGTTTCCGGGGCGCCCTGGCCTCGGTGCGTCCCGACGATCTCGCGGGTCATGCGATCCGCGCCGCGGTGGAACGCGCCGGGATCGTCCCCGAGTCAGTCGAGGACGTCTACTTCGGCTGCACCAATCAGGCCGGCGAGGACAACCGCAACGTCGCCCGCATGGGCGCACTCCTCGCCGGTCTGCCCGTCACCACCGCCGGCGTGACGCTGAACCGGCTCTGCGCCAGCGGGCTCAGCGCGATCAACCAAGCCGCTCGCGCCATCCGTTGCGGTGAAGCGGACATCCTCGTCGCCGGCGGCGTCGAGAGCATGACCCGCGCGCCCTACAGCGTGCCGAAGCAGTCGCAGCCGTACGGTCCACTCGGCAACGTGACCGCCTGGGACACCACGCTCGGCTGGCGTTACCCGAACCCCAAGCTGGCTGCGCTCTTCCCTCTCGAAACAATGGGCGAGACCGCCGAGAACATCTTCGATCTCAGCCGCACCGGGAAAATTGCCGGCGGCGAAATCACCCGCGAGGCGCAGGATCGTTTTGCGCTGCAGAGCCATGCGCGCGCCGTCGCGGCGATCAACCGCGGCGACTTTCGCGACGAGATCGCACCCGTCACCGTCACACCACCCAAGGGCGAACCGGTGGTGTTCGCGACGGACGAACAGCCTTTCGCCAAGAAAGTCGGGGACAGCTACGAACTGGCCACCGACTTCGCCAAACTCGCGAAACTCGAGCCGGCGTTCCGGCGCGGCGGCAGCGTGACCGCCGGTAACTCGAGCACCCTCAACGACGGCGCCAGCGCCCTCGTCCTGATGTCCGCGGCCCGCGCGACGGCACTCGGGTTGAAGCCCCTCGCCCGCTGGGTGGCGTCGGCCGTCGCCGGCGTGGACCCGCGCGTAATGGGCCTCGGTCCCGTGGACGCCACCCGTTGCGTCCTGGCGCGCGCCGGACTCACCCTCGACGCGTTGGCGCTGGTGGAATTGAACGAGGCGTTTGCTGTCCAGGCCCTCGCGGTGATGCGCGAACTCGGGCTGCGCGAGGAAATCACCAACGTGAACGGCGGCGCGATTGCCCTCGGCCATCCGCTCGGCTGCACCGGCGCCCGGCTCGTCACGACGCTCGTGCACTCGCTGCGCCGGCAGGGCGTGGCCAGCCGGCCGGTGCGCCATGGCCTGGCCACGCTCTGCATCGGAGTCGGCCAGGGCGAGGCCACGATCGTGGAGGGAATATGAGAGTGGCACCGCGAGTAGCGCCGGTCTCCGACGCTTTGTTCGTAGTTCCGCCTTCAGGCGGAATCCGTCCGCCACAAATCTTCCGCCTGAAGGCGGGACTACCAACAAGGACTCCCGCTCGCTGGCGAGTTGCTCCAAATGAAACGTGGCGTGGCGGCAGGCTCCAGCCCTACACCTCACGGCAATTGTTCCGCTGATGAAGACCGTTCCGATTCTCTCCGCGGCGGATGCCGCGGCTCTCGTGCGCGAGGGCACCAGCCTGATGGCGGGCGGATTTGGCATGACCGGGGCACCGGTGCACCTGCTCCACGCCCTCGCCGAACGCGGCACCGGCGGGCTGACCTTCATTGGAAACAATGTCGGCGAACCGGGGCTGGGCGGCGGCCGCCTCTTGCGCAACGGTCAACTGCGGCGGGCCATCGGATCCTTCTTCACCAGCAATCCCGAGGCAGTCGCGGCGTCCCAACAGGGCCGGATTGAAATCCAACTCCTGCCCCAAGGCAGCCTGGCCGAGGCGATCCGGGCCGGCGGCGCGGGCATCGGCGGCTTCTTTGTGCCGGCCGCGGCCGGCACGGACCTCGGTCAGACGGCTGAGACGCGTACGCTCAACGGACAGGCTCAGGTCTTCGTCCCGGCACTCCGCGCCGATGTCGCCTTCATCCGCGCGTGGCGGGCCGACACCGCGGGCAATCTCGTTTACCGGCGCACCGAGCAGAACTTCAACCGCGCCATGGCCACCGCGGCGGATCTCGTCATCGCGGAGGTCGAGCACATCGAGCCGCTGGGGGCGCTCGATCCCGACTCGATTCACACGCCGGGGATGTTCGTGGATTTCTTGGTGCAGGCCCACACGACCGCGGAGGAACTCGGCTCGTCGGCCAGCACCGGCGCCCGGCGCGCGGATCCGGTGCGACTAGCGATGGCGCGGCGCGCGCATGCCGAGCTGAAGCGCGGCGACGTCGTGAACCTCGGCATCGGCGTTCCCACGCTCGTCGCCGATCTGATCACCGCCGAGCAGGGCATCGTCCTCCATACGGAAAACGGCATGCTCGGCGTCGGCCCCGCGCCCACCGACGGCGGCGGCGCGATGGACTACCCGGTCAATGCCGGAAAAATCCCCGTCACGGCCCTGCCCGGCGCGAGCTACTTCGACAGCGCGGATTCGTTTGCGATGATCCGCGGCGGCCATGTCGATGTCGCGATCATGGGCGGATTGCAGGTGGACGCGGACCGCAACCTCGCCAACTGGGCCGTGCCCGGGAAGCCGCTCCTCGGTGTCGGCGGCGCCATGGACCTCGCGTCCGGCGCGCGCCGCCTGATCGTCACCTTAAACCACACCGAGCCTGATGGACGGTCGAAGATTCTTCCGCGCTGCACGCTGCCGCTGACCGCCCTAGGCGCCGTGGACCTGATTATCACCGAACTCGCCGTGTTCGGTTTTGAATCCGGCCAGTTGCGGCTCCTCGAAGTGATGCCGGGGGCCACGTTGGATGAGGTACGTGCCAAGACTGCCGCGCCGTTCTCCTCCGCGCTGTAGTCGAGACGGCCTCGCCGCCGATTCGTGCAGCCTTCGCGCCTCTTCGCAAACTTCGCGGTTCAGCTGCAGGGTTCCGGCGTGGCGCCAGTCTCCGACTGGCGAAAGCGGAAATGTAAATCACTCCGCCTCCTCGTCCGATCCTCCTCCGCCGGTCAAAGACCGGCGCTACTGGACGGTGGCACGCCAAGATCGGCGCCACCTTTCCATCCCCATCTCTTGCGCTCGACAACGCGCGGAACGGTCCCGCATCTTCGGCGCCTCGTTTCGTCCGTCGCACCCCGACGTTTTTTGCCCCACGCATGAATCGCCCCCTATTCGCCTTCGCCCCTCCCCTCGCCGCCTCGCTCGGCTGGGCGTTGCCCTTGGCGGTCCTGGCGTTGTTCACGGCGGGTTGCGGCGCGCAGCGGGAAGTGCGGGTCATCAAGCTGGCCCACGGGCTCGACTCGTCCCACCCGGTGCACAAGGCGATGGCGCACATGGCCAAGCGGCTGGCCGAGAAGTCCGGCGGGACGATGCGAATCGACATCTACACGAGCGAACAGCTCGGCAACGAGCGGGAGTGCGTCGAACTCGTCCAACTCGGCGGGCTGGGCATGACCAAGGTCTCGGGGAGCGTCCTCGAGGCCTTTGCCAACGAATACAAGGTCTTCGGTCTCCCCTATCTCTGGCGCAGCGAAGAGCACAAGCTCGCCGTCTGGGAAGGGCCCGTCGGCCGCGACATCCTCGTGTCGCCTGAGTCGAAATTCATCCGCGGGCTCTGTTACTACGAGTCGGGCAGCCGGAGTTTTTATACCAAGGACCGGCCCATCCGCACGCCCGACGATATCGCCGGCCTCAAGATCCGCGTCCAGGAAAGCCCGATGGCCTTCGCGCTGATCCGCGCCTTCGGGGGTTCCGCGACGCCGATTTCCTTCGGCGAACTCTACACGGCGCTTCAGCAGGGCGTCGTCGATGGGGCCGAGAACAATCCCCCGAGCTTCCATCTCTCCCGCCACTATGAGGTGTGCAAATATTACTCGCTCGACGAGCACACGACGATTCCCGACGTGCTCATCGTCAGTACGCACCTCTGGGCCAGCCTGACCGTCGAGCAGCAGCTCTGGATGCAGGAATCGGCGGACGAATCCGCCGCGGTCCAGCGTTCCCTCTGGGGCGAGGCGACGGCCACCGCGCTCGCGGAGGTCGCGAAGGCCGGCGTCGAGATTATCCGGCCCGACAAGGCCCTGTTCGCCGCCCGCGCCGCCAAGTTGCACGAGGACGCGCAGAAGGATCCGTTGATCGGCCCGCTCGTCCGGCGCATTGCGGAGGTGAAGCCATGACACGGGTCCGCACCGTCCTCGATCGCACGCTCGCGCTGATCATCAGCGTGCTGATGGCCCTGATGGTGGCCAACGTCCTCTGGCAGGTCTTCACCCGCTTCGTCCTCGATCGGCCGTCGAGCTTCACGGAGGAACTCGCGCGCTTCCTCATGATCTGGGTCGGCATGCTCGGCGCCGCCTACGCGGCGGGCCGCAAGTCCCACCTCGCGCTCGACCTGCTCACCAGCGGCCTCCAGGGGGCGCGCAAGCGGGTTTCCGAGCTCGTGATTCACTCCTTCGTGCTGCTGTTTGCCTCGACCGTCATGCTGGGCGGCGGCGGCCGGCTTGTCTGGATCCAGCTTTCCCTCGGGCAAAAGTCGGCCGCGCTCCAATTGAAGCTTGGCTATGTTTACCTCGCGCTACCGCTCGCCGGCGCCTGCATCGTGTTCTACAGCATCCTGACGTTGATCGACGCCGCCCGCCATCGGGTGACGACCGGCACGCAATCCAGCGGACTGAACTGACATGAACGAAGCCCTAATTCTTGCGCTCGTCTTTGCGGTCCTGCTGTTCGCGGGAGTGCCGATTGCCTTCGCGATCGGGCTCGCGGCCGTGACCGGATTGATGGTGTCACTCGATCCCTCGGCGGCGACGACGGTGGTCGCGCAGCGGATGGCCGGCGGACTCAACAGTTTCGCGCTGCTGGCCATTCCCTTTTTCATCCTCTCGGGCGATCTGATGAATCGCGGTGGCATTGCGCGGCGGCTGATCGATTTTGCCAAGGTGATCGTCGGCCGGCTGCCCGGCGGTCTCGCCTACGTAAACATCCTGGCGAACATGCTGTTTGGCTCGATCTCCGGCTCGGCCGTGGCGGCGGCCGCGGCCAACGGCGGTTTCATGGCCCCGCTGATGAAGCGTGAAGGTTACGACCCGGAGTACAGCGCCTCGGTCAACATGTCGTCGGCCGTCACCGGGCTCCTGATTCCACCGAGCAACATCATGGTCGTGTACTCGCTCGCCAGCGGCGGCGTTTCAATTGCGGCCCTGTTCATCGCCGGCTACGTCCCCGGCATCCTCCTCGGCCTCGCGCTCATGGTGGTCGCGGGGATTATCGCGAAGAAGCGAAACTACCCCGTCGGAGAGAAGACCGCGTTCGGCGTCGCCCTGGACATCTTCTTTGCCGCGATTCCGGCGATGCTCCTCGTCGCGATCGTGATGGGCGGAATCATCCAGGGCTGGTTCACGCCCACCGAGGCGAGCGCGATCGCGGTCCTCTATACCTTCGTCCTCTCGGTCCTGGTCTATCGCGAAGTGAAATGGAGCGAGCTGCCGGAACTCTTCACCCGCTCGGCCGCGACCACGGCGATCGTCCTGCTCCTCGTGGCCACCTCGACCGGGATGTCGTGGGTGATGTCGTCGGCAAATATTCCCCAAACCATCAGCGCCGCGCTGCTGGCGATGTCCGAGAACAAGGAAGTGCTTCTCCTGATCATCAACGGCCTGCTGCTGGTCGTGGGCATGTTCATGGACATGACCCCGGCGGTCCTGATCTTCACCCCGATCTTCCTGCCGGTGATGGCGAAGCTGGGGATGGACCCGATCCACTTCGGCATCGTGATGATCTTCAACCTGTGCATCGGACTGTGCACGCCGCCGGTCGGCAGCGTGCTCTTCGTTGGGTGCGGCGTTGGCGGCACGACCATCGCGAAAGTCTGGCGGCCACTGCTGCCGTTCTTCTTTGCGATGGTGCTGGTGTTGATCGCGGTCACGTATTGGCCGGCGCTGTCGCTGGCCCTGCCAAGGGCACTGGGATTCTAGGCGGTTAGGGGCAAGGCGTAGCGGACCAGATGGCGCGGGCGCTTTGAACGGCGAGCGGGGCGAAAACGACTGGTGTCGGGCGGGCGGTCGTCGGGCACCCCAGTGTTCACGCTTCGTCCCGCGAATCCGGCCTTCGCCGGTCGAAGAACACCGCAGTCCCCATCGGAGAGTGCATCGAGCCACACACCCCGCCCTTCGGGCACCCATCCAGGACACGATTTCGCGAAGCGCTGGGGCGCATCGCGAGATCCGGTCAGATTGTCGCTGCGCTCGGCACTCCGAGAGGGGATCCTGCAGCAGCACGAGCCCAAGTTCCCCTCCGGTGAGGGATCCTGAAGGAGCATGTGCCGAAGATCCCCTCTGGAGAGGGGTGGCGCGCAGCGCCAGGGTGTGTGGGCTGGGCTGGTTGCCTCCCCGTCTATGCCCACTCCAAAAAACCCTGCCTTGCCCTCGTCCCTCCCGCACCACCTCCCGCCTCGACGCACCGACTTGGAGACTGAATTTTTGTCGGTCCGATGGGCCCTTCGCCGGTCGAAGACCGGCGCTACGCATATCCACAAAAAAAGGCTGCCGGCGTGAGCCGGCAGCCTGAGAGGTGAAACTTAAACCAGCCCTTAGAACGACTTCGTGATCTCGACCGTCAAGGTCCGGCCAACCGCGAGGTTGCCCGTGACGCCCGGATTGTATCCGAAGGCGCCAGAAGCCAGGGGCGGCTGCTTATTGAGCGCGTTGATGACGCCGACGCGGACCTTGGTCTTGCGCAGCATCTCCATGCTATTCGCGCCGAATTGATATCCGAGCGCGAGGTTGTAGGTCAGTGTCTCGCCCATCACGTAGCGATATTGGTAGCTGCCGGCGTTCAATTGCTTCGCGATGTAGTTCGGCCGGCCGAGCGACTCATAGATGGCCGCCGTGGTGGAGGCCCCGGCGTCGGTGGACTCACCAGCATAGTAGGCGCCCAGCGACCCCGACCAACTGCCCCGGCGCCAGCTGATCGTCGTCGTCCCGCGCCAGCGCGAGGCACCGCCCACATCGAGGCTGTCGGTCACGATCGGCGCCAGATTGGTCGGCCGATTCGTATTCGAGGAGGCCATCAGATACGCCCAGTCGGAGTTGATGGTGAAGTTGCCCAGTTCCGTCCTCGGCACGACGTAGGCGAGACCGAAGTCCCAACCCTCGTCGAAGCTGGTCGCGAGATTCACGAAGGGCGTGTTGTCGGAGAAGAGCCGGCCCACGACCGCCTGCTGCTTGGTCGGATTCGTGGCATTGTAGGCCGCGAAGGCCGCGATATCCGCCGCGGTCGGAGCATACCGGACAACGTCCGGGTCGCCCTTGTAAGTCGCCGTGCCGCTGCCGAGGTCGATCTGGTTGCCGGTCTTGCCGGAGGCGAGTTGCGACGTGACATAGGCCTGCAGCAGCAGGGTATCGCTGTTCGCCACCTGGTTGGAGCTGCGCTGGCCGACCAGATCGGAACGGGTGATCCGCCAGAAATCGGCCGTCAGGCTCAGGCCTTTCGCGCCGGGAACGTCGATGACGACACCCCAGGTCCGGCCTTCGGACTGGGCGGGCTTGAGGCTGGTGTTGCCGCCAAAGTAATTGCGGATCGGGTACGCACCCTCAGCCGTCACCGGGTTGCGATAGAGGTCGAGCGTACCGGAACCGGCGGTCGTCGTCCAGCGGGGCGAGGTGTAGATGGCCGCGAGGCTCGGAGCCATAAAGCCCTCGTTGTAGGAGGCGCGCAGCATGAGCAGCGGAATTGGCCGCCAGTTGACGCCAACCTTGGGCTTCGTGGTGCTGCCGAAGTCGCTGTAGCGTTCGTGCCGGGCCGAGGCCGACAACTCAAACGTGTTGACGAACGGGATGCCGTTCTTCGGTGCCGCCAAGGGCACCACGGTTTCCACATAGAAGCTGCTGACCGTGCGGTCGCCCCGGACGTCCGGGCGCGGCGGGTGGAGGAGGAAGTCGTTGTTCAACGGATCGAGGCCCTCGCTCGCGGGCGCGGCGCCATTGTCGCCGCTGTGAACCGGACGAAGATCCTGCAGTTCCTCGCTGCGGTATTCGCTGCCGGCCGCAACGCTGACGTCGCCAGCCCAGAGCGTGAACAACCGCCCGCTGGCGCGAATGTCTCCGCTCGCCAGAGTGCTCTCCGCGCTGCGGGAGAAGATGTCGGACAAACCGGCCATCACCGACTGCGGATTCGTATAGGCTTGGTCCCAGACAACGGCGTTGCCCTCGACCTTGAACGTGTACCCGAAGGGGTTGTAGGCCGAAGCATCCGTCCGCGCCAGCGCCTGCTGGAAGAGGCTCTCCCGGACGTTGGGGTAGCCGTTGTCCTTGCCTTCGACTTTATTGTAGAAGCCGGCGACCTCCCACCTCCAGTTGTCATTCAACTTGCCCTTGAGCCCGCCGGCGAGGCGGATGACATCGGCCTGCGTGTCGATGTACTCCTTGCCAAGGTCACGGAGCGTGAGCGCCGTCAGGCCGACGGTGCGCGGCGCACCGGTCAGGCGGGCCTTGCCGTCCGAGTTCGGGGCGCCGTTCACATCATAGAACTTCGAGCCGTACGGGTTGTAGGGATTGTTGATCGACATCACGGCGACCGAATCGGAATTGGGGGCATTCAAGGCCACCGGCTGGCGAGCCATCGTGGACTTGGACTTGTAGTACGAAAGATCGCCGAAGGCCGTGACGCTGGGCGTCAGGTCATACTCGAGCGTGAGGAACGAATTGGCGCGATGGGTGCGCGGCGACGACATGCCGAACGGATTGATGTCTAGGTAGGACTCCGGGTTCGTGTCCCGCGGCGGGGCCTGCGTGCTGAAGGCGAGGGCCCCGTTGACATAACGGAAATAGTTATTCGCCGTCGACGTGCCGATGCGGAAGGTCGGGTAGTAGCCGCGATTGATCCGACCATCGAACACGCCGCCGAGATTGTTAAACGGAGCCGGCGCCCGGGCCGTGTTATTCGACGTGGACGAGAAGCCCTTGTCACTCAGCCATTGGGCCTCGCGAAAGAGATACTCCGCGGTGACCACAATGCGGCCCTTGCCGCCGGCGAATTGCCGACCGAAGGAAAGCGACGCCTGGTTGGAGTTGCCACCCGGACCCTCGGGATTGCCGTGGCGGAGGATCAGCTCGGTGCCGACAAAGTCCCGGCGCATGACGTAATTGACGACGCCGCCGACCGCATCGGAACCGTAGATGGCCGAGGCGCCGTCGCGCAGGACTTCGACGTGGTCGATGCCCTGGGTCGGAAGCTGGTTGATGTTCACCGCCTGGGAAAGGCCGGCGGTCATCGGGTTGATCGCCATCCGGCGGCCATCGACGAGGATCAGCGTGCCGGTCGAGCCCAAGTTGCGCAGATTGATGTTCGCATTGTCGCCACGCGCGCCGGAGGAGCCGAGGCGGGTTTCGTTCTCGGGCAGACTCGTCACGCTCGGCAGGGAGGTGAGCAGATCGACCGGCGTGAACGCCATGCGCGTGTTGATCGCGTCCATGTTCAGGACCGTCACGGGGACGATCTTTTCCATGTCGAGGCGGAGGATGTTCGAGCCGGTGACGACGAAGCTCTGGAGAGAGACAACTTCATCATCGGCGGCACCGCTGGCCGTGGCGGCGAGCACCAAGGCGGCGGCACTGAGGCCGGCGCACGGGAGCCAGCGCACAAGCCGGCGGTTCGTTTCAGGGATTTGGTTCATGGTGGGATTGGCTGACAGGTTGAAAAAATGGCGGGCGATGGCGGCAGCTAGGGTTGGCCGAGGGAGGCGGGAATTTCCGGAATCTGGGCGACCACGACTTCGCCGGACTTGCGCGTGATGCCGTACATGATCCGACCTTCGCTGCGATCCCAGGCCCAGGCCTGGCCCTCGAACGGCACGTCAATCACGGTGACGAGTTCGAGGGTCGAACCCATCTTCGGCAGCCTCAGCACATAGAGCTCGGGCAGGTCGTGACCCGTGACGTACAAAAATCCATCGTCGCCCCAAGCGCCGCCCGAAGCACTCATCCCATGGAAGGTCGCGAGGACCGGGGCCGGGAAGACCCATTGCTCAAGGAGCTGCCAGTCGTCGTTGTACTTCGCGAAGTAGGTCCAGCGATTGTCGCGTCCCGGGGTGCCATTCCGCTCGTAGTTGGCAAAGCAGGCCCACCAAAAGCCGTCCTTTCGAAAGGCCCAGTTCAGCGAGCCCTCCTGAAATCCCAGGCTCCGGCTCCGGATCGGCCGCAGGCTGCCGGTGTCGAAAAACTCGAGCGAGCTGGTCATCGGCAGCCGCGGGTAATCCGAGTGCGAAAGGACCAGCACGCCTTCCTCCACATAACCGGAATTAAAGTGGGTGGTGGTGCCGCCGCGGAGCCCGGTCCACTCGGCCACCCGCTCACCGGTCTTCTTGTCGTATTTTCCCACGACGAAATTGCCGATGCCGTAAAAGAACTTCTCGTCCACGGCGACACCCTGGCCGGCCCCGCGCGGCTTCCACCGCCGGAGTTCCTTGGCCACCAAGCCGTGCCGCTTCAGCTCGGGCTTCGGCGCGGAGGGCAGCGAATCGAGCCAGGCGCGATCCGGGTTAACGGACGGCGCCGCGGGAGTTGCCGGCGCGCCGGCCGCCAGTGCTGCCTGCACAAATCCGGTGGCCACGAAGGCAAGGGCCAGCGTGCGGAGCAATCGATGGGTCATGGAAAGAGAGGGTCAGCCACGGTTGGGGCCGAATACAGAACTCAAAGGCAGACAGGGCGCTTGGGGTACAAAAGCCCTGAGCTACCCCGGTCGCACCACCATTTCTGGCGCCGGAGCCTTGAGGCTACCAGCCCAATCTCGATCGATAACGTCTCGCGGCACATGGAGTTTCGGAATGCCCGGAAGCCCCGGCGCCACCAGCCCAAACGTCATCCGTAACCCAAACGCTACAGGGGGACGTCGCGGGCTTGGACAAGCCAAGCCCCTACGAATGTCGCGGGGCTACGATACGTGTATGGGCGTGTAGAGGCGTGGCTCGTCCACGCCCGATGCCTACTTCGCCTTCTTCGGCATGAACTCGGGCGCGAGCTCGAGGCCGAAGTAGTCGCGGGCATTGCGGAAACAGATGTTTCGCACCATCTCGCCGACCGCCTTGAAATCGTTGGGTACCTCGCCGCGCTCCATGTCGCCGCCGATCAGGTTGCACAGCGTGCGGCGGAAGTATTCGTGGCGCGGATAGCTGACGAAGCTGCGCGAGTCGGTGATCATGCCGACAAAGCGCGACAGGAGCCCGATGTTGGAGAGCGCGTTGATCTGCCACTCCATGCCTTCCTTCTGGTCGAGGAACCACCAGCCGCTACCGAACTGCATCTTGCCCGGGATCGTGCCGTCCTGGAAATTGCCCGTCATCGCCGCCAACGGGTAATTATCGTTCGGGTTGTTGTTATAGAGGATGGTGCGCGGGAGCTGATTGCTCGCGTCGAGCTGGTTCAAGTAACGCGAGAGCGCGGACGCCTGGGGGAAATCGCCGATTGAATCGAAGCCGGTGTCGGGCCCGAGCCGGCCGAGCAGCCGCGCGTTGTTGTTGCGGAGCGCCCCGAGGTGCAGCTGGAGCGTCCAGCCCTTCGCGGCATTCCAACGGCCGAACTCCAGCATGAGATACGATCCATAGCGCACTGCCTCTTCCGGGCTCGCCGCCCGGCCGCTGCGCGTCGCGTCGAAGATCATCCTGGCCTGCGCATGCGTACACGGTTCGGAGAGGGCATGCTCAAGGCCGTGATCCGACAGCCGGCCGCCGGCGGCATGGAAGTCGTCATGCCTCCTCTTCAGCGCGCTCAGCAGATCGTCGAACGTCTTGATCCCATTCGACATCTTCGCGGTGCCACCGAGTTTCTCGAGCCAGGCGTTGAAGACTGCGGGGTGGCCGACCGCCAGTGCTTTGTCGGGCCGGTAGGCCGGGTAAACCCGGGTCTTCAGCTTGCTCTCCTTGATCTTGGCATGAAAATCGAGCGGGTCCGCCGGGTCGTCCGTCGTGCACACGACGGTCACCTTCGACTTCGCGAGGAGATCGTGCACGCGCAGCTTCGGCAGCATCGCGTTGGCCTTCTTCCAAATCCGCTCGGCCGACTGGCCGTTGAGCAGTTCGTCGACGCCGAAATAGCGCTTCAGCTCGAGCTGCGTCCAGTGGAAGAGCGGGTTGCGGATCGTGTGCGGCACCGTCTCGGCCCACGCCTGGAACTTCTCCCGCGGCGACGCGTCGCCCGTCACGAAGCGCTCGTTCACGCCATTCGCCCGCAGCGCCCGCCACTTGTAGTGATCGCCGCCCAACCAGAGCTCCGAGAGATTGGCGAACTCATGGTTCTTCGCGATCAGGTCCGGGGGCAGATGGCAGTGATAATCGTAGATCGGCTCATCTTTTGCGAACTCGTGGTAGAGTTTGCGCGCCTGCTTGGTCGTCAGGAGGAAGTCGTCGTGGATGAAGGGGCGGGTTTTGGCCATGGGACGAAGCGAAGTTTTGGGGGCCGGATGGTGACAGGGCGCGCCGGAATAACGCACTCCCAATTTCTGAAAAACACGCGCCAACGCGCTTCATTATGACACCAAGACGGACGGCGCCCCGTGTTCGCGCGTAAACAGCGGGCGCGACGCCTGCCCAATCGAACCCCATCGTAGCCCTCTGCGTGAGCAGAGGGACGGCTTGAAGCGACTCCTCCACCCCCGCCCGAACCCGGTTTGTCATCTAATAAATGACAAACCGGGTTCGGGCGCTCGGCGTTGCCGCCGGCGAATCATTCCCGCCGCTCACGCGGCGGGCCACGCAGAATTCAGCGCGAGACGTCGTTCAACATCGCTTCGAGCGTCTGATAACCCGCGAGGAGCTTCCGCGCGCCGGCACAGGCCGCGGCGGAAGCCAGGCCGGCGTTTTCCGCGAGAAACACGATGTAGGTCGCGATGTTCTTCGCGAACAACAGCCGGCCTTCGTCGCTGATGAGGTAGAATCGCGCCCGCTGGCGATAGCCTGCCGCCGTGTGATCGCCCAGCGCGGCCTTTTCCGCCCGGCCATTCGCCGCGAGCACATAGAGGAAATTGTACTCGAACCAGAACATGTGCTCCGGGCTCGGCGCCAGTGACTCGAGCGCGGCCCGCGTCACCGTGGGATTGGCAAATACATCCGTCCCGCAGCCCGCCTTCGCCAGCGCATCCGTCACGAACACCCGCGCCATCTTCTGCTCCGTGGCGTCGGTGCTGAACGACCCCGCCTGGGCGAGTTCGAGGGTGAACTTGTGCCAATCGCGCCACAGCGCCTGATCGTCGGGATGCCGCGACGCAAACAGCGCGCGGCCCATCTCGTAGGTGTAGCGCCCGCTCGTCTTGATCTCGAGGTGCCCGCCGGTCACCTGGCCCATCACCTGGTAATTCTCGGCCGACTTTCCTGATCCGGAGTGAAACCCGATGCTCGCGCCAAACTGCTGGCAGACGCCCCACTGCTGCTCGATCAGGGCCCGCAGCGCCGCGTTGTCCGAAAACGGCATGTTCTTCTGGAAGCCAAACGCCGGCGCCACGAAATGGATCCGCATCCCCAGCGCCTCGCAGAGTGCGAGCATGACCGCGGTCGTCTCCGGCGTGGTCAGGCCGGGCAACTCGTCGATCGACAGTTCCCGCAGATAACTCCGCCCCCCGTCCGCGGTGAACAACCGTGCCCGCGCCGACGCATATTTCTCGTCGCGCCGCTTCATCTTCTGAAGCGCCGGCCAGACATACGCCAGCAGCCGGTGGAATTGGACTTCGTCCAATTCCAAGGCGGCTCCGGCCTGACGGCCGGCGCCGAGGGAAGTGACCCGGGCTCGGACGGTTTCGAGCAGGGGGGCGGGGATATTGGCTTTAACCCAAGCGATGGGGTCGTCGGGAATTTTTGTCTGCGCGAGCTCGGGGGAAAGATCGAAGGTGATGTAGCTCGCCAGCACGCAACCGGCGACGAGCGCGTCCTCGCGGTGATCGAATTTGCCGCCGATCGGCTGGTGATCCGCGTTGAAGCTCCAGGCCACCCCGCGGCGGTGAAAGCCCGTCTTCAGCTTCGCCAGCACGCACCCGTGGCTCATGCCCTCGACGCTCTGGCCCTGGTGCCCCTCGGGGACATTCGTGCCGATGAAAGGGAACGGCACCGTGTCGAGTTTCCCTGCGAGCATCACGTCGACGTCGTATACCAGCTCGCGCGGAATCGAATTCTGGTTCGCGGTCACCCCGAGCGACAGCGCACTCATCGCCCAGTCCACCGCCGGCCAGTGCAGCGTGGTGAACCGCGCCCCGATCCCGAGCGTGCTCCGCCCGAGCTGCTCCGTCGCCGTCGGAAAAATCGTGCTCGCGGGATTGTGCTCCTGGATGAGGTTTTTGAGCTGCAGCAGATTCGCGAAAGTCGCTGGGAAAATGACGCGGCTGCGGTTTGCGTCGGCCCCTATTCCGCGATCGAGAAGGTCGGGGGCAGCCTCCTTACCCTCCAACTCCCAGCCACAGTCACCGCTAGCCTGGTCTTCAAACAGAAACCATCGTCCCTGCTTCGTTTCGAAGGTGCTTTTCGGAAACCGGCTCACTCCGCGATCGCCGCTCATTGCCTTGGCGGCGAGGGCAGGCCAGTCGAGACAGAAGTCGGGGCTGACGCACGGGTTCGACGCGATTCGGAGCGAATTCTCGAGGAGGAAACGATTGATGGCGGACATCGGAGGGAGAGCGTGCGGGGTTGCACAGCACGTCGCCAAATTTCCCCGGCGGGCGCAAAGCATCTATTCGGAATTTTGAATTTTGGATTCTCGATTTTCGATTGGAAGAATGCGTCTCGAGATGCCGGATTCGTGAAGATCCCCTCTTGGCGCGCCGAACGGAGCGACATTCTAGCCGGATCTCGCGATGCGCTCGGGCGCCTCGCGAAGTCGTGCCCTGAATGGGTCCCCGTCAGGAGGGTGTCGGGATGGTTCGTCTGCATCCTGGCTTCCTGATTTCAGGCTCAATCCGGATCCGTGGACTGCCCGCTTCCCCATCTCCCCCGCCTTCCTGATCCGATTCCTCCGGGCCCGGCCTGGACAACAAATGCTCCTTGCACGCCCGCCCCCAGCCGCTGTGCTCGGCGGTTTTTCCTTTCATGTCCGAAGTCGCCGCCGCGGTCACCGACCAGCCCAATCCCGATCACGTTCTCCGTCTCGCCGCGGAACTCAACGTCAAGGTCTTCCAGGTCGCCGCCACCGCGCAGCTCCTCGCGGGCGGCGCCACCGTTCCGTTCATCTCGCGCTACCGCAAGGAGGTCACCGGCGAACTCGACGAGGTCCAGGTCCTCGCGATCCGCGATCGCCTTGAGCAGATGCGAGCCGTTGACGAACGCCGGGCGTCCATCCTCGCCTCACTGAAGGAGCGTAACCTGCTCACGCCCGCATTGGAGAAGGCCATTCTCGCCGCCGACACCGTCACCGCGCTCGAGGACATCTACCTCCCGTTTCGCCCGAAGAAGCGCACCCGCGCCACCATCGCGAAGGAAAAGGGCCTCGAGCCCCTCGCCGATCTCCTCTTTGCCCAGGACGCCGCCACCGATCCGATCGCAGCCGCCACGATTTATGTGGGGCGCGAGTATGTCGCCGACGATGGCAAAAATGTGACGTCCACCATCGCGAACGTGGAGGAGGCGCTCGCCGGTGCCCGCGACATCATCGCCGAGCGCGTGAGCGACGATCAGGACGCCCGCGTCCGTCTGCGCAGCGTTTACCAGCGCGACGCCGTGATTTCGTCGAAGGTGATGTACGGCAAGGCCGACCATCCCGACGCCGCGAAATACAAGGACTACTTCGAATGGAGCGAGCCGCTCGCCAAGGCACCGTCGCACCGCGTCCTCGCGATGCGCCGCGGCGAGAAGGAACTCTTCCTGATGATGCGCGTGCAACTGCCCGACGAGACCACCGCATTCGCCACGGTGCAGTCGCTCTTCGTAAAGGGAAAGTCCGCCGCCGGCGATCAGGTTGTCCTCGCCGTGCAGGATGCCTGCAAACGGCTGCTCTGCTCCGCCATGGAAACCGAGATGCGGCTCGAGTCCAAGAAGCGGGCCGACGAGGCCGCCATCAAGATTTTCACCGCCAACTTGCGCGAGCTTCTCCTTTCGCCGCCGCTCGGCCAGCGCGCCGTCCTCGCGATCGATCCCGGCTTCCGCACGGGCTGCAAGGTCGTCGCCCTCGATCGCCAGGGAAAGCTGCTGCACAACGACGTGGTCTATCCCGATCGCCAACCCGCCGAGGCCGGCGAGAAGATCACCGGCTTCGTGAAGTACTTCGCCGTCGAGGCCATCGCCGTCGGCAACGGCACCGGCGGTCGCGAAACCGAATCCTTTATCCGCACCCTCGGCCTGCCGCCAGCCATCCCGGTGGTCATGGTCAACGAATCCGGCGCCTCGATCTATTCCGCGAGCGACGTGGCCCGCGAGGAGTTCCCCGATCACGATCTCACCGTCCGTGGCGCCGTCTCGATCGGCCGACGACTCGCCGATCCGCTCGCCGAGCTCGTGAAGCTCGATCCCAAGTCGATCGGCGTCGGCCAGTACCAGCACGACGTCGATCAGCCCGCGCTCAAGCGCTCGCTCGACGACACCGTCGTGAGCGCCGTCAACGGCGTCGGCGTCGAACTCAACACCGCGTCCAAGCAGTTGCTGAGTTATGTTTCCGGACTCAATGCCGCGACGGCCGCGGCGATCGTGGCCCGGCGCAACGAAAACGGCCCGTTCAAGGCGCGCGCCGATCTGAAGGACGTGCCGCGGCTCGGCCCGAAGGCCTTCGAGCAGGCGGCCGGCTTCCTCCGCATCCGCGACAGCGTCAACCCGCTCGACGCGAGTGCAGTCCACCCGGAACGCTACCCGCTGGTCGAGAAGATGGCCGCCGATCTCGGCGCCACTGTGGCGGACCTCGTCCGCGATTCCGCACTCCGCGCGAAGATCAAGCTCGAGACCTACGTGACGGCGGACGTCGGTCTGCCGACCCTGACCGACATCATGGCCGAGCTCGCCAAGCCCGGCCGCGATCCGCGCCAGAAGTTCGAGGCGTTCAGTTTCACCGAGGGCGTGAATAAGCCCGAGGATCTGAAACCCGGCATGAAACTGCCCGGCATCGTGACCAACGTGACGGCGTTCGGGGCGTTCGTGGACATCGGCGTGCACCAGGACGGCCTCGTCCACGTGAGCCAGCTCGCGGACAGTTTCGTGAAGGATCCCGCCGCGGTGGTGCGGCCCCAGCAGAAAGTCATGGTCACCGTCACGGAGATCGATCTCCCGCGCCAGCGGATCGCCCTGTCGATGCGGAGCAAGCCCGAGATCGGCCCGAAGACCCCGCGCACCGGCGCGCCCGGCCCCCGCTCCCCCGGAGCCGCGCGGCCAATGACGCCGCCACCGCCGCCGCCCGCGGTGACGAACGACTGGTTCAACGCCGCATTAAAAAAGAAACACTAAGCACGCTTTCCCGTAGCGCTGGTCTCCGACCGGCGGACGGGCGGGCGGACGGCATTTGAGAACCGAAAATTGAGATTCGAGACCGCCGGCCAAGATCTGACGCCGCCATGGCGACGCCAGCTGCTCCCTCGACCCGGACCCAATCGTTTTTGTCATCTAATAGATGACAACAAACCAACGACCACCTCGTGCCCCGCCGGTTGATTGGATGCGCCGCCGACAAAGGAGAGGGCGCACACGAGGTGCGCCCCTCCGGGAACGAGCGGCGCCGACACGAAATTCTTCGTCGGGGCGAGGCTCTTCCACGCCCGGTGTCCCAAGCCCCCTAGCCGACGCCCGATAGTCCAAGTCCGATTGTCGCGCCCGCTTGCCCACGCCCCGACGTTGGCTGGTTCACCACCGCGACACCCACTAGGAATTTGTCGGCCAGGCGACAAGTTCCCGAGAAATTCCTACCGGTAGGGCTGGTGCAACTCGACCGGCTTCTTCGCCTTATCCTTCGCCCGCAGCTTGAGGTTCAACATCTCGACGCCGACCGCGAAGGCCATGGAGAAATAGATATAACCCTTCGGGATGTGCTGGCCGAGTCCCTCGCCCACGAGTGCGACCCCGATCAGGATGAGAAAACTCAGCGCGAGCATTTTCAGCGTCGGGTGCCGGTTGACGAAGTCGCTGATGGCGCCCGCGAAGATGAGCATGACGACCAAGGCAATGACGACGGCGGCGATCATGACACCGACGTCGTTCGCCATGCCCACGGCGGTGATCACCGAGTCGAGGGAGAAAACGATGTCGAGGATCAGGATCTGAATGATGACGTTGGTGAAGGTCACGCCGGTCCGACCCTTCGTCAGATGTCCGTCGTCCTCCTCCAGCTTTTCATGCACCTCGTGCACGCTCTTCCAGATCAGGAAGAGTCCGCCGACAAGCAGGACAAGATCCCGGCCGGAGATCTCCTGCTGCATGATGGGCAGCGTGAAGAGCGGCTTCGTCAGGCCCATGACCCAGGTCAGGCTCAGCAGCAGCAGGATGCGCGTGATGAGGGCGAGCGAGAGGCCCAACTTGCGCGCCTTCGCTTGTTGTTCCGGCGGCAGCTTGCCGGCGAGGATCGAGATGAAGATTACGTTGTCGATGCCAAGCACGACCTCGAGCGCGGTGAGCGTGACGAGGGAAACCCAAATCTGCGGATCGGAAATCCAGTCCATGGTCGCCGAGAGCTAGGGGTGGACCCGGCCCTCGGTCAATCCACGCCCACGTGGGATCAGCGGCAGGTATTCCTTATTCATCAGTCGCCCTTGGACCCGGAATCCGTCGGAAAGTCCCCGTGGGCGAACCCGCAAGGTCCCCCCATCGACCTTCGCCGAGTGGCATGGGTCTCCCGACCCATGAAAGCGGATCGATCAATCCTTCCGGTCTTCACGGGTCAGGAGACCCGTGCCACTCAGACAACTCTCTCAACTCTCAGCTCTCCACTCTCAACCCGGCCAGCCCTCAACTCTCAACTCCGCCCTGCCCCCTACACCCCCAACCACGCCAGCCCCGCCCGCAGCCACAGCGGAATGACGAACAATCCGAGGACGGTGGTGCCGAAGACGATTTGCACCGCGGTCTTGGGATGTCCGCCGTACATCCGCGCCAGAATGACGGAGGTCATGGCCGTCGGCATGGCGGCCTGAACCAGGAGAACGCGTTTCAGTTCGAGCGAGAACGGGAGAAATTTTGCCACCGCCAGGATGACCACGGGGAGGATCCCGAGGCGCAGCGTGGTGGCGGCGAGCGAGACCTTGGGGTCGAACAGTTGCCGCGGTTCGCCGATGAAGTTCGCCAGGCTGACGCCTGTCATGATCAGCCCGAGCGGGATGCTGCAGACGGCCATCGCATGCACGGCGTCGAAAAGCACCTTTGGCAGATGGGAGGAGAGGCCGGTCAGGTTGCACGCGAGTGCCACGACGATGGTGATCGTCACCGGGCTCACGACCCGCCGCCACCCGTCGCGGAGAGACAACCCGCTCAGGATCAGCACCCCAACGGTCCAGACGGCGATCTCGACCCCGATGTTGTGCAGGAAGAGCACCCCGCGGCTGCCGGGGCCCCAGATGGCTTCCATGATGGGCAGTGGGAGGAAGCCATAATTATTGATGCCGACGGCGAGCGCGAAGGTGCGCAACCCGTTGCCGACTTGGAGCCCGATGGCCTTCGCCATCAGTCGCCCCGCGCTGAGGCTCAGCCAGGCGAGCCCGAACCCGACCAGCGGCGGGATGACCAGATTGGAAGGATCCTTCAGCGCCGCGTTGTTCGCGACCGACTCGAAGATCAGGCACGGGAAGCAGACGTTGACGGTGAACCGGATGAGGCTGGCCTCGGCGTCCCCCTCGATCCAATGCACGCGCCGCACCGCGACCCCCACGCCGATGATGGCGAAGACCGGAAGAACGATGAGCAGAAGTTGCCAGTAAGTGGGCATGGCCGCGAAACGAACGCAGGCAGACAACTTCGCCCGGACCTTTCAAGCCGGTGATCAACCCCGCCTCCCGCTGTGCAAATCGATATCACACGTGTGACATCGATTTGCACAGCGGGCCCATAGACCCCAAAGGCGTCGTCCGCTCCGCTCAACCGGCCGGCAAGCAAATCGGTGTAGCATCTGTGACACCGATTTGCGCCGGAACGATGGCGACCTCGAACAAAGAGGATCCACGTGGGCCCAGTGCGGTGGCCCCGGCACGCGGCGACGTTCAGGCCGGCGCAGTTTCGGGTTTGCCCATGTCCTGCCCCGCCAGCCAGCCGGTCGTCCAGGCGGACTGGAAATTGAATCCGCCGGTCACACCATCGAGGTCGAGAATTTCACCCGCGAAATGCAGGCCCGGCACCTGGCGGCTGCCCATCGTGCGAAAATCGACTTCATTCAACCGCACGCCACCGCAGGTGACGAACTCGTCCTTGAACAGGCTCTTCCCGACCACGTTCATCTCCGCCGCCGTCAATTGAGTCGCGAGCGTGGCGAGCGCCGCATTCGCCACTCCGGTCCAGGGCGTCGTGGCAGGAACCCCCGCCGAGGTGACCAACCGCTCCCACAGCCGCTGCGGCATCGGCACCGGGCTCCACGTCGCGATCTGCTTGCGCAGATTTTTCGCCCGCGCCGCCTCGAGTTCGCGCAGCAGCGAATCGCGATTGTGCGGCGGCACGAAGTTCACCGTCAGCGGAAATTCATACTTCAGCTCCGCCAGCTCCCGCGCGCCCCAAGCCGACAGTTTCAGGATCGCAGGACCACTCAACCCCCAATGGGTGACGAGCAGGGGGCCGCTCTCGCGGAGCTTCGTCCCCTGCACCGCGACGGTCACGTTTTCCACCGCTACGCCCGACAGTCCAATGAGCCGCGCATCGTCGATGTGAAAGGTGAACAGCGACGGCACCAGCGGCTCGATCGTGTGGCCCAGTTTCTGGGCGATGGTGTAACCCGCCGAGGATCGATTGCCGCCCGTCGCCAACAGCAGCCGCTCACAGCGGACGTTCGTGCCGTCGGTCAGCGTCAGCCAGAATCCGCCGCCCGCCGCCTCCGCCATCCGCACGCCCAAACTCGTCACCACCCGTACCCCGGCCCGCTCCGCCGCCGCGGTGAGACAGTCGACAATCGTCGCCGAGTCGTCCGTGACCGGAAACATCCGCCCGTCCTCTTCCGTTTTCAGTTCCACGCCGCGCTCGGCAAACCATGCCACGGTGTCCCGCGGCTGCCAGCGGTGAAACGCCCCCATCAGCTCGCGGCCGCCGCGAGGATAACGCTTCACGAGTTCGCGGGGCTCGAAGCAGGCATGCGCGACATTGCAGCGGCCGCCGCCCGACACGCGCACCTTGGCCAGCGGATTCGCCGTGGCCTCGTAAATGGTCACCTCGGCGGCCGCGCCCAATCTCTCCGCGCTGGCAATGGCCGCGAAGTAACCCGCTGCCCCGCCGCCGACGATCACCACACGCATTTTTTCCCCCATGGATCCACGGTGGCGGCGGCAGGCCGGCGAAGTCGAAGCGAAAGCACGGTGACCGCCTCCGGGTGGCGCCGCGTCTCTGATCGGCGAAAGGCGGCAGGAAGCACATCACGAACTTCGCCGGTCGGAGACGCGGCGCTACCCGGGCACAAAAAAGCCGCCGCGGGTTTTCCCACGGCGGCCCATCTGTCAGTTCAAATTACTTATTCTTCTTCTTGCCGCCACCGGGCCCGCCGCCGCCTTGGGGCATGGCGTCGAACTTCGCCTTCTGCGCGTCGGTAAGAACCGCGCGAATCTCGCCATTGGCCGCCTGGCGAAGCTCCATGCCCTTGGCTCCACGTTCCTCGGGCGCGAGGGCCATGACCTGTTCCTGGACCTTGGCAAGGATCCCCACGATCTTCGTTTTCTGGTCCGCGGAAAGGCCGCCGACCGCTTCGTCAATCTGGGCAACGCGGGCTTCGGGGCTCATGCCACCCTTCTTCTTGCCGTCCTGGGCATGGAGCACCGACACGGACGCCATCAGTCCGAGTGCCAGCGTGGTAAAGACAATCTTGAGGAGTTTCATGATCGGGAACACTGAGGTTTTTTGGGTTTGAGGGTTGGCCCGGCCTGAAGCCGGACCGGAAGGAAAGACGCAGCGCAACCACGAAGGTTCCCCTTTCTTGCGCGGGCTTGCCGGCCTGCGCCACCCCCCGCAGGGTCGCCCGGCCATGATCGAGGTCGCCGCCCTGACAAAACGCTACGGTTCGTTCACCGCCGTGCGTGACCTCTCATTCGCCGTCCGGCCGGGCGAGGTCCTCGGGCTGGTGGGACCGAACGGCGCCGGCAAGACCACCACGCTACGCTGCCTTGCCGGCATCATTCCCGCCACCGCGGGGACCGTTCGAATCGCCGGACACGATGTCGCCACGGAGGCGGTCGCCGCGAAACGCGCCCTGGCCTTCTTTCCCGACGAACCACGGCTGTTCGACTACCTGACGGTGCGGCAACACCTCAACTTCGTGGGCCGGCTCTACGGCGTGGAAAACTACGAGGCGATCGCCGGTCCGCTGCTGACGGAATTCGAAATTGCGGACAAGGCCGACCAACTTCCAGGCGAACTGTCGCGCGGCATGAAGCAGAAACTCGCGATCGCCTGCGGCCTGCTGCACGGGCCCCGCGTCCTCTTCTTTGACGAGCCGCTAACCGGACTCGATCCCCTCGGCATCCGGCGCATGAAGGACTCGATCGCCCGCCGCGCTCGGGAAGGCGCCACGATTGTCCTCAGCTCCCACCTCCTTCATCTGCTCGAGGAAGTCTGCTCCCACGTTCTCATCCTCAAGCAGGGCGAGAAGATTGCCAATGGGGCGATCGCCGAGGTCGCCGCCCGCTTCAGCAACGGCGAATCCCGGGTCAGTCTCGAAGAGGTGTTCATTCGCGCCACCGGCGGGTCGGAACGGTGATTCCATGCTGCGCGCCCTGATCTACCTGCGAGTGATGTCGGCCTGGAACTGGCTGCGATCCCGCGCGCAGCGGCTGCGTCAGCCGAAGTACCTTTTCGGCGCGATCGTCGGGGCGGCGTACTTCTATTTTTTCTTCATTCGCAGCTTTGCCGGACCACCCCGGCCGCGGGATCCCCAGGCCATGGCGGCGCTGGATGCGGCGTCCCTCGCGATTCCCGCCAACGGCCTGCTCGTCGCGTCCGCCGCGGGTGCCCTGCTACTGTTGTTGATCGTGGCAATCATGTGGATCGTGCCCACGCAGCGCGCGGCCCTCGGATTCACGGAAGCGGAGATCGCTTTCCTGTTTCCGGCTCCCGTGACGCGCCGATCGCTGGTGCACTTCCGCCTCCTGAGTTCGCAGTTTCGCAGCCTCGTGGGTGCGGCGTTGATGGTGCTCTTCACGAACCGGTGGAGTTTTCTTGGGGGCAACGCGCTGACGCATGCGATTGGCTGGTGGTTCATCTTCTCGGCGCTGAACCTTCATTTCAGCGGCGCCAACTTCACGCTCTCCCGACTCGCCGATCGGGGAATCGGGCCGTGGCGCCGGCGGCTGCTGGTCTGTGCCCTCGTCGCCGCGGCGATCGGAATCACGTTTTTTCGCCTGCCCGTCGACGCCCGCTGGCCGGCGCCCCTGGCCGCGCCCAGTCTCCAACCGCTCGCGTACTGGCTGGTCGGCCTCACGGAAACCGCCCCGCTCTCCTGGCTGCTGTGGCCGCTCAAGACTGTCCTCGGGCCCTTCCTCGCCGCGGATGGCCGCGCGTTTCTCCTCATCCTGCCGTCCTCCCTCCTCGTGATCTCCGTGCACTACCTGTGGGTCGTTCGTTCCGCGGTTTCGTTCGAGGACGCCGCGGTCGACGATGCGCAACGCCGGGCCGCGCAGTTGACCGGGTGGCGGGCCCCGGATCGCAGCGGACCCGGCAGGACGCCGGCGGCGCGAAAAGGGCCCTTTCGCCTCGCGGGAGTGGGACGGCCGGAACTCGCGTTCTTCTGGAAGAACCTGCTGTCAACCTGGCCCTATTTCACGGGGCGGGTCTTTCTGATCGGTGCCGGCCTGATTCTCGCCAGCGTGGCCTGGCTCCGCACTCAACCCATCGCGCCGGCGTTGTTGCCCGCGACCGGCGCGGTCGCGGCGGCGTTTGCGGTCTATGTCCTGATCGTCGGCCCCCAGTTCGCCCGGCAGGATCTGCGGGGCGATCTCAGCCACACCGACGTGCTCAAGACCTATCCCCTCCCCGGCTGGCAAATCGTGCTCGGCGAGCTACTCACCCCGGTGGCCATTCTCACGGGCGTCCTGTGGCTGGCGCTGCTTTCGGTGGCGCTCACGTTTCCTCCGCCTGGCCGCGACTGGGTCTGGCTGACTCCGCCGGTGCGGATCGTCGGGACGCTTGGGCTGGCCGTGATTATGCCGGCTCTCGTGAGTCTCCAACTGCTGGTTCCCAACGCGGCGGCGCTGTTTTTTCCGGGGTGGTTTCAGACCACGCGGAACCGCGGCGGCGGGCCGGAGGTCGTGGGCCAGCGGATGATCTTCTTCTTCGCGCAGACGCTGACGATGGTGGCGGCCCTCATTCCCGCCGCGCTCGCCGGGGCGGTACCCTTCGCGATCGCCTTTCTCCTCGGCCAGCAGGGAACGCTCGCCCTCGCCTTGAGTAGCGTCGCGAGTGCGGGCCTGATCCTCGCCGTGCTTGTGGCCGAGATCGCCACCGGCGTGCGGCTGCTCGGCGCGCGCTTCGAGCAGCTCGATCTGTCGGCCGAGCTGCGGCCATGAATTCCAACCACGAGCGCCGGACGAAACTCGCCGCGGACACCGTCGGCGCCGCCCAGCGCCAGTTGCCGCCGGAGATCCGCCCGCTGGCCCGCGAAGTCGCGGTGCACTACGAACGCGGACCGGCCGCCGACCTGCTCGCCGAGGGTTTCGATCCCGACATCCTCGGGCTGTTCACGGGCAATCCCCACGGCACCGATCTGGTGCATCCAGATCCCGCGCCGCCGCAGATTCTCCTCTATCTCGGCAACCTGTGGGACTTCGCCGACGAGGATGAGGACATCTTTCGCGACGAGGTTCGCGTCACCTATCTCCACGAACTCGGACACTATCTCGGGTGGAATGAAGACGACCTGGCCGCGCGCGGGTTGGATTGAGGGCGGGCCGCCGGAACTTTGGGCAGGCGGCTGGGTCCCGGCTACGCGTTCACTCCGCGCTTTCCAACTTCGTCGGGCCGTGCATACACTCCACTTCAATTTAGATTTCGCCTCGTCATGAAGAAATTCCTGCTCCTGTCCCTTGTTGCGCTCCTTGGCGTTGTTTCCGTTCGGGCTGAGGCGAGCCATGACGACCACCTGCGGCGCATCGAAAGCTGCGAGGCGATCCTGCAAACCTTTCAAATTCGGCGTGATACGGCGATTCCGGCGGAGGTGTGGCAGCGGGCGAAGGCCGTCATCATCATCAACCAGTTCAAGGCCGGTTTCTTCCTCGGCGTGCAGGACGGTTATGGCGTGATCATGGTCAAAAAGGCGGATGGCCGCTGGAGCGTGCCCGTGCTCCTGAATGCCGCCGAGGCGAGCTTGGGTTTCCAAATCGGCGCCAAGTCGATCGAAAGCGTGCTGGTGATCACCGACGCCACCACGCCGCGACTGTTGTTCAAGAACCGCTTCAATATCGGCATCGATGCCAAGGCCGTCGCCGGACCGCGGGCCGCCGAAGTCGAGCGCAACCGCACCGAGATTCTCGACAGCCCGATTCTCGTCTACACGAGGAGCACCGGACTCTACGCCGGGGCCACCGTCAAAATGGGCCACCTTTCGCGGAACGACAAAGCCAACTTCGTCCTCCACAATACCAAGTACACGATGCCGGAGCTGCTTTACAGCGATTGGGTGACGCCCATCGCCGAGGTGCAGCCGATCATGAACTTGATGCAGAAGCTGGCGCCGTAATCGTCCCGCCGGCGCAGGAGTGAGCGCGGCAGGTTGCGGCGCAACGCCGGTCCTCCTCGCCTCCGGTTCCCACCGCGCGACGCGCCGCCTTCGATCCCTTTTTCTATGCCCAACCCCATTCTCGGCGGCAACGGCGGTTTCCACCACGTCTGCGTCAAGACGCGTGACTGGGACAAGACCATGGCTTTTTACCAGGACGTCCTGGGCTGCACCGAGAAGGTCGCCTGGCGGGCAGCCCCCCAGCGGGCCGTGATGCTCGACACCGGCGATGGCAACTACATCGAGGTGTTTGAGGACCTGGCCTATTTTCCCGCGCCGAACGGCAGCGTGTTTCACTTCGCGTTTCGCACCAACCGGCTTGATGACGTCGCGGCCCGCGTGCGCGCCGCCGGAGCCAAGATCACGATCGAGCCGAAGGACGTCACGCTGACCACGACCAACGGAAAGGGTGCATTCCCGATTCGGGTCTTCTTCTGCGAGGGCCCGAACGGCGAATCGATCGAGTTTCTGCAGAACGCGGTGACGTGAGGGCCGAAGGCGGCGAAAGGTGACACACCCCGCCCTGCCGGGCACCCCTCTCGAGAGGGGATCGAAGCAAACCCTGCTTGGGTTTCGTCTCCGAGAGTTCGTTCGGAAAGCAGGCTTGCGATCCCCTCTTGGAGAGGGGTGACGCGCAGCGCCGGGGTGTGTTGGCGCTGCGGTGTGTCGAGCTACGAACCCCGAAGCTCGCGCAGATACGCGACCAACTCGGCGATCAACGCCGCCGCCACGATCTGCTGCACCTCGATGCGCGGTTCGCCGGGACACTCCACGCGTCCGCTGCGGACGGCGACAAAACGGCCGCGGCGCCGATGGGCGATTGCCCACCAGGCCATCGGTGCGATGACTCCATCGGCGGGCGAAGGCTCCGCGTAGCCCGTCGTGGCCACGCCAAGATCGCTGTCGAACAACCGGCACGCGCCCCGGGCCATTTCCTGCGCGACCTCAGCCGAAACGCAATTCACACGCGCCGCCGCCCGCCGGTTCACGCCGAGCAATGCGATCTTCTGGTCGAGCGAGTACGCCGTGACGCCGCCGAGAAAGAATTCCGAGGCGCCCGAAATCGCGCCCACCGCGGCCTGCACCTGGCCGCACGTCAGGCTTTCCGCCGCGGCCAGCGTCAGCCGCGGGCGGCGGAGCATGAGCTCTTTCAATTCGGGTTTCGCCATGACGTAAAAAAAGGCGTGCTCAGGCGATTTCCAAACCCACGGGACAATGATCGCTGCCCATGACTTCCGGGCTGATCCACGCCCGCTTCAGCGACGAACGGAGCTTGGCGCTGGCAACGAAGTAATCGACGCGCCATCCGATGTTCCGGGCGCGGCAGTTCATCATCTGGCTCCACCAGGAATAATGGCCCGGACCCTGCTCAAACTCGCGAAAGGTGTCCACATAACCGGCCTCGATAATCCGCGTGAAATTCCCCCGCTCCTCCTCGGTGAACCCCGCGTTGCGCCGGTTCGTCTTGGGATTCGTCAGATCGATCTCGGTGTGGGCGACATTGAGGTCGCCGCAGAAGATCACCGGTTTCTTCATTTCCAGTTTCTTTAGCCAGGCGAGAAAGGCCGGATCCCACTCCTGCGTGCGATAATCGAGCCGAGTCAGGCCGCGCTGCGAATTGGGCTGATAGACATTGGCGAGGTAGAAGTCGTCGTACTCGGCGGTGATGACCCGGCCCTCACCATCGTGATCCGCCCGGCCGATGCCGAGGGTAACATGCTTCGGTTTCACTCGCGTGAAAATGATCGTGCCGCTGTAGCCCTTCTTCACCGCCGGATTCCAGAAGACTTCATAGCCATGCGGCCACGCGATGTGCTGGGCGTCGCCGGGATGCGCCTTGGCTTCCTGCAGGCAGATCACGTCGGCCTTCGCCTGCTCCATGAAGTCGAGCAGACCCTTCTTGTGCGCCGCCCGCACGCCGTTGACGTTCCACGACACGAGTTTCATTCCCGGGTCATTTTCCGCCTCTGGCGGAAAATGACTAGGCTTTTGCGTGGTAAAAGCGCCAGACGCGGAACTTGGGAGGACCTATCCCAGTTGCCTGGGCGAAGGTCACCCGGTCAAACCTTCCCCAGACGCTGACCCGGGAGGACCTGTCCTCCGTAGCCTTGGCGAAGGAGGACACACCTTCCGGTTGCCAAGCCCGGGCAACTCCCAAACCTCAACCGGAAGCGCCTGTCGCTTTCGGTCATGCCCGTCTTTCCTCCGCTTCCTCTCGGCCAACGTATTCCAGCGAGCCCGCACGCTGTCTCCTGCAGCCTGCCCACGATGCGGGATGTCCGCGGCTATGAGGAAAAGGATCCGGAAACCGTCCGGCACCTCACCTCCAGCTATCCACGGTTCGTGGTCCACCCGTTCACGCGGCAACTCGGCGCCCACTTGACGCGGACCTTGCCCGGGCTCGCCGGTCGCACGCTCTGGCTCACGTCGTCCCAGCGGATGGCCGCCGCGCTGCTCTCCCAACTCGGTCCTGGTTCAGGCGCGACCGCCATGGCGCACGGCGGCATGCAGGGCGTGTCGCACCCGGAGTCGGGTGACACGTTCGCTCGCGCCAAGACCTACCTGCAAAACATCGGCGGCTTTCTGTCGTCGCGCGCGGCGGAGGATGAGTTGGTCCGGCTGGGGCAGATTCCCGCGGCGGAAACCGAGAGCGCCTTCGCCGGCGATGCCACGGCCGAGATCAAGCGTGTCCTGCGCCAGGTCGTCCCCACCGCGGGCGATAATGATGTGCTGCTCGCGAATTCGGGGATGAACGCGGTCTACGCCACCTTTCGCGCCTCCGCCGATCTCCAGGCGAGCCGCGGGCGCACGGTGTGGCTGCAGCTCGGCTGGCTCTACCTCGACACGATTGCGATTCTGCGGAAATTCACGGCCGCGCCCGCTGACTATGTGTATGTCCGCGATCCGAATGACCGCGAGGCGATCGAGCGGATCTTCGCCAGGCATGGCGCCTCGATCGCGGGCGTCATCGCCGAGCTTCCCACCAACCCGCTCATCCAGACGCCGGACGTGGCGGCGATCGCGGCGCTCTGCCGGAAGCATGGCGCGCATCTCATCCTCGATCCCTCAGTCGCATCGATCTTCAACCTCAACGTCCTCCCGCTCGCGGACGCGGTGGTGTGCAGCCTGACGAAGTACACCGCCAGCGAGGGCGATGTGATCGCCGGCGTCAGTGTAATGAACCCCGCGGGCCCCGATGCCGCCGAACTCCGCCGCCGCACCGCCGTGGCGCTCGAGCCGGTGTACCCGCGCGATCTAGGCCGGCTCGCCGCGGAAATCGGAAACACCGATCGCGTCCTGGCACAGATTCATGCCAACACCGCGCGCGTCGCGGCCTTTCTCCAGCAGCATCCCAAGATCCGCCAGGTTTATTGGGCGCTGCAGCCGGATTCGCGGGCGAACTACCTCTCGATTGCCCGTCACCCTGACGCGACGGGCGGCATGATCTCGTTCACCCTGCGGACACCAATGGAGCCATTTTACAACCGACTGCGGCTGCCAAAGGGCCCGAGCTTCGGGATGAAGACGACGCTGATCTGTCCCTTCATGTACCTCGCGCACTACGATCTTGTCACGACGCCCGCGGGCGTTGCCGAGCTCGCCGCGAGCCGGATTGACCCCGATCTCCTGCGTCTCTGCTGCGGCATCGAGCCCACCGAGGAAATCATCGGGGCGCTGGCGGAGGCGCTGGGGTGAGAAGCTAGGCATCGGAATTTACCACAAAGGCACAGAGGTCCGAAGAATTTCCCCGTGCTCTCGGTGGCTCGGTGGTTGACCGGCTTGGGCCGTGGCGCCGGTCTCCGACCGGCGAAATTCGCAACGATCGCGGCTCGAATGAACCTCTGATAGACATCCGCCAGTGCGGAGACTGGCGCTCCGCACACCGGCGTTGATCTGTCGCGGATCGCGGCGGAGCATCGCAACCATGCCCGATGTTTCCTGCACGCTCGCGATCGCCGTCGTGCCCAACGCGCCGCGCAGCGAGATCGTCGGCTGGCTCGGCGCCGCGGTGAAGATCAAGGTCCACGCGCCGCCGGTGGAGGATAAGGCCAATCTCGTGCTCTGCGAATTCCTGGCGGACCGGCTCGGCGTGCCGCGCCGCGCGGTGAGCTTGCTCCGCGGCGACACCTCCCGCCGCAAGGTGGTCCGCGTCGCCGGCCTCACCGCTCCGGAGGCGCATTTCCGGCTCGGGCTCGGATGACCGCGTTCGCGCTCACGTGCTGAGCCGCGGTGGCGATGGCGGCGGGCGTGATCGCGCTGGCCCTGGGTTGAACATTGGGACACGGTGCGGCCGAAGTGATCCGCCCCGCATGAAATCCCGCCTGATCTGGGGCGCCATCCTCCTCGCCGCGTTCGCCGCATTTTATTACGTGACGATTCGCCCCGCTGTCACTCCGATGCCGTCCCGCAGCACGGCTCCCGCGGCCGATCGGATGCCGCTGTCCAACCCACGGTCCTCATTTCCCATGCCCAAGGAACTGCGGACGGCGACGATCCCGATCCCGGTTTTTCCCACTCCACCCGAGGTCAAGTTTCACGTCGAGCCGCCGGCGCTCAAGATGGAGATTCCGATCCAGCATGCCGCGACGATCGACTTCTCAATCGGTGCGCCCGTCGTGCGATCCGGTGGAGAGGATCAAGAAGCCCTCGATCGCGCGCTGAAGGCAATGGCCGAGGCGACGAAGGACACGAAGTTTCCGCCGACAAAGCAGCCGTAGGATTCGGGTTCGAGCCGGTTTAACCCCGAAGCTCGGCCTTACTTCTTCCCGGTCAGCATGTCTTCGATCAGGGCAATCACGGTGGCCTCGGTGATGTCGCTGGCATCAAATTGCCGAATCACGCGGCCGGCCTGCATGCCTTTGCCGATGATATCGCTCGCGGCCGCCTGGCCGACAATCGCGGCGTCCTTCAACCGGATCGCCGTGGCCTGGATGTCGGGCATCGGATAGGTCACGTCGCCGGAAACCTGCGGCACGATCAGGTTGCGGCTGGAAATGAGAACCTCGATCGCGATGTCCGCTATCTTTGACAGAGCCTCGCGTTCCCGCGCGGCGCGATCGCCGGTGAGGTGGTCGCCCGCCTTTTCCGGGAGCAGGGTCACGGCCACCGCTTGATCGGCGAGTTGCGCGCCGCCATGCCGGAACACCCGGCCGAATAAGCGCTCGACCTCGCGCACCGTCTGCTGATCCGCGAGCGTGGGCTCCTTGGCCTCCTTCGTCACATACGTGTTCGTGCCGCTGGTCTTGGTCGTCGTGTCCGTTTTCTCGAACTTCTCGGTTCGTTTCGTGAGCGAAAGGCCGGACGCGTCGACGAGGGCGCGGTTGACGTAGATGACGATCCGCGGGGCGCCGTCCTGCGTGTAGACTTTGCGAAAGCCCTCGAGAATTCCGTCCGCGGCCTGCCGGGCGATCAAAGTGTCCGCGGACGGCGCGTAAACCCGTTGCTCGCCCGGCTGCAGGCGCGGGGCCACCGACGGCAGGGTGGCTTGGGCGACGGGCGGCGATGATGGCGACTGCGCGCCGAACAACGGGGCGACGGCCACGCCAAACAGAACAAGCGGACCGGCGAAGGCGTTCATGACGGGGAGTAAGGGCGGAAGGAAACGGCGAACTCAGCGAAACTGGCGCACGCGCACGGTGTATTTGCGCGCGGTGTTGTTCATCGCGGTGAACCGCACCGCC
>CANEVO010000030.1 GCA_947442255.1 Opitutia bacterium
CCGGGTGAGCCACTGGTAGTCGAGGAACCAGCGCAGCTCGGGCCGCAGCTCGCCGACGCGTGCCAACGTGGCGCGCCGCAGGAAGAGCGTGGGCTGGCAGATGTAGTCGTGGGAAAAATAGAACCGCTCCCGCGTGCAGTCCTCGGTGAAAAGATTGGGTGTGAGGATGGCGTCGTATTCGTCGATTTCCAGCGCATCGCCGTAGACGAAATCGAGCGAGGGATCCGCGGCGAAAGCCGCTTCCACCCGCGCGAAGGCGCCGGGCAGATAGGTGTCGTCGGAGTTCAGCCACGCCACGATCTCGCCGCGCGCGAGACCGAGCCCCTGGTTGATGGCATCGGCCTGGCCTTTGTCGGGGCGCCGGTGCCAGGTGAGGCGATCGCGATAGCGCTCGAGGATCTGCGGGGTGTCGTCAGTCGAAACCGCGTCCATCACCAGCACCTCCACGTCGGCCACCCCCTGATCGAAGATGCTGCGCAAGGCGGTCTCGATCCACCGGCCGTGGTTGTAGGTCGGGACCACGATGCTGAAACGGGGTACGGTCATGGCGTGACGTGTTCGTAGGTCCGCGGCACGCGCGCGCGGGCCTGGAGCAGGCGCGTGGCGATGCGGGCTTCGCGCGCCGTGAGCTCGGTGCGCGGCCGGAGGGAGCGCGGCAGCCGGATTTTTTCGTTGAGCCAGATGCGGAAGGAGTTGTGCCGTCGGCGGGCCAGAGCGAAGGCGGCGAGATGACCGTCGATCAATTTGCGCACGGTGAACGCCTGCAGGCGGCGGTGGCCCGCCCCGACCAGCTTGGTGCGCAATCCGTCGTCGCCGGCGATGCGGATGATGGCGGTCGCGATGGACGCCGGATTGGCCGCATCGAAATAAAGCGCGGCGTCACGCGCGACGTCGGGCTGGCTGGTGTTATGCCCGCACGCGATCGGGCAGCCCGTCTGCATCGCCTCGAGCAGAGGAATGCCGAAGCCCTCGAACAACGAAGGGAACACCAGGGCGCGGGCATGGTGATAGAGCCAGCTGATCTCGGCGCGGGAAACTTTCCCCAGGTGCAACACGCGGTCAGCCACTCCGGCGGCGCGCGCGGCTTCCTGCCACTCCGCATCGCGGCCCAGCAGGCTGCCGGTACAGACCAGGGCAACGCCGGAACCGCGCGCCGCCACCTGCGTCATCGCGGCGAGCAGCGGCAGATGATTTTTGTGTTTCCAAAAATTGGCCGGGTAAAAGACGAACGAGCGTCCGTCCATCGCCGTCGGCCAACCGGCGGGCTTTTCCGGCGGCGGCAGGGTGTCGGGCACATGATGCACCACCTGGAATTTCCAGCGGGACGCGCCGGCGATCTTTACCGCCATGTCGCGCGTGAAATCCGAGATGGCGATCACGGCGTCGGCCATGCGCAGCGACCAGTCGTAGTGGAAGAAGCGTTCCTTGTGTTCCTTCTTCGTGAAGAACTCGGGGTAGAAGCGCTCCTGCATGTCGTGGAATGTAAGGACGGACGGCTTGCGCACGGGCCGGGGCCAGAGCGTGCCGAAGGGGCAGAAGTAGACGTCGATCTCGTCGAAATGATCGAGGGCCTCCTCCTGGGTTTGCAGACGGATTTCGTGCCGCCGCGCCTCGGGGGGCAGGGTGGCGAGCAAGGGCTCGTTGTGGGCGAAACTGAAGAGCACCATTTTGTGGTCGGGGGCGTATTCCGGCCAGTGACGCAGGAGCGTCAGCACATAGTTCGTGACGCCGCCGTTGTCCGGCGCGAGCAGGTTGAGCGCGATCCCGATCCTCATCGGCGCACCGGATTGGCGAAGTCCTGCAGCACGGCAAGGGCGTAACGCAGCGCGCCGCGCACGCGCCGGCCGTCATCCCAAGCGGTGAGGGCCGAAACGAACGTCGCATCGCTTTTCGCCCGGACGGGCAGGGTCCGATAGCGCCGTTCCTCATGCAGATACTCCTGCCAGTGCCATTCGAGCGACGCCTCGACGACGAGATAGTTCAGCCAGACCCACGGCGCGCGCAGCCCGAGCGCGCCGCCCTGCTCGCGTTGAAAGTTCAGATTCATCCGCAGATCGCTCCACGTTTTCAGCCAGACCGTCTTGACGCTGAACGGGCAGGCGCCGCCGTGCGCGGCGAAGAAATAGCGCGCGGCATTCCCGTTGCGCCAGAAATAGCGCAGCATCGTAGCGAAGGTGTCGCGCCGGTGATCGTGGCGGGCGACCAGGGTGGGCTCGTAGCGCAACCGGTAGCCGGCCGCGGCGATCCGGCGCGTCAAATCGACATCCTCGCCGTTGGGCAGATCGGGATTGAAGCCGCCACTGCGCTGGTAGGCCTCGGCCCGCACGAGGAACGCGGCGCTGTAAAGCCAGTCGCGTTCGCCGGCGAGCGGGCTCTGTTGTGCCCAGAAATTCGAAATGTCGGTGAGGCGCTCGAAGAATCGCCCGCTCTTTCCCGGGAGCCGGAATCCGACGGCGCCCACCGGCGGCGTGGCGCCGTTGGCGAAGGGCGCGGTCGCAAAAAGCTCCAGCAGCCGCGCGTAACAGTCGGGTGCAAGCTCGATGTCGTCGTCGACGAAGAGGAACCAGTCGCCGGTGGCGCGTTCGACCCCGAGGCAGCGCGTGCGCGGCGGGAGCTGGTTGGCGGCCAGCGCCACGGGCACGATGGGAAGATGCGGGTGCGCGCGGGCGACGGCCAGGGCCTCGACGCCGACGAGTACGATTTCCCAGTTGGCTGGCAGGCGTTGCTGACCAACGAGAGCGGCGAGCGTCGGCGCAATCCGTTCCGGCCGGCCCATGGGAATGATGACGGACAGCCGGGGCTCAACCGACGGCGGGGCGGACGGTGGTGGTGGCGCCAGCAGGCTCTGGATGATCTGCAGGCGGGCGAAACGATCGGCGTTCAGACTCAGGATTTCCCGCTGCAAACGTTGTTTAACCGCGGTGGTTTCGCCGTCGGGCGCGCCGGCCAGCGGCGTGGCGAGCGTGACCGCGACGGGCGAAGTGTCGCCGGCGAGCATTTGGTTGGCAGCGGCGACCACGGCTTCCACCGGGATATCCGCCACGCACACCAACCGGTCCCAAAGGCAATGCCACTGGCATCCGGCGCAGGCGATCTCGCTCTGCACGATCTTCACGCGTCCCTCCGATGGGTGGAATCGTCCGTGCTGCCCGGCGCCGTAAATTGCCACGGTGGGCACTCCGAGGCCGGCGGCGAGATGAACGTAGGCGGTGTCGTGGCACAGCAGCAGATCGCTGTGCGAAAGCGCTGCCACGAGCGTGGCGAGTTCCGTCGCGCTGAAACGCAGGCGCGCCGGTTCCTCGTCGGGCGGCAGGCCGGCAAAATAGGCCGCATCGCCCGGGCCCTCAATCCAGGTAACCCTCGCGCCGCGGGCGCGCAAGATCGCGGCAACCCGCGCGAAATTCGCGATGCCCCATGCGCGGCGGGAGTCCGCCCCGACGCCCGGCGCGATGAAAATGCGCGGCGTGGCGGGGAACCCGGAGGACGGCTGCCACGCCACGGACGTCCGCCAAACTGGCACCGGGTCGAGGCCGCCCAAGCGCGGCTCGAGCAGGGCGAGCAGATCGCGCAGCTGCGCGGCCTCGGAGCGGGTAAACGACGGCGACAGCGTGGCGGTGAAGGTCGGGGCGTTCGTTCCGGCCAGCGCGTCGGCCTCGTTGACCAGCGGCTGACGCGCGGCGTTGGCGGCGAACCCGACCCGCACCGGCGCCGCGGCGACCGCGACGGTGAGGTCGCCCACCCAGTTGCGGTTCACCAACCCGAGGACCGTGGCGTCCCAGGCTCCGGCCCGAATGAAGTCCGTCCACCATTTGATTCTGCGGCGGAGGTCGGCGCTCCACGCTTCGCCCGGAGAAAGCGGATACGGCACGACGACGAGCGCGCCGCTGTGGGTCGCGAGACGCGCGGCCTCGGTTTCGGGCGCGGCCTCGGTTTGAGGAATGAAAACCGTGGCGCCGATCAGCGGTGCGAATACCTCCATGCCCGCCCGGACGTGCCACACGATGCGCCAGTCCGGCTGCAAGGGCTGCAGCGCTTGCACGATTCCGGCGGCGATGAACTGGTCGCCGAGCGAGTCCGGCTTGGAAAGCAGCAGCCTCATACGCGTGCGGTGCGGGCCGGGCGGGGGAAGAATGCGATTAACCGGTCCACGGGAAAAATCGGCGCCAACCGGTGGCCGCGCGTTTTTGCAGCAGCGCCGCTCCCGTCACGTAGTTGTGATGCGGCGCGGTCTGCCGATGCCACCGGAGGAAGGGCGGGATATCCTCGAGATTCCATTCGGGCGCGGCGTCCTGGCCGAATGCGGGCTGATTCCAAATCGAGCTTTCGAATTCGCCCATCGTCAGCGCGCGGCCGTTCCACTCGGGAAACGTCATGCCGAGCGACGGTTCGCAGATGTCGAACGAGAGGCCAAACCGGCCGCCCGGTTTGAGGACGCGGCCGATTTCCGCGGCGGCAAGCGCCTTGTCGGTCTGGTGCTCGATGACGGAGAAACTGGTGACCACATCGAACGTGTCCTTGGGAAACGGCAGGCGGCACGAGTCGACGATCTGCCAGTCGACCGCGACGGCGCCGAGCGCGCGCCGGACGGCTGCCCACTGCTCGATCCAATTGCGGCCGGTCTCGATCAACGTCACGTGGGCGCCCTTGGTGGCGAGCCACCAGGGAAAAGGCGACTGTTCGGACCCGAGATCGAGCACGCGCTTACCGCGCCAGTCGATCGCGCTCAGGCCGTGGTGCCAGAGCCACGGATACTCCCAGAGCTTGGACCAGTTGGTGAACTGCCGGAGGCCGAGCGGCGCGGCGAAGGCGTTGAGTTCGTCGATGAAGCCGGTCCAGGCCGGCGAAAACATCTCCGGGAGATTGGCGAGATGGCGGACGGGGCGGGCGGGCCGGTCGAGCCGGCGGGCGATCACGATCTCGTGCGCGCGGCGCCAGGCGGTGTTGTTTTCGAGCACCTCGAATTCCGCGGTTTCGAGCAAGGTCGCGACCGCTTCGCGCGAATAGATGAAAACGTGTTCCTGCGGATCGAAGACCTTTTCGGTCATGTGGCCGAAGTCGGGCTGGGCCGCTTCCATCAGGGGCAATTGCAGGAAGATCAGGCCGCCGGGCCGCAGCGATGTACGCGCCGCCTGCAGGAAGCGCAACGGATCGGGAACGTGTTCGAGCACGTCGCACGCCACGAACAGGTCGCAGGCCGGGGCGGGCGTGTCGGGAAATACGCCGGCGCGCACATCCAGGCCGGTGCGTTCGCGGACGCCCGCCGCGGTTTGGGCGTCGGGTTCGATGCCGACGGTGGTCCAGCCCAGCTTCCGCAGGTGGAGCAACATCGTGCCCTCGGCGCAGCCGGCTTCGACCGCGGTGCCGCGTTGGGTGCCGGCGTGGCGTGCGATCGCGTCGATCCAGCATTGCACGCGGCCGTCGGCCTCGAGCAATGGCTGGCGCTCCCAAAGGGTGGGGTGCTGCTTGCTCTGCTGGCGCTGCTGCCAGTAGCCCTCGTAGCTGTAGAATTTTTCGATGCAGTCGGGCTTGAGCCGGCGCGACGCGAAATGGGCGCCGCAGCGCGGGCAGACGCGGTAGTGAGGGGAGTGCGGGCTGACCGTTTCGCTCCGGCCGCCGCACCAGCATCGTTCGGCCGTTTCGAACCAGGCCTCGTCGACGGACTGGAGGACGGCGTTCACGGGGTCGGGGGATAGCCGTAGCGGCTGAAATCGCCGGGATCGGCCAGCGTCAGGTCGGCCTGCCAGCCGGCGTCGGTGCTCCATTGGGCGTTGTTGCCCGTGCGATAGAAGGTGCGCGCGCCCTCGCGGGTCATGCGGTCGAAGTCGGTCCACCAGTGGACGAACGCCGGCGAGAGTTTGGGCTGTACGCCGACAAAGGCCGCGAGGCCCTGCAGGACGGCGGGATCTTTTTTCAATTCCTCGAAGCGGATCAGGAAAGTGCGCGCCGGGTTGGCCGCCTGCACGGCCAGCGCCTGGTCATAGAACTCCCGATACTGGCGGTAGGCGTCACGCAGCCAGGCGACGCGGTCGGGAACCTTGGCGCCCCAGCGCTCGGTGGCGGTGTGATACCAACTGTAGATCGTGGGGTGGGGATCGCGGATGAGGATGATCGCGGGCCAGTCGCCCCGGGCGGGCGCGCCATGCACGCCCTGCGGGGCGGCATTGATGTAGACCGGTTGATGCGGCACGCCGTCCTCGCGCAACCGGAGAACATAGAAGGCGTGCGGGTTGAGCTCGTCGACGCGCTGCTTGGCCTCCGGATGATCGACGAAGTCGTTCGGATAGAAAACGAGGTCGAACAGCCCGGTGAAGCAGGCCCAGAGATAGTGGCTGCCCGTGCGCGGGAACGCGTAGTAGTCGCAGCGCACCGCGAGTCGCGTGCCGAAATGATAGCTTTCCGGGCTCATAGGATGGAATAGCGCGGGGCCTCGCCGAACTCGGCGCAAACGAAAAAGCTCTCCATCGCGTCGGGACCGTCGTCGCTGCCGACGATCCGGCCGGCAAGGCGGGTCAGGGTGGACTTGATGATCTCGGGGGTGGGCGCCCATTTATGACCATCACCCACGAAGGGCGATCCCGGCCGCCAGATGCCGCAGGTCTGGTGAGGCAGGTAGAGGAACAACCGGCCCCCGGGCTTCAGTTTGCCAATCCATTCGCGCAGTGCGGTCTCCCACGCCGTGATGTGTTCCAGACAGTGGGAGCTGAAAACGAAGTCCTGCGAGCCCGTGGGAAAATCTGCCAGCGTGCGGCCGGCCCCGGGACCGCGCTCCAGATCGACCGCGACGGCGCCCCGCAGCGGCCAGAGTCCGGCCCCGACATCGAGGCCGTTGCCGGTGCAATACTTCAGCGCGGTGCGTTGAATCGCAAACGAGGCTCCGCCGACAAAAAGATAGTCGGGATAGAAACGGTTCTCGAATCTCCAGCCACCGGGTTCGCGCTCGACCGAGGGGAACGAAAGCCAGGTGCGGTAGGCGTGGAAGAGGTCGGGAGCGTGAGGATAGTTCTCGAGCGGAATCATCAAAAGGGACGGTGGCCGTCCGGAAGAGAGCTATCGCACCGGAAGGCGCCGGGAGGTTCAAGTCGCATTTACCGCCGGTGCCCGTGGCGCGCTGAATCCAACCGTTTGGTTGCCAAAAACCGCCGGCGGACAGCGGTTCAAATCACATCCGCAAACGCCGGCCGGAGTTTACGGAACGTGAAGTGGCCGATCAGATAAATCACGATCCCGCAGGCCCACAGGTAGACGATCTTTTTGATTTCGGGCGACTGATGGAAGAGGACGGCGTTGCGCGCGCTGACCACGGCCTGCAGGAGCGGATTGGCGAATAAGATTTTTTGCGCCCAGAGGGGCGCATCGAGGAGCCGGGACGTCGGGTAGAATACGGCGCTCATGAACATGAGAATCTGCATGACGAACGGCATCACGTTCGCGATGTCGCGGATGAACACGCCCAGTGCGGAGAAAAACCACGCGCAGCCGAACGCGATCATGGCGATGGGTGGCACGATGGCGAAAAGCCAGAGTGCATGCCGGTCGAGCCCGGGGCCGATGATCGCGATGCCGGTCAGCGCGAGCGCAAGGCTGATACCGGCCGAGAACGCCGCCGCGCCGACGGTTGAGGCGGGCAGCACCTCCAGGGGAAAGACGACCTTTTTCACGAAGTTGGGCTGCGTGACGATTGTCAGCGGGCTCTGGGACAGTACTTCGCTAAGAAAATTGAAAAGGATGAGCCCGAGAAAGGCGGCGAGCGCGTAGTCGAGGGTGGTTTCCGTTTTCGAATCCGTGAAGCGACCCGTAAACACGAAGCCGAAGATGAAGGTGTAGATCGAGAGCGAGATCATCGGCGCCAGCACGGCCCAAAAGAGGCCGAGGAAACTGCCCCGATGGCGCGCCTCGATGGCCCGGCGCGCGAACTGCCGCAGCAGGCCGCTGTGGCGGTGCAGCTGCACAAACGGCGTGAGCGGGTTCCAGGCGGACGCGTTCATGCGGGCCGGGGGAGTCCGGCAAAGAACGTCCGGATCGCGAGACAGACGTGATCGATCTGCTCTGACGTCAGGTGCGGGCCGATCGGGAGGCTGAGCACCTCACCGGCCAGCTGTTCGGCGAGGGGAAAATCCCCGCGTTTCCAGCCCGCCGGGCGATAAGCGTTCGAGAGATGGGGTGGAATGGGGTAGTGAATCTGCGTCCCCACGCCCTGGGCGGTGAGATGCGCTTGCAGCGCGTCGCGGTGCGCGGTCCGAACGACGAAAAGATGCCACACCGGTTCGGCCGACGCCGGCACGAACGGCAGCACGAGATCGCCTACGCCCTCAAGTTGGGCGAAATAGCGGGCGGCGAGGGCGACGCGGCGGGCGTTCCAGGCGGCGAGGTGCGGAAGCTTCGCGCGCAGGAACGCCGCCTGCAGCTCGCTGAGGCGCGAGTTGAGGCCGAGGTATTCGTTGTGATATCGGACCTTGGAACCGTAGTTGCGCAGGTGGCGGACCTTGTCGGCAAGGGCGTCGTCACTGGTGGTGACAGCACCGGCATCCGCGAGCGCGCCGAGGTTCTTGCTCGGGTAGAAACTGACCCCCGCGGCGTTGCCCAGGGCACCGGCGGCGCGGCCGTGGCAGCGGGCGCCGTGGGATTGCGCGGCGTCTTCCAAGACAAAGAGGCCGTGGCGCCGGGCGATGGCGTTGATCGCCGCCATCTCGGCAGTCTGGCCGTAGAGATGAATCGGCAGAATTGCCTTCGTGCGCGCCGTGATGAGCGCTTCCAGCCGAGACGGATCGAGATTGTAGGTGCGCGGATCGGGCTCGCAGGGAACCGGCCGCGCGCCGGTGTGGGTGACCGCCAGCCACGTGGCGATGTAGCCGTGAGAGGGAACGATAACCTCGTCGCCGGGTTTCAGGTCCAGCGCCATCAACACGAGTTGCATGGCCTCAAGGCCGTTGGCCACGCCGATGCAGTGTTTCGCGCCGATACTGCGGGCGTATTCGGATTCGAAGGCTTCAAGTTCGTGGCCGAGCAGGAGCCAGCCCGACTCCATGACGCGGTGATAGGCGGCGTCGAGCTCGGTGCGGAGCTCATCGTAGGCGGGCTTGAGGTCGAGGATCGGGACTTGCATGACGCGGAGCGGAGGAGAATCAGGAAATCCGCGAAAACTCACACGAATTTAATCTTTCGGGCGGCAAACATCACCATGCGCAGCAGCAGCCAGCCGTGGCGCCAGCGCTGAATGTTGGTCGTGCCGTAGGTGCGCTCGCGGTAGCGGATCGGCACGTCGGCGACTTCAAGGTTCAGTTTCGCGGCGCCAAACAGCAGGTCGAAATCGCCGAAGGGATCGAAATCGCCGAAGTAGCCGCGGTTGGCGGCGATCCGTTCGTAGTGCGCCCGCGAAAGCACCTTGGTGCCGCAAAGCGTGTCCTTTACCGGCTGACCCAGGAGCCAGGTGAAGATGAGCCCGAAGGCCTTGTTCGCGCACAGATTCAGAAATTGCATCGCCTCTTCCTCCATCGGGTACACCAGTCGGACCCCATTGGCGAATTCGGCGCGACCGCTCGCGATGACGTCGTAGAATTTCGGCAATTCCTCAGGCGGCATCGTGAGATCGGCATCGAGGATCATCAAGACGTCGCCGGTCGCGACGGCGAAACCTGCGCGCACGGCGTCGCCCTTGCCGCGTCCGGTTTGCTGCAGGATTTTTATCCGGCGGCCAGGATTTTGGGCGGCGACCTGCTGGAGCGCGGCCCACGTTTCGTCGCGGGAATGGCCTTCGACGAAAATCAGCTCGGTGCCGGCGCCCATTTCCGGGGTGCGGGCCACGGCAGCCGCGATGTTGCCCGCTTCGTTGCGGGCGGGGATGACGACTGAAACGCGGAGCGGCGGCGGGGCGGCGCGCGGCCGGCGGGCCACGATGAAGACCGTGAGGCAGAACCACTGGAGCAACGGTCCGAACCAGCGATTGACCCAAGATCCAAGGCCGAGCACGGCAAACGGGATCAGGATCCGGTTGTGCCGAAAGACCGGGCTCCAGCCGGCGAGATGTAGCAGGTTCAGCACGTCGGAGGCCGCCAGCCAGCTGTTCTGCGGCTGGGGCGCCTTGAGACCGACCCAGCGGGCCAGCGTCAGCAACGGACGCCAGAGCGTATTCTGAAAATTGAGGATGAGCCGGGTATCGGCATGGGCGACCGCATGCAGCCGCTCCAACAGGCGCTGCACGTCGGCGGCGAGATTCAGGGTGTCGGAAACGATGATGATATCGAAGGTGCGGTCCAATTCGAGCAGTTCGCCGGCTTGCGCGAAAAACTCGGCGTCCGGCACGCGTTGCCGGGCGGCTTCGATTTGTCGGGACGAAAGGTCGATCCCGGTCTTTTGCTTCGCCCGCAGCCGGGCCAGGAGTTCGCCGGAGCTGCAGCCGACTTCGAGCACGGTCGCGTCGGGCGGAATCAAGAGATTGTAATAGTGGGCGAGCAGTCCCCGGTAGCTGCGGGCGCCGGTCTGGGCCTCCACCGGCGCGCTGTCGTAGAACGCCCGGACTTGGTCGAGGTGTTCAAGGGCGAGGGAGGAAATGGCGGGTGACATGAAGCGGGAGGCGCCCGCGGCTTAACACCACGGCCGGTCGGGCGTTGAGTTGACGGGGAGCGTTGTTGGGTTTTCGCCCCGCGAAAACTCAATTTATTGGATATTTGGGCCGCAATAAGCTTTGCAATCGCCGTGGACATCCCGCGGGCTTACCCTTCAATTTTAAGCGCCGATTCATGTTCTTGTCCGGTCTAAGGTCCATGCGTGGCGGGCGTCGCTCGTTCCTCCTGTTGTGTTCGCTCGGCACGATCGCGCTTGGCGGTGCCCAGCCGGCGGATGTGACCGGAATGATGCCGGAAGCCTATTTCCCGGGGCTGAAGTCGATCTTGCAAACCGCGTGGAGCCGGTCGCCCGAAAAGATCGAGAAAGAGCTCGAGATCGCCCAGCAGGAGGCGAGATCCTACATCTTGAACGCACAGCGGCTGCCGAATGCCACCGCGTGGGTCGATCTCGCCCGCAACCAGACGGCGATTTCCGGGGCTGGCCAGTCGCAATCGACCGATACGGGTTTGTTTTACCGGCTGGAGCTGACGCAGTCGATTTTCCGCTGGGGCGAGCTGCAAAACCGGAGTGCGCTCGCGCGCTTGGGTGTGCTGATGGCGGAGAAGAGTTTTACCGCGGCGGCCCGCCTGCTGGCGGTCACGCTGCGCCAGTCCTACCTGCAGCTCATCGTGAAGAAGGCGGCGTTGAAGCAGGTTCGACTGGCCCAACAATTCAGGACCGAGGAGCTGAAGGTTCTGCGGGATAAGCGAGACCGCGGGCTGGCTTCGACGGCGGACGTGGCCGGGTGGGAACTGGGCTTCAATGAACAGGCGGTCCAGTTGGCCATCGTCGAGGAGGATTTTACGGCTGCCCGGCGGCTCTTTGCGCGTCTGGCCGGGCTGCCGGAGTTACCGGAGGAGGAGGTGCCGGATACGATTCCCAAGCCGGCTTATTCCTCCGCCCTCACGCATTCGCTCCTGGCGGATCTACTCCGGGACGGGGGTAAATTTTCCTTCGAGGCGGAAGTGAATGCCCTGCGGGCCGAGGAGGCGGAGCTCAACTATCGCATCGCGCGCGTGCGGCTGCTGCCAAAGTTCGACGCGCTGGCGAGCTACGGTTTGCAGAATCTGGCTACGGCGAACAACAACGGGGTGTCCCAGACGGGCGTCACGATCCAAACCGTCGGACTCCGGGTCACGTGGTCGATCTTTGACGGCCTCGCCACGCGGGGTGAAAAACAGCAGGCGCTGGCGACCAAACGCCTCTACGAACGGCGATTCCAAACCGCGGCCGAGGTGGCGCTCGAGGAAGTGCAGAGCCTGGGGCGCAAACTGGACCTCGATGCGCGGATGTTGGAATTTGGAGACACGCGCCTCAACGTAGCTGTACTTTCGGAACAGCGTATGAAGGACGAATCCCAACTCGGCAACGTGCCGCAAACCGCGATTGATGCGACGCGACTCCAGCGTTATCAGGCCGAAGTGAACAACGCGACGGCCCGGGCAAATTTCCTGGGCACGTGGAGCGTTTTCGTGTCGCGCGCCGGACTCGATCCCCTCCTCAAAACCCTTCCCGCCCGTCATGCCCGAGAAAAACGGTAGTCTCAGCCTTGTCGTCAAAGTCGCCGTCGTGCTTGTGCTCGTGGGAGCGGGGCTAGCGCTGGCGTCTGTGGGATTCCGCACGCTGGCCCGGGTCGAGACCGTGACCCGGGGCAAGGCGGTGGCCGCGGTTTCCGGCAGCGTGGTCGTTTACGCGGACGGCAACATCAAGGAGCTGAAAAGCGAGGCCCGTGGAACGGTCGTCTGGTGCGAAGCGCTGGATCTGGGCAAGGGGTTCAAGGAGGGCGAGGTGCTCGTTCGCCTGGACCCCACGGAACTCGAACGCCAGATCGAGCAATCGAAGCGCGATTTTGAAACGGCGCAGCGGAGAGTCGAAATTCGCTTCGCCAACAATCCCGAGTGGAAAACGGCGAAGGCAAAGCTGGATGCGGCGCTGAGCCAGGCCTCGGGCGGACCAGCCGCGGCGGCGGAAATCGGACGTTTGCAGACCGAACTCGATGCGATTGCGGCGCTCGCCGATCCCCGGCGGATTGCCGCGAAGGAGGCGCTGGCCGAGGCGGAGCGGCTCCAGCAGAATTTTGGCACCGTATCGGCCGAGCAGGTGAAGCAGGCGCGACGGGTCCTTGAGGCGATCGAGACGGAGATCCGGCTCGCGCAGTTTGACGCCCGCAACCAGCAGGTCGCCCATGAGGTCGACTTGGCGAACAAGCGTCTCGAATTGGAGAAGATGACGATCAAGGCGCCCCTCGCTGGCGCGGTGAAGGACGCCTTCGTCTGGAAAGGCGCGTTGATCGGGAGCGGCGCCACCGTGGCGACGATCTATTCGAACGCCCGGATCGTGGTGGCCAAGATCGGCGAGGAGGATTTTGGGCGGGTGAGCCTCGGGCAGAGCGCCCGGGTCCGCCTGCTGGCCTATCCCAATCAGGAATTCGATGCGAAGGTGATCAAGATCCTGCCGACGGCCGATGAGAGTACGCAGCGCTACACCATCTATCTCGACGTGAAGATCGAGGAGCAAAAGCTCATCCCCTACAGCACCGGGGAGGTGACGATCACCGTCGATGCGCACGACAATGTGCCGCTCATCCCGCGGCGAGCGGTTTTCAACGGGAGTTTTGTCTACGTGGTGAAGGGCGGTCGGGTCGAAAAACGCGAGATTGGGGTGGGCTTGCGGGCGCTGAACATCGTCGAAGTCACCAAGAACCTGACGCCGGGCGAGCAGGTGATCGTCGAGAACCTCGAGCAGTATCGGGACGGGCAAAGCGTTCGTCCCGCGGCCGTCGAGTAGTCGGATCCGCTCCACGCCTTACGCCTCGTGATGTCGCCCAACCTTCGCATCGCGTTCCGCTTCCTCACCGCGAAGAAGCGGGCCATGTTGATGAGCCTGTCGTGCACGATTCTGGGCGTGGGGCTCTTCATTGTCACGCAGGGCACGACGAGCGGCTTCGAAAAGTTTTTCATCCGAACCCTGCTCGGCACGGACGGGGCGATCCGTATTGAGGATCGTATCCAGGACACGATGCGGAGTCGGAGCGCGGGTGGGGGGAGCGATTTTCAGATCCGCCAGAAGGAGGGCGTCAAATACATCGAGGGCGTCGAGGAACCGAAGCTCATCATGGATGCCGTGCGCGCCTTCCGGAATGTGCGCGGGGTTTCGGCGGTACTGCGCAGCAACGTGGTCGTCACGAGTGCCTTCAAGAGCAAGGATGTGCAGGTTTTCGGCATCAACGTCGACGATCACGTGCAGGTTTCCAACCTTGCCCGCCAGATCACGGTGGGGAGCCTCGAAAAGTTTCACGAATCGGCGTCCGGTGCGCTGGTGGGGCGCGTGATCGCGGATGAACTGCAGTTGGCGGTGAACGACTGGTTTGTGCTCAACGCCCGCGGCGAGACGCGCCGCTACCGGGTGGCCGCGATCTACGAGACCGGCGTGCGCGACATCGACAAGAGCCGGATCTTTATCGACCTCAACGAGGCGCGGTCGCTCATGAAGAAACCCACGGGAGTCACGTTCATCCAGATCAACCTGATCGATCCGGAGCGGGCGGTGGCGGATGCGGCGCACATGGCCGAGGTCCTGCAGCACAGCGCGACACCCTGGCAGACCCGCGAGAAACCGTGGCTCGAGGCCTTCCGGGCGCTGCGGATTTCGTCGGCGATCACCGTTTCGGTGTTCACGCTCATCGCGAGTCTGGCGATGTTCAATACGCTCGCGATGATCGTGCTCGAGAAGACCAAGGATATCGCGATCCTGCGGTCGATGGGCTACGAGCGGAAGGACATCACCCGGATCTTCCTGTGGCAGGCGGCCATCGTCCTCGCGATCGGCGCGGTCGTTGGCGCGCTGTTTGGCGCGGTGGTGACCTACGCGGTGTCCCGTCTGCCGCTGTCCCTCACAGGCATCTTCAAGACGGCGACGTTTCAGGTTTCATCCGAGCCGGCGCATTATGTGCAGGCGATCCTGACCGCATTGGTGATGGTGATGATCGCGAGCGTGATCCCGGCCCGGCGGGCCGCACGGCTCGAGCCGGGTGACATTGTGCGGGGGACGGCGCAGTAGCGCGGCCGATGCAAGCGAGTCGCGAACAGAAACATTGATCGATGCCTCCTCCCTCCTCCCTTCTCCCTGCGCCCGCCTCCGTTTCCGCTTCCGGCATCGTCCTGCGCTGCCAGAATCTGCACCGGCACCTCGGAGAGGGCGAAGGCCGTGTCCATGTGCTGAAGGGCGTGTCGTTTGAGGCCCGGCGCGGACAGATCTACGCGATCGTGGGTCCATCCGGCTGCGGTAAAAGCACTCTGCTGTATCTGCTCGGGCTGCTCGATCAACCGGACGAGGGCCGGATCGAGATCGATGGCCGGCCGATGTCGAACAGCGACGATCTGGCCCGGACGACAGCCCGGTGCGAGCACATCGGTTTCGTCTTCCAGTTTCATTTCCTGATGCTGGAGTTCACGGCGCTCGACAACGTGATGATGCCGATGCGCAAGCTGGGCCGGCTGGCGCCGGAGGCCATGCGCGCCCGGGCCCACGCCCTGCTCGATTCCGTGGGGCTCGGGGCCAAAACCCACCGGCTCGGCACCCAGCTTTCCGGAGGCGAACAGCAGCGCGTGGCGATCGCCCGGGCCCTCGCGAACGAGCCTTCGATCATCCTGGCGGATGAGCCGACGGGGAACCTCGACGTCAAGAATTCGGGCCTCGTGTTCGATCTGCTTACCCGGTTGGCAAAGGAAAACGGCCAAGCGGTGGTTCTGGTGACGCACAATCCGGAGATTGCCCAGCGGTGCGACTTCACCCGGCCGATGCGCGATGGGGTGTTTGTCTCGTAAAAGGCGGCGAGATGGCCCGGTGCGGGTTGGTGCAAATAAGGACCAACGAATCGTTCCCGTGGGTGAGCTAATTTCCCTCTGCCGGGAAATTCCCGCGGAAAATTTGGTTTACAAGCGAAACTCCGCTCCCTTCTTTCCAAGGCGATTTTCCCTCACTTCACCTCACCTGTGCCTGTGACCCAACATCCATCACGAAAGCAATTTTTCGCCAGACTGTTTGGAATCGGCGTGGCTTTCAGTGTGTTTCCACGGTTGTTTGCCAAGTCGTCCGCGACGGCGATGACTTCGGGCGACTCCCGGACGTCGTCCCGGGCACTTGAAGTGCGGTCGGAGGCCCGGGCAGTTGCCCGTCGTCCCGACTCGGTCTAACCCGCGCCCGGCCCCCTCCGCCCATGTCGAAGCTTTTTCCTAAGTCGGCGAACAAGCTCCCGCTCCAGATCGTAATCTACCTTGCGGTGCTCGGCAGCATCGCGACCGCGGGGGTTACGTATTACATGACGCCGAAATACACCCGCGTCGGGTATGCGCCCGTGCAGCCGGTGCCTTTCAGTCACGCCCAGCACGTCAAGGAGATCGGCCTCGATTGCCGTTATTGCCACTCGAACGTCGACAAATCCGGCCATTCCAATGTGCCGACCTCGCAGACGTGCATGAATTGCCACTCGATCATCAAGGCTAATTCGGCGCTGCTTGCCCCCGTGCGGGAAAGCTTTGCGAAGGGCACCCCGGTGCCGTGGGTTTGGATTCACGCGACGCCCGATTACGCCTTCTTCAACCACGCCGTCCACGTGAACCGCGGCGTTTCCTGTGTGGAATGCCACGGCAAGGTGAACGAGATGGACACCGTGACCCACATGCAGCCGCTCAGTATGGGCTTTTGCCTTGAGTGCCATCGTGATCCGGCCTCCCGGCTGCGTGATCCGAAAGACGTGTTTAACCTCGATTCCAAGCGGCTCGTCGACCAGGGCCGCCAGGCGGACGCGGCGAAGTTCGTCCACGATTGGAAAGTGATGCCTCCCCAGAGTTGCTCCGGCTGCCATCGATGAAACGCAAACTTGAACATCCCGCTCCGTCGGAACGCGAGCTGTCCGGTCCCAAATACTGGCGCAGCCTCGATGAGCTTGCGGCTACGCCCGGATTCAAGGCGCAGCTGGAACGTGAGTTCCCGGAAGGCGCGGACGAGCTGACCGGTTTTGACCGCCGCCACTTCATGAAGCTGATGGCGGCTTCGTTTGCCCTCGGTGGCGTGGGTCTGGCCGGCTGTCGCCGTCCGGAAAAGAACATTCTGCCCTACGGCAAATCGGTGGAAGGCGTGATCCCGGGCCTGCCGCAATATTACGCCACGGCGATGCCGTTGCGGAAGAGCGCGATCCCGTTGCTGGCGGAAACGCATCAGGGCCGCCCCACCAAGCTCGAAGGGAACCCAACCTATGCGCCGCACGGTGGCGCGGCCTCGCTGATGGCGCAGGCGTCCATCCTCGATCTATACGATCCGGATCGCGCCACGGCTCACACCAAGGGCGGCGCGGTTTTGAAGGCGGAAGCCGTCAATCAGCTGCTGGCCGGCATCAGCCAGAATTTCGGCGGCAATCAGGGATCCGGGCTGGCATTTCTAGCCGAGGAATCCGCCTCGCCGACGCGGGCGCGCGTGGTCGCGGCCCTGCGCCGCAAGTTCCCCCGGGCAGTCTGGGCGGAATATGAGCCGGTGATCGACGAGGCTCCGGCCGCTGCGGCTCAGGCCGTGTTTGGGGCGATTGTAAAGCCACTCTACCATTTTGATAAGGCCCGCCGGATCGTTTCGATCGACGCGGATTTCCTGCAATCCGAGTCGGGCAGCCTTTACCACGCGCGGGCCTTTTCGAAGGGCCGCCGCGTGGCGAAGAAGGACGACCCGATGAACCGCCTCTACGTGGCGGAAAGCGGTCTGACGATTACCGGCAGCATGGCCGATCACCGCTTGCGGCTCGCGAGCAGCCACATGCTGGCCTTCGCCGCCGCCCTTGCGGTTGAGACGGTCGACGGTGCCCGTGAGATGCTTCAGTCTTTCGCACAGGGACTCGATGCCAGCCCGAAGTGGATCGAGGAATGTGCCACGGATCTGAAGGCCCATCGCGGGGAGTGTCTGGTGGTGGCCGGGGCGCATCTCCCGGTGCAGGTTCACGCGATCGTTTATTCGATCAACGCGCTCTTGGGAAATATCGGCCGGACGGTCGATTTTGTTGCCGTTGATCCCTCCGGCGCCGCGGCAATTTCGGATCTCGCCGCGGTCATCAAAGGCGGGTCCGTCAAGACGCTTGTAATCTTGGGCGGCAACCCCGCCTACAACGCCCCGGCCGATCTCGACTGGCCGGCTTTGCAACGCTCGGTCGGTGAAGTCGTGCGTTTTGGCTATTATGCCGACGAGACGTCCGCGCTGGGTGGGACGCACCTCGCCGCGGCGCATTATCTCGAATCATGGGGCGATGCCCGGACCGTCGATGGAACGATTGTTCCGGTGCAGCCGATGATCCTGCCGCTGTTTGGCGGACTGACGGAAATCGAAGTGCTGGCGCGTCTGGCCGGGGAAGAAAAAACCGACCCCTACGAACTCGTGCGCACCACGATCAGCGGGTTGGCCGGCGGCGATGGCGACCGGGCGATGAGTCGCTTTCTGCACGACGGCGTGCTGGCGAAGTCCGCCTATTCCCCGGCACAGGTGGCGTTCAACCGCCAGTCGATGAGCACCCTGTTTCGGCAGCCCGCGACGGCGACGGCGGTGGCGCTCAGTGCCAAGAATCTCGAAGTTCGTTTCGTCGCCGATCACAAGATGGACGACGGCCGTTTCGCCAACAACGGCTGGCTGCAGGAATGCCCCGACCCCATCACGAAGATCTCGTGGGATAACGCGATTCTGGTCAGCCCGAAGCTGGCACGTGAACTCGGCATCGATCCCAAGGGAGCCCTCATCCAGGTGGCGCGGAAAGAGGAAGCGGAATTCTCGATGGGCAAGGAAAACGCGTTCGTCTTTGAGCTTTCGATCGGTGGGCGCAAGATCCGCGGCCCGGTGCATATCCAGCCCGGTCTTTCGAATTACACGGTGATCGTGCCGCTCGGTTACGGCCGCACGCAAGTCGGTCACGTGGGCAAAGGGGCCGGCTTCAGCGCCTATCCGCTTCGCACCGCGGCCGCGATGCACGTGGCGACCGGTGCGACGCTGACGAAGACCGCAGCCCGCATGTTCCTGGCGAACACGCAGGAGCACTGGTCGATGGAAGGCCGTGAGATCATCCGCGAGGCGAATTTCGAAAAATCCGGGAAGAGCAACGGTAACAGTTACCAGGAAAATCCCGCCTTCGTGAATACGTTCGGGATGGAGTCGCATTCGCCGACGATCCTGGGCGAATACGGCGAGAAAATGTCGCCCCAGCAGCGGGCCACGCTCGTCCCGCGCGGCAATTCGCTCTACGAGACCCCCACCTTTGATGGGCTTCACCAGTGGGGCATGTCGATCGATCTCAACACCTGCATTGGCTGCAATGCGTGCGTGGTCGCCTGTCAGGCGGAAAACAACGTTCCGATTGTCGGCAAGGACCAGGTGCTGCGCGGCCGTGAGATGCACTGGCTGCGTATCGACCGTTACTATTCCACCGGCACCGCCGATGGCGGTGCCTTTGGCGGGGAAGGCAACCGCGAGTTGCCCGAGGATCCGCAGGTTTCGCTGCAGCCGATGGCCTGTGTCCATTGTGAACTTGCGCCGTGTGAAACGGTGTGCCCGGTCAACGCGACCGTGCACGATGAGGAAGGCCTGAACGTCATGGCCTACAACCGTTGCATCGGCACCCGCTATTGCGCGAACAATTGTCCCTACAAGGTCCGCCGCTTCAATTTCTTCGACTGGAATCAGCGTTCGCTTGATCAGCTTTACATGGGCCAGCTGGCGTCCTTCGGCATGCCGGAGCTCGTCAAGATGGTAAAGAATCCCGAGGTCTCCGTGCGCATGCGCGGGGTGATGGAAAAGTGCACCTATTGCGTGCAACGGATCCAGAACGGGAAGATCCAGCACAAGGTGAAGATGGCGCAGGCCGGAACGCCTGGTGACGTCATCGTCCCGGATGGCGCGATCCGGACCGCCTGCGAGCAGACCTGTCCCGTCGGTGCGATCACCTTTGGTAACATTCTTGATAAGGAAAGTGCCGTGATGAAGGCCAAGGATCGGGCACAAGACTACGCGGTGTTGGGGTATCTCAACACCCGTCCGCGCACGACTTATTCCGGCAAGCTGCGTAACCCGAATCCGGCGATGCCCGATTACGAGTCGCTGCCGCTGAGCCGCATCGAATACAACAAGAAGAACGTTCCCGCCGGTCACGGTGCGGCCGCCGGACACGGCGCGGCCGGACCTGGCGCTCCGGCGCATGGTGCGGAAAAGAAGGGTGGGCACTAAGCATGAATTCCCGCGCAATGCTTCCTGACGGTTGCGGCCTTGGGGCCGAATCGCTTCACTTTACCGGGCCGATAGGCCAAAACGCGCGCCCGGCTTTTCCCCCTGTTTCCGGAGGACTTAGCTGATGGCCCACACTTCTGAAAATGCAATGGCGGCTCCGGCGATCTTGAACGAGGTCAACCCGGCGGTTTTACCGCGGGCGGTGCTGGTCCATAATAACCGCAGTTTCTCGTGGATCACCGAAAAAATCTGCGGGATCATCGAAGGCAAGACCCCGGCTTGGTGGTGGGTATGCTTCGTTCTGGCGTGTTTCATCGCTTCTTTCACGGTTGGGGGCATCACCTACTTGGTGACCACGGGCGTCGGCGTGTGGGGCCATGCCAATCCGGTCAACTGGGCGTGGGACATCGTCAACTTCGTTTTCTGGATCGGTATCGGCCATGCCGGCACATTGATTTCCGCCATCCTGTGTCTGCTGCGCCAGAAATGGCGCACCTCGATCAACCGTGCCGCCGAGGCCATGACCATCTTCGCGGTGGTCTGCGCCGCGATCTTTCCGGTCTTTCACGTCGGTCGTATTTGGTATGCGTGGTATCTCTTCCCGATTCCCAACTCGAATGTCATCTGGCAGAACTTCCGTTCCCCGCTCGAGTGGGACGTGTTTGCCGTTTCGACCTACGGCACGGTTTCAGTATTGTTCTGGTATATCGGGCTGATTCCCGACCTGGCGGTGTTGCGTGATCGCTTCTTCACGGCCGGTAACAAGTTTCGCTCCTTCCTCTACGGATTGTTCGCAATGGGTTGGCGCGGATCCAACCGCCACTGGAGCAATTACGAGATGGCCTACCTGATCCTGGCCGGCGTCTCGACGCCGCTGGTGCTCTCGGTGCACACGATCGTTTCGTTCGACTTCGCCGTCTCCCTGCTCCCCGGCTGGCATACGACGATCTTCCCGCCTTACTTCGTCGCCGGCGCCATTTTCTCCGGTTTCGGCATGGTGCTCACGCTCATGTTGCCGCTGCGCGCGATCTACCGCCTCGAGGACCTGATCACGCAGTATCACATCGACTGCATGTGCAAGGTGACCTTGGCGACCGGCACGATCGTGGGCTACGCCTACGGTATCGAGTTCTTCATCGCGTGGTATGGCGCGAATCCCTACGAGGGTTTTGCGTTCATCAATCGCGCCTTCGGCCATTACGCGTGGGCTTACTGGATCATGATTTCGTGCAACGTGATCACGCCACAGTTCTTCTGGTTCAAGGCCGTGCGGGAAAATACCACGCTGGTTTGGGTGCTCTCCATTTTCGTGAATGTCGGCATGTGGTTCGAGCGCTTTGTGATCATCGTCACGTCGCTGGCCCGCGATTTCCTGCCTTCGAGCTGGGGTTACTATTCCCCGAGTGTGGTCGAGATCTTCACCTTCTTCGGCACCTTCGGCGTCTTTTCGGTGCTCTTCCTTCTGTTTATCCGTTTCCTCCCCATCATGCCGATGGCCGAGCTCAAAGCGGTGACTCCACAGGCGGACGTCCACGGTGGCCAAGACGCGAGCGTGGCGCACAAACACTGATCGACCATGGCTGCACCTTCCCACGGCCTGATCGCCACCTTCAACACGGCTCCCGAGCTGTACCACGCCGCGGAAAAAATCCGCGACGCCGGTTACCGCCACTGGGACTGCATCACGCCCTTTCCCGTGCACGGGCTCGACAAAGCCATGGGGCTGCGGCGTTCGATTGTGCCGCGGATCTCCCTGGCCGGCGGCATCGCCGGATTTTTCACCGGAATGACGATGATCTGGTGGACGGGTGCCTACGACTACAAGCTGATCGTTGGCGGCAAACCGCTGTTCAGCCCGATGTTCGCCTTCCCGGTGAGCTACGAGCTCACGATTTTGTTCACCGCCTTTGCGACGATCATCGGCATGTTCATCGTGAACGGACTGCCGATGCACTATCATCCCGTGCTCAAGTATGACCAGATCCGGCGAGGGATGGACGACACCTTCTTCATCGTGATCGAGGCGCGTGACCCGCGTTTCAATTCCGCCAACACCAAGGCCCTGCTCGAAACGGTCGGCGGGACCAACATCTCGGAGCTCGAGGCCTGAGCCATGCGCAACGTCTACCTCGTCACCCTGTTCGTTTGCGTGCTGCTGGTCTCGATTCTGGGCCTGCGGGGCCGGATTTTCACCGCGCCGCCAATGGATGTTTTCCCGGAGTGGGCCTTTCCCGGCATGAAGTATCAGCCGAAGTTGCGCCCGCAGTCGCACAGCGACTTTTTCGCCGATGGCCGCGCGGACCGGATGCCGGTCGCGCGCACCGTCGCCCGCGGCATGCTCCGCGAGGACGATGGACTTTACGCGGGCAAGGATTCCTCCGGCCAGTTTGCCCGTGGATTTCCCGTGGCGATCACGGTCGACTCCAAGCTGCTGGAACGCGGGCGTGACCGCTTTGAAATCTATTGTGCGCCTTGTCACGGGGCACTCGGCGACGGCAATGGCATCACCAAGCGCTACGGCATGGGCGCGACGCCGTCTTATCACGACGACCGGATTCGCAATCTACCGGAAGGTGACATTTTCAATACGATCACGAACGGCAAGAACACCATGATGCCTTACGCCGACATGCTCGTGCCCGAGGATCGCTGGGCCGTGGTCGCCTACGTGCGGGCCCTTCAGCGGGCACAACAAGGCAAGCCCGGAGACGTCACGGACGCCGCGGCGCGTCAGAAACTTGGCATTCAATGAGCTCTCACGCTGCAACTGTATCCGCTGCCGGCGTCCCCGCCGAGCAATCGTCCGCCGCTCTGGCGGGCAAGGCGCTCACCATTGGCTTCGTGGGTCTCGCCCTGACCGCGGTCGGGCTCTTCGTTTCCGGAGCTTCGGCGGTCGCTTTGTCCTACCTCGTGGGACTCACCTATTGGACGGCGATCGCGATCGGCATGCTTCTGCTGATCTTCATCCACCACATCCTTGATGCCTCGTGGTCCGTGGTGATCCGCCGCCAGTGGGAACACGGCCTCGCCGCCTTCAAGTGGCTCGGGATCCTGTTCCTCCCTCTGATTCTCGCCTCACTGTTTTACCAGCGCGACCTCATCTGGCCTTGGATGAATCCGGGCCACGAAATCCACGGTGGGCATACGGTCGGACAGGATCCACTCTATTTGAAGAAGGAGGGATTTCTGAACCTTAACGCCTTCGTCATCAGCACGGCGGCCTTTTTCCTCCTGTGGATGTGGTTGTCGGCGCGCCTGCGGAAAGCCTCGTTTTCCCAAGACAGTGACGGCGAATTGAAGTGGACGACGATGAACCGCAAGACCGCCGCGTTCGGCATTCCGATTGCAGCGCTCACGCTGACGGCGGCGGCAATTTTCTGGGTCAAGAGTCTCGAATACCACTGGTTCTCCACCATGTACGGGGTGTGGTTTTTCGCCAACTGCGTCCGCGGGGCGTTGGGTTGTGGCGTCTTGATCATGGTCTGGCTTTGGGGCCGCGGTGACTACAAGGGCATACTCAACAAGAATCACTTTCACAGCATCGGGATGCTGATGCTCGCCTTCACCGTGTTCTGGGCCTACGTGACCTTTTCGCAGTATTTCCTGATCTGGAATGCGAACGTTCCCGAGGAAACTTTTTGGTACAACCTCCGCGAAGTGAATCACGACGGTTCGCCCAACCAGTGGAAATGGGTCGGCATCTACGGCATCCTTTTCGGTCATTTCTTCATCCCGTTCTTTGCCCTGCTCTCCTACCGGTACAAGGTAACGCCGCACATCATCCGCCGGATCGCACTCTGGATTCTGTCGATCATCCTGCTCGACATGTGCTACAACATCCTGCCGGCGCTGAAGGATGCGCACGGTGACTCCCTGCCTTTCCTTTCGATCAATTTGCTCTGGGTAGCGACCTCGGTGGTCGGAGTGGGGGGCGTTTGCGTTTGGGCCTACCTCCGCAGCTTCCCGACGGCGAAACTCATTCCGATCCGTGACCCGCGCATCGGCGAAAGCCTCACGCACCATGAGTGATCCGACCGCCAGTTCGCCTCGCCCGGTTTCGTTGCTCACGACCCTCTTCGTCCTCGCGCTCTTCGCCGCGTTCTTCTTCGTCGTGCGCCACTATTATCAGCCGGCCGGCACGGCGGCTTTTGTCGCGACTCCCGAGAACCTGACGAAGGAACTCGAATGGAAGGCCTCGCGGGCTTCGCGCCAAAAAACGCTTCAGGAGGCGCGCCAAACCGAAGCGGATCGTGCCCGTGCTTATGGCTGGGTCGACCAAAAATCCGGCATCGTGCAACTGCCGATCGAGCGGGCGATGGAACTGACCGCGCAGCAACACGGCAAAAAATAGCGATAACGCGCCTCCAATTTATCCCGAGATGATCAACGCTCCGACCAATGGCGCTTCGGCCGAAGTTACCGCCGTCGACACCACCGCCCGCTGGCCCCTGCTCTTTTTGATCGGGTCCGGCATCGTCTGGCTGCTCGTCAGCGGTGTTCTCGCGCTCATCACTTCGATCCAATTGCATTCGCCCCAATTCATGGCGGACTGTTCCTGGCTGACCCACGGCCGCGCCGTGGCGGAGCGTGAAACGGCCTTCGTTTACGGCTGGGCGGCGAACGCCGGGATCGCGATCGCGCTTTGGGTGCTGGCCCGGCTGGGCGGATCGCCGCTGCGAGGGACGAACTGGCTCTTCATCGGGACGCTGTTTTGGAATCTGGGTGTGGCGATTGGCCTCGTCGGCATCGCGACCGGAGACATGACGACCTTTGCGTTCCTGCAGCTTCCCGCCTACGTGCAGCCGCTGATGCTTTTTTCCTACGGTGCGATGGCGGTGGCCGGCGTGCTCGCCTGGTCGGGCCGCCGGGCGGATGGCACTTATGCCGCTCAATGGTATGCGGTGGCGGCGCTGTTCCTCTTTCCGTGGCTCTTCTCCGCGGCTCAGGTCGTTCTTCTGTGGGCGCCGGTTCGCGGAACGGTGCAGGCCGTAGCCGCCGGCTGGTTTGCGCAGGGGGCTTGGACGCTCTGGCTCGCCCCGCTCGCGCTGGCGGGTGCCTACTATGTTGTGCCCAAGGTCAGTGGGCGCGCGCTTCGCAGTTACGACTTCGCCTCTCTGGGATTTTGGACGCTGATTACGGTTGGCGCCTGGTCGGGTGGACGGCACCTGATCGGTGGACCGGTGCCCGCTTGGGTCGCCACCATGGCGGTGGCGAGTTGCTCGCTCCTCGTTGGGCACTACTTGATTGTATTTCTCAATTTGCGCGGCGCCGTTGGAGCTGGTGGCACGGCGCTCAACTTCATCACGTTCGGATTGGTCGCTTACACCCTGGGCGGCCTGCTCGACTCGATCACGGCATTCCGTGAAATCGCGCTGCAAACCCAGTTTACGCTGGTCTCCAGCGCCCAGCAGGAACTCGCGCTCCACGGCGCCCTATCGATGATGCTGTTCGGCACGATCTACTACATGGTGCCCCGTCTCACCGACCGGCCATGGGCCTCGGCCGGATTTATCGGGGCACACCGTTGGCTCGCCACCGGCGGCGTGCTTCTGCTCGTCCTCGCGCTGGCGATTGGCGGCTGGATGCAGGGGGCCGACCTGCTGGCGCCCAAGACGTCCTTCGCCGCCATTCATGGCCATTTGAAACTTCCCCTGCTCGCGGTCACGGCCGCCTATGGCTTGCTGCTGGCGGGCAACATCCTGTTGTTGGTTAATTTCCTCCGGAGCGCGTGCGTCGGTGGCTCGACCACGGTAACGGTCACGCCCTTCCGCCAGCCCTTGAACATGGAAGCGACTGCGCCATGAAAAACGGACCGCTTTTTCTGATCGGCCTCTTTATCGCGCTCGTGCTTTCATGGGCGGGCTTGGTGCTGGGCTCCCATGTCCAGTTCGGCGCCTTGACGCCTTATTATGATGACACCGAGGGCGCGTCGTTTCCCTCGCGTTCGTCCGGCATCGCCGCCCGCGGCCAGTTTGTTTACGCTGATCTGGGGTGCGCCGCCTGCCATACCCAGCAGGTGCGCCGGCCCGATTTTGGCAGCGATCAGGCCCGGGGTTGGGGCGAACGCCAAAGTGTCGCCCGTGACTACATCTTCCAATCCCGGCCGCAACTGGGGGCATCGCGCCTCGGGCCGGATCTGACCAATCTCGCCGGTCGCAAGCCCTCCGCGCCCGATGCCGAGGATCTGATGAAGCTGCTTTACGCCGGTTCCGGACTCCACCCGGCCTACAAATTCCTGTTCGATGAACGTGAAATCGTCGGGCAGCGGTCCGACAAAGCACTGACTCTTTCCGGTAAACTTGCCCCGCCGGCCGGCCGGGAAATTGTCGCCACGGAGCGCGCCCAGAGTCTCGTCGCCTATTTGCTGAGTTTGAACAACGGCTACGACTATCCAGAATCCCGTCCGCTGCCGAAACCCGCCGCTGGCGGCCATGGTGGTACGACGGCAAAGCATGGTGAAACGAAGATGCCGGAGGGAAAGAAATGAGCACGCCCCCGAATTCCGATCCTCGGCTCGATCAAGCGGCTGTCACCGACGACAGTCTGCTTGCGGCGCACGAAAAACTCGCTGGCAAGCAGCCCGATGAGCAGGGGCGCTACCGTTTGATGCCGCTGAGCCTGCTGTTCATTTTTAGCGGGCTCATTTTTTTCGCCGGCACGTACCTCGGGCATTACTCGGGCGATTTTGATGCGCATGTCTTCGATGAGCATGGCCACGCCAGCAAGGGCGGCGCGGCCGCCGCTCCCGCCGCCAATCCGATCGAGGTTGGGAAAAAGGCGTTCAACAACGCTTCCTGTAACACCTGTCACCAATCGACCGGATTGGGCGCACCGGGAGCGATTCCTCCCCTTGTGGCCTCGGAATGGGTCACGGGTTCGGAAGAACGCCTGATTCGCATCGTGCTTTATGGGTTGCAGGGCCCCATCAAGGTCAACGGAACCGATTATAACTCGGCCATGCCGGCCTTCGGCAAGGTGGCCGGTTCAGGCTTTAATTGGACGGACGATCGGATCGCCGCGACCCTGACCTATATTCGGCAGGAATGGGGCAACCAGGCTGGACCGGTCACCCCACAAAAAGTCACCGAGATCCGCACCAAGGAAGGCGACCGCAAGGCCTTCACCGCCGAAGAACTCCTCAAGCTTCCCTGATCGCCCGCCCTCCGGGGTTCATTTCCAGCCGCGATCTACGGATCGCGGCTTTTTTGTTCCGCCTCGGTCTGCCGGCCGGCGCCGCGGGCTTCATTCGCCAAGTTTTTTTCCAGGCACCATGTAATTTTGCACGTAGTCACGCACGGCGTCGGCCAGTGGGGTCATCGGGCGTCGGTAGCCGGTGCTCCGGAGCTTTGCGATATCGGCGCGGGTGAAATACTGGTATTTGCCGCGCAGCACCTCGGGCATGTCGATGAAATCGACGAGGGGATCGCGGCCAAGCGCGGCGAAGATCGCGCGAGTGAGAGTCAGCCACGTGTTGGCTTCGCCACTGCCGAGGTTGAAGAGGCCACCGGCCTCCACGCCCTGCGGATGCTCGGCGAAATGCAGGGTCATTTCGATCGCGTCCTTCACGTAGAGAAAGTCGCGCATCTGTTCGCCGTCCTTGAACTCGGGCTTGTGGCTCTTAAACAGCTGCACGCGGCCGGCCGTGAGGATTTGCTGGTAGGCCTTGTTCACGAGCGAGCGCATGTCGCCCTTGTGATCCTCGTTCGGGCCAAAGACGTTGAAGTATTTCACGCCAACGATCCGCGACAGCCAGCCCTCGCGCTGGGCGAGGACATCGAAGTCCTGTTTTGACTGGCCGTAGAGATTGAGCGGATGCAGGCGGGCGAGGTTGTCGTCGCGGTCGTCCATGCCGGCCGTGCCGTCGCCGTAGGTCGCGGCCGAGGAGGCGTAGATGTAGCGGGCGCCCTGTGCGAGCGACCACGCCGCAAGCTGGCGGGTATACTCGACGTTGATGTCCTCAAGAAATTGCCGATTCGACTCGGTGGTCGACGAACAGGCGCCCAGATGGAAGACCGCGGAAAATTTCCCGAAGGCCGCCGGACTCGCTTGGATCTTCGCGCGAAAAATATCCGCTTCGACAAACTCGCCGAATTTCAGTGGCTGCAGGTTCTTCCTTTTCTGTTCGGCACTCGAGCCCAGCGGGACGGTGCCACGCCAGCGTTTCGTGGGCTCCAGAAAATCGGTGACCGCGATATCGCTAAAGCCGCGCCGGTTGAGCGCCCAGATCAGCGCGCTACCGATGAAACCGGCGCCGCCCGTGACGAGGATGCGTCCGTTGAGGAAACTCATATCGGAATTTAATCGCGGAAGCGCGGAAGGGCGGAAGCACGAAATCAGATTTTCAGCGGTTCCGCCCTTCCGCGATCAACCGTCTTTTGAGAGCTCCTGCGAGCGCGCGGTCGCGGCCAGGACCGACTCCTTGATGAGGCCGCGGAAATCGCGCGCCTGCATCCGCTGCAGCCCGGCGAACGTGGTGCCGTTGGGCGAGGTGACCTGATCGCGCAGGAATTCGGGTTCGGTGCCGGTGCGAGCCATGAGGCGCGCGGAGCCGAGCACGGTTTCCATCGCGAGCTTCCAGGCGATGTCGCGGGGCAGTCCGGCGGCAACACCGGCGTCGCGCAGCGCTGCGGTGAATTCGAACACGTAGGCCGGGCCGCTGCCGCTCAGGCCCGTGACGGCGTCGAGCTGCGGCTCGGCGATTTCGACCACTTGGCCGAGCGCACCGAGAATGGCGTCGACGATCGTGCGATCGGCGGGCGTCAGCAGGCGGGAAGCGGACCAGGCGGTGATGCCGGCGCCAATCTGCCCGGGAGTGTTCGGCATCGCCCGGACAATCGCGCGCGCGTTGGGAAAGGCCTCCGTGAGGCGGGCGAGGCGTTTGCCGGCGAGGATGGAAAGCACCAGTTTCCCATCAGTAAGGGCGGCAACACTTGGGTCGAGGGTCGCGAGTTGCTGGGGTTTGCAGGCCAGCACGATGGTATCGGCAGGACTTAACAGGGAGGCGAGGTCGGCCGCCACGCTGATGCCGGTGCGCGCGGCGAGAATGCGGGCCGTGTCGTCGCCGCCGTCGGTGCAGGCGAGATCGAGGGGGGCGCGGACGTTTTGGGCGAGAAGGCCGTCGACAATGGCCGAGGCCATGCGGCCGGCGCCGAGGAATGCAATCTTGGACATGGAAGGTCGTAAGGGCGGACCGGGGGAAGGTGGATCGACGGCAGGTTACTCCTCGATGTGCCGCTTTTTCTTTTCCACCGGATGCATCAACAGCGCCGTGGCCCCTCCGCCCGGTGTATCCGTCATCGTGACCTCGCCCCCGAGGTTGCGCAAAGCATGGCGGGCGACGGTGAGCCCCATTCCCACTCCCACGGTGTTCTTCGTGCTGTCCTCGTTGGCCTGGAGTCGCTGACAGACTTCAATGCCGTCCATATCAGGCATCATCACGTCGAGGAGGATCAGGTCGGGCTGGCTCTTTTTGACCGCGTCCAATGCCTCCAGGCCATTGTAGGCGGCGGTGGCCCGGATGCCCTCGCGCTCCAATTTACGCTTCAAGAGCTGGACGTTGATGGGTTGGTCATCGACGACCAGAATGGAGGGAGCGGCCATTGCCTTGCGAAGAAAGCGGCTGGTGGTGGCGGGCGCAAGTATTGGTGGTGCGGACCGCGCTTGGGGCCGGAATCCGATACCCGCCGGGCAGCCGCTCTACAAGCCCGGGTTCAACCGGTACGCCTTGACGGTGTTCTTCATCAACATGGCGACCGTCATGGGGCCAACGCCGCCGGGCACGGGCGTGATCAGGGAGCAGTGCGGGGCCACCTCGGAAAACTTCACGTCGCCGGTCAGGCGATAGCCGGATTTTTTGGTAGCATCGGGCACGCGATTGATACCCACGTCGATCACGACGGCTCCCGGCTTCACCATCGCCCCCGTGACGAATTCGGGCCGGCCGATGGCGGCGACGAGCACATCGGCTTGCCGGGTCAGGCTGGGAAGGTCGGCGGTGCCGGAGTGGCAGATGGTCACAGTGCCGTTGGCGCCAGCTTTTTTCTGGAGAGCAAGCAGAGCCAGGGGTTTGCCGACGATGAGCGAACGCCCCACCACGACCACGTGCTTGCCTTTCAGATCCACGTTGGATCGGGCGAGCAATTCCATGATGCCGGCGGGAGTGCAGGCCACGAATCCGGTTTCGTCCTCCTGGGCCACCTTGCCGAGGTTGATCGTGTTGAAGCCGTCCACGTCCTTGTGGGGTGCGACCCGGCGAAACACCGCCACTTCGTCGATGTGCCTTGGCAGCGGCGATTGCACGAGAATGCCGTCCACTCCGGGATCAGCGTTCAGTTCGTCGATCAACTGGAAAAGCTCGGTTTGAGAAATCGAAATGGGCGGAAGAATTACGCGGCTGGTCACCCCGATCGTGGCGGCGGTCTTCTCCTTTTTGGTCACGTAGGAAACGGAGGCGGGGTCCTCGCCGACGCGCACCAGCGCAAGACAGGGCTTCCGGCCGGCGATGCCCGCGACTTCGGCCTGCAATTCGGCAATGATACTGGCGGCGATTTTGTTTCCGTCGATGAGGTCCATGAAAACGTGCGAGGAGGAGGAAAAGAAAAACGGCGCGACGTGCGCGATGCGGCCGTCCTGAGGAGTCGCGCCCGTTACCGGCTATTTCAGCTGCAGCGTCTCAACCTCGATCACGATATCCCGGCCGTCCGGGGCGCTTTTCGCGGCGCCAAAGACCACGACCTGACGGCCGGCGTACTTTTCGATCTGATCGGTCAGCAGAAGTTTCGAGACATCCAGGTAGGCGTAACGTTTGCCGGCGTCGTCGTTGAGCGCCCAATCGAACGGACGCCGCGGCGAAAAAAGCCGGCGAGTCGTGGCGAATTTTCCCGCAAACTGGCGCGGCAACGAGCTGCCCCCGCCGTCACCGAGGTTGACCATCGGCGCGGGCTGCCCGGCGCTCGCGACGCCATAGGCAGCGGGCGCCACGGGTGCCGGAGCCATCGCCCCGCCGCCGCCGCTTCCCGCGGCGGGAGTGCGAGCGGCGGGTGCGTTCGCGATCGGCGGAACGTAACCCGGGGCGCCACCGACCTGGATAAACCCGGTGAGCTTCTTATCGAGGCTGATTTGAGTCCACTTGCCCCGCAGACCGGTGATGGTGCTTTTGTCGTTCGGTTCAGCGGCGGCGAGAATTCCGGCATCGGCCTTGGGTGCGAGGCGGAGCGCGGCGCCCGGCTTTACGTCGAGGCCCTTCGTGAGGTCCTTGTTTTCGACGTAGGCTTCGAACGGTCCGGCCACTTCCACGGCCATCCAGCCGGCCGGAGTTCCGGCCATCGCGCCCGGAACGGCGACGGGTTCCGCGCCCGCTTTCAAATAGGTGATGGTGGGGGCCGTGCGGTCCGGCTTGGTGTGCACCGCCGTGGTCTCGGACAATGGCGCCGCGGTCAGGCTGGACGTCAAGCCAAGGGCCGTGAGGAGGATTCCGGCAAACGAAACGGAACGGGAGGGATTAAGTTTCATCGGAAAAATGGGCGGGCTTCTTGGTGGATGCTTCAAACGCGGCACGCGGCGTGCGCGGGTTGCGAAACAGGAGTTCGACTTCCTTCGCAGAAAGGACTTTCCCGGCCCGCAACGGGATTCCCTTCAACTGCAATGCGCCGATTTGGTAGCGGCGGAGGCGTTTTACGTCGAAACCAAGGCCGGTGAAAAGTTGCCGGATCTCGCGCTTCTTGCCGTGATGCATATGGACGTCCAAGTCGGTCGAACCTTCATCCGCCTTCGCGTTGATGAGGGCGGCGCGCTCCACCTTCATCCGCTCGCCCTCCAAGGTGATGCCCCGCACCAGCTGCACCAAACGCGAGGCGGGAAACGGCCGTTTCAGCGTCACGTGGTAGCGTTTCACCACCACATTGGACGGATGCATCAACCGGTGGGCGAGGTCGCCGTCGGTGGTGAGGATGACGAGGCCTTCGCTGTCGAGATCGAGCCGGCCGGCGCAGAAAAAGCGGAGCTTGGAAAACTCCCGTGGCAGTAGCTCGAAAACAGTAGCGGCGTGATGGGGATCGTCGTTCGAACAAACGAGCCCGCGGGGTTTGTGCACGACGACGGTGATCCTTGGCTGGGCGGTCGTTCGTACCGACTTGCCGCTGACGGTGACCCGGTCGACGCCCGGGGTGATTTTCTGACCGAGGGTGGCCGCGGCACCGTTGACCCATACCTCACCCTGTGCGATCAGCGCTTCCGCCGACCGGCGCGAGCAAACTCCCGCATCGGCGATGAATTTTTGCAGACGAATCGATTCGGGACTGGCCATGGTTGGGGTGAGGGTGTCTGCGAAGGCCAGGGTGGCGCAAGCTTCCGCATGTGGCGCGCGGATCCACGGCAAACTTCCCTCCGGTTCTGGCGAAGGAGGCCGGCCGACCGCGACCAGATCGCACGGCACCCGTAAACCGACTTGCCTGCGGTCGTAAGGCGGGGCTTGATCGGGATAGTTCATGTCCGCGCATCCCCCTGCCCAAGCTTACCACAAGGATCATCCGTTTCTCGCGAAACTCACGGAAATCCGGCTGCTTAACAAGCCGGGGTCCGCGAAGGAAACGCGCCACCTGGTCGTCAATCTTGCCGGCAGTGGCCTGACCTATACCACCGGCGATTCCCTCGGGGTTTTTCCCGTCAATCGGCCTGCGGAGGTGGAGGAAATTTTGCAACGGCTCGGCGCGACGGGAGCGGAGCTGGTTTCACCGGTGGCCCTGCGGCTGCCGGAACCGATAGCGCTGCGGCAAGCCCTCGAGGCTCGATTGGCCCTGTCCAAGCCGACGCGCAAAGTCATTGAGGTGCTTGCCACCAAGGTCACGGATCCGGCCGGGAGCGCGAAATTGGCGGGTTTACTCGCGCCTGAGGCCAAGGACTTGCTCACGTCATTCCTCGAGCAACGGGAATTTGTGGATCTGCTGACGGAGTTTCCGGGAGCGCATTTTGCGCCCCAGGAATTCGTCGACTTACTCCGCAAATTGATGCCGCGGCTCTACTCGATCGCGTCGGCTCCGCAGGTGCATCCCGCCGACGTTCACCTCACCGTGGCGATCGTCCGCTACCAGACGAATCATCGTGATCGCGTCGGAGTCTGCTCGAGTTTTCTCTCGGATCGGGCGCCGGTTGGCCAGCCGGTCGTGCCGGTTTTCGTGTCGCACTCCCATTTCGGTCCGCCCGAAGACGGAGCGAAAGACTGCATCATGGTCGGGCCGGGAACCGGGATCGCGCCGTTTCGCGCCTACTTGCAGGAGCGGGTGGCTACGGGCGCGACCGGCCGCAACTGGATCTTTTTTGGCGATCAGCGGCGGGGGACCGATTTCCTCTACGAGGAGGAGTGGCAGCGTTATCTGGCCAACGGCCAGCTGGCGCGCATCGACTCGGCATTTTCCCGCGATCAGCTGCTCAAGGTCTACGTGCAGGACCGCATGCGCGAAAATGCCGCCGAACTCTGGGCGTGGCTCCAGGGCGGAGCTTATTTTTACGTCTGCGGCGATGCGAAGCGGATGGCGAAGGATGTCGATGTGGCGCTACACGAAATTATCGCGAAGCAGGGCGGAATGACGCCGGAACAGGCGGTCGAATACGTGAAGCAACTCAAAAAAGATAAGCGCTATCAGCGCGACGTGTATTGAGCGGAAACGGCGGACGGAACGCAGCACGAGTGTGCCGGCCCGGCTGAATTTTCTCCTCGCAACGCGCCGTCGGCTACCCGCAATTTTTCGTCTGCATGCTCACCTTTAACAATCGTACCGCCCTCGTCACCGGTGCCGGCCGGGGTATCGGGAAGGCCATCGCCGAAACGCTCGCCCGGCATGGCGTGACTGTCATCTGTGTCTCGAAATCCGCCGATTCGTGCGGAGCGGCGGCGGCGGCGATCAATGCTGGCGGCGGAAAAGCCAGGGCGCTGGCCGTCGACGTGGCGGATGGGGCGGCGATCGCGCAGGCGGCCGAACAACTGCTCAAGGAATTTCCCGCCATCGACATCCTCGTGAACAATGCGGGCATCACGCGCGATGGCCTGCTGTTTCGGATGAGCGATGTCGATTGGAACGATGTCATTGCCACGAACCTGACGAGCTGCTTCCACTGGACGAAACTGCTTGGCCGGCCCATGACCCGTGCGCGTTGGGGCCGAATCGTTAATATCACCTCGGTTAGCGGAATCATGGGTAACGCGGGTCAGGCTAACTATTCGGCGGCGAAGGCGGGAATGATTGGTCTGACGAAGACGCTGGCGCGTGAGTTCGCGGGGCGAACCGTCACCGTCAACGCCGTGGCGCCGGGCTTCATCAAGACAGACATGACGACTGAGTTCGTGAACAATCCGGAAGTATCGGCCAAGATTCTGGAGGCGGTGCCGCTCAAGCGTTTTGGAGAGGCCGCCGATATCGCCAACGCGACCGCCTTTCTCTGCTCCGAGGAAGCAGGATACATCACCGGACAGGTTTTTTCCGTTGACGGCGGCATGGCGATGTGAAGACTTCGCACGAACACCTTTCCGTTCCCTTCCCGTAAAATGGACGATCAAAAAACCATCGAACAACGCGTCAAAGAGATCATTGTCAATCAGCTCAGCGTCAACGAAGAGCAGATTACTCCGACCGCCTCTTTTCTCGACGATCTCGGCGCTGATTCGCTTGATACGGTCGAGTTGATCATGGCTTTTGAGGAAGAATTTAAGGACGAGATCAAAGGCGAGATTCCCGAATCCGACGCGGAAAAGCTTCAAACCGTCGGCCAAGTCATCGAGTACATCAAGGCCAAGGCGGGTCCGGCTTAACTCCCGGTTGTTTCGTTTGGCGTTCTGCCCGTTTCCCTCGTGGAAATGTCTGGCAGAACGCCTTTTTGTTTTCTGAGATTGGTGTCTTTAATCCTTGTTTATGGAAACCCTCTCGTCCTCCCGCCGTGTGGTAGTCACCGGCCTCGGAGTGGTGACTTCAATCGGTCATGACGTCGATTCGTTCTGGGCTGGGTTGCTCGCGGGCCGGTCCGGCGTGAAACGCGTAACGCTTTTTGATCCGAAGGACTACGCCAGTCAGATCGGGGCCGAGGTCCGGGACTGGGATCCGGCGCAGCACATGGACCCCAAAGAGGTGCGGCGCAACGACCGCTATACTCATTTTGGCTTCGTGGCGGCGAAGCAAGCTGTGGTGGATTCGGGCTTGGAAATGGCGCGGGAAGACGGGGATCGCGTCGGTGTGATCATCGGGTCTGGCATTGGTGGTATGTACACCTACGAGTCGCAGTTGAAAGTGCTGGCCGAGCGCGGGTCGCGGCGGGTGTCGCCGTTCACGATCCCGGCCCTCATCGGCAACATTTGCGGCGGGCTGGTGGCGATCGAATTTGGGGCGCGCGGACCGAATTTTGGCGTGGTTTCGGCGTGTGCGACCGGCACGCATGCGCTGGGCGAAGCCGCGCACGCGATTCGCCGGGGCGATGCCGACGTCATGATTGCGGGGGGCAGCGAGGCGGCAATCACGCCGTTTGCCTACGCGAGCTTCTGTGCGATGAAGGCCATGAGCACGCACAACGCCGCACCGGGAAAAGCGAGCCGGCCTTTCGACCGGAATCGCGACGGTTTCATCATGGGTGAGGGGGCCGGAGTCGTGGTGCTGGAGTCGCTGGAGCACGCCCGTGCCCGCGGCGCCCGGATTTATTGTGAACTCGCGGGCTACGCAGCGACGTGTGACGCCTTTCACATCACCCAGCCCGATCCCGAGGGGAAGGGACTGTCGATGGCGATGAAGCGCGCCCTCGCCAGCGCGGCGGTCGGGCCGGAACAGATCAACTACATCAACGCGCACGGCACCTCGACTCCCTACAACGATAAATTTGAAACGCTCGCGATCAAGAAGGTGTTTGGCTCGCATGCCCGCACCGTTCCGATCAGCTCCACAAAATCCATGACGGGGCATCTACTCGGCGCGGCCGGCGGCATAGAATCGGTGATCTGTGTGAAAACGATCCAGTCGCAGATGATCGCCCCGACGATCAACCTCGAAGAGCCTGATCCCGACTGCGACCTCGACTACGTGCCGAACGTTGCGCGGTCGGCGCCGGTCCGGACCGTTTTGAGCAACAATCTTGGATTTGGCGGACAGAATGCGGCGATCGTATTTCGGGCGCTGTAGCCCGACCGCCCGGAGTTAATCCTCCGTTCCCGCCTGCGGGCGCGCTTGCCGTGGCTGGCGTCAGAAGGCCCGAAGGGTAAAAACGGTGGATGAAATCGACGCGCGAGTTCACGGGATTCCCGCTGGCCTGTCCCTCGAACTCCGCCATCCTCGGCCGGGTAAGCCGGCTTTTTTATGTGCTGTTGCTCGGTGGTTTTCTCGGATGTGGTCGTCGCGAGGGGATGGTTCGCAATGGCGTGCAACCCACCCGGGACGAGATCTGGTCCGCGATCCAGCCGCCAAGCACGGCGCTATCAGATGGAGCCGGCGTTCATCAATACTTTGGTCGCGGCTGAATCGAATTTCGAGGCTTGGGCGTAAAACGGCGAGGCGCGCGGGCTCATGCAGCCAAAGCCCGGCGCATGGCGGGCGGTTTCGGCCGCCCCTTACGAGACCGCCGTATGGGATTGGCGGCAAAATATCGAGGTGGGCGTAGACTATCTGGCCTACTGCCGCAGTTATCTGCACCGGAAAACGACGTTTTCCTGCCCTCGGCTGCTCCCGGCCTTTCACTACGGGATAAGCTATCTCGAAGCCCGTGATTTCGATGTGCGCCGCGCGCCGGTTCCGGACAACGAGATCTATCGCGCGCTTTGGCGGGGAAATCTTGCGCCCGGTGCCGCCACCTCGCTCATCTGCGCCGTAGCACCTCGGGCGCGACCAGATCAATCGCCTGGCCCTCCGGCGATCGCGCTTGCGGCGAAGTGTGCCGAAAGGGCCGAACTCGCGGATCAACTCTGCTTCCGCTCCGCATGGCCGGGCCGGCTATCGGACTGGTACCAACGGTAGAAAATAATCGCGAATGCAACCCCGGTAACGCCGATACCGACGAGTTTCATGGCGGAGCCGGCGAGCAGCTGGTCATCGGCCGCGGAGAAGTTCGCAAACAGCCGGGGCGCGAATTCGTAGGTGGGGTAGAGGATATCGCTTGAAAACGTGATGTAGGCAAAGACCGGGGTCATCGCGATCACCATCCCGGTGAGGTAGAGCATCTGTGCGCCGAAGCGGACGGGAGGAAATACGCGGGACGGGCTCAGCAACGGCCACCAATAGAAGAGGGCGGCAGTGAAGAAGCTCACATGCTCGGCGACATGCACGAGCTTGTTCTGGAGTGCCAGGTCGTAGGCGCTGGGCACGTGCCAAAGACTGATGCTGAGAGTATAGACCAATCCGCAGATGAGCGGGTGTGCAAGAAATCGACCCGGTCCGCGCAAGCCCGGCCGGTCGAGCGCGGCATCGACCATCCATTGGGGCAGCCCGAGGAGAAAAAGGATGGCGGCGGGGTAGATCAGCAACTGGTGCTGCAGCATGTGGGCGCTGAAAAGAAAACGTTCGCCGATCTGGTCCAGCGGCGAGCCTACCGCCAGATAAAAGACAAGGAGCGACCCGTAGAAATACCACGCCTGCCGACGGGGGTAGCACGACGCCGGTGCCAGTCGTGAACGCAAGGGCCCGGCCAGCACGGCCCAGAGCCAGCCGAGAAAAACCAGCCCGCCGACAAGGTACGGCTCGTTGTGCCAATGGCGCCAGTCAATCATGAAGCGGGAAGGCTAACCCGGAGACGAATCCGGATAAACAAAGATCGTGGTCGGATCCGTGGGCGGGCGTTGTAAACAAAAACGGCGGCCGAGGTGGCCGCCGGGTGCAGGAGGGAGATCGACGCGACGCTCAGGTGGGGAGCGGCAGGCTGGCTTCGGCTGCGAAGAGGGCGAGCAGGGCCCACATCGTGCCACCGGCGAGAATCAGACCGATGAAAAACAGGATGGTGCAGAACGGTTTGTCCCACCGCAGATGCATGAAGTAAAAAATAACGAACATGAATTTAACCGTGGAAAGAACGACCAGCGCGGTTACGAGAATCCATTTCGCGAACGGGACGTAAACGATGACGATCTCGATACCGGTGATGACCGCGAGGAGCATCGCAATCTGCACGTAGATTTGGAATTTGCTCTCGTCGTGACCGTGATGGTCGGCGTGAGCTGAAATAGCGGAGGCGGGTGCGCTCATGGATGGCAGGGGCTGGAAAAGGCTGGGAGAATAAAATCC
>CANEVO010000031.1 GCA_947442255.1 Opitutia bacterium
CGTCTGGGCGGCGTAATATTTGGAAGTCACCGAGGGCGAGGAATGGCCCAGCAGTTTCTGCGCAGCGAACAAACCGGAATGGGTGGCGACCTCGGAGCCGAACTGTTTCCGCAATCGGTGGAGCGGATTCCCGCGTGCCTTCCCTGCCTCCACTCCGCGCACCCGCAACCAAGCGTTCGCGATTTCGAGCGCCTGAGGACACCGGTAGTTTTCGGACTTACGCACCGAATCCGCGACGCTCTCGACGCCCCCTAAGACGTAGGCGCTCGTCAAATCAGCCCGGGTCGCCTGTAGCGCGTCATACACGCTCATAGGGATCTTGATCTCCCTGGCACTTCCCCCCTTCGGCGTGAAATCAGTTTCGGCCCTGATCTCCACGCGGCACGCGCCACTTCCAACTAGCTTGAACCAAGACCACCGACACTTATCAATTTCGTTCGCCCGCAACCCAACGCCCAAAGCAAGGAGAACGGCCGCATAGCTGGCCGGGTGCGGCTGGCGAAAATCCACCTTAGAAGCCGCCGGACCGCTCTTGGCACTCTGTTTCGCCCCCTTCTTTGCAGGTTCAAAGGATGGATCTCCGTCTCGGAGCAGCGGCAGCTCTTCCCAAATGGCATTCAGGACATTGTCGGGGAGGCTGAAAACGGGTTGGATATCTTGAGTCAGCCGAATGCCAGCAAACGGATTCTCTACCTTGAAACCCTGCCGGGCCATGATCCCAAGCCCTTCACGGGAGAAACAGGCAGCGGCATTGCGAAGCACCTTGCTCACCGTGTTTTGAATCGAACTGTCTAACCGCTTCTTTTTTCGAGCTTCCGCCCGATAGGCGTCCCGCCCCCGTTCGATGGCCTCACGGGTCAATTGCCGAATCTCCTTAACGCCAGCATAGCGCGAAATCAGTTGGAGGCACCGGCAGTAGAGGTTGACCGTCACCGGGCGAGGCGGGCGCTCCATGCTAGCGGTCGCCTTCCGGTAGGCCTCGCAATATTCCGCAATCGTTGGGGAGGCACCTAGCCTTGCCTGCCCTGCCCTCACCGCGCTCCAACCCTCAGCCGCTAATTTGGTCGCAAGGCACAGTGCCTCTTCGGCAGCGCGCTCCTTTTCCGCGGTATGAAGCCGCACCCGGACAGTCTGCCCGTCGTGGCGAAGCCGAACGTAATACTCGGGGATCTCCACCACCCTGTTTCGCGCCTTGTCTGAATAGGTGTTTCGGAAGAGCCGGGTACGCCAATAGGCGACCGTTCCCTCAGCGCTACGCACCCGGTTGGGGCGCTTAAGCTTGTCGTTTACTTGTCGTTTAACAAGGATGTCTCCGTTCGCGTCGGGTTGTGCATCGTCACGTGATTTCATGGGGATTTATCTCTGATAACGGGGGTTACCTGACTACAGAGCACAACCTACCACAACCACACAAAACAATCAATAGAGGGACTTAAAATCCCTTGCCTGAAAAGGCGTGCGGATTCGAGTCCCGCCCCGGGCAATTCTGCCCATTCTCGGAGGCGTCATTTCTATCGTCGCCATGTTCTTCGTGTACCGGAGCTTCTACGGCATGCGAATCCCGCTGAATCCGAGCGACGCCGACGTCGGGCCGCACCAGTTGCAGAAGGGTTGAGCGGGGAGTCGATCACCGCCAGTTCCGCATCCTTGCCTCACGCGCCGGGCAGCGAATGATGCCCGCATGGCAGAACCTGCACCGGATCTCGGCGCGTATTTCGCGCGCCTCGGTTTCGCCGAAACCCCGGCGCCGGACGTGGCGACCTTGCAGGCCCTGCATCGGCTCCACGTCGCCGCGATCCCTTTTGAGAATCTCGATGTCCTGCTCGGACGCGGCATCCGCATGGATCTGCCCGCCATCGAGCAGAAACTCGTGCGCGATCGCCGGGGCGGGTATTGTTTCGAGCAGAACACGCTCTTCGCCGCCGTGCTGCGAGCGCTCGGCTTCCCGGTCACCGCGCTGCTCGCCCGCGTGCGCTGGCAGGCCCCGGCGAACTATCGCACGCCTCTGACCCATATGGTGCTGCAAGTGGAAGCCGGCGGCCGGCCCTGGCTGGCGGACGTTGGTTTCGGCGGCGTGGGCTCGACGGCGGCCATCGCCCTCGACACCGGCGACGAACAGGCCACGCCCCATGAGCCGCGCCGAATCCGTTTCGAGGGCGCGCGGTTCATGCATCAGATCCTCGGACCCGACGGTTGGACCGACGTCTACGAGTTCACCCTCGAGGAACCGGCGCCCTTCGACTTCGAAATGGGAAACTGGTTCAGTTGCACCCATCCGCAGGCGCGGTTCATGAACAATCTCGTGGTCACCCGGGCGCTGCCCGATCGCCGGCTGGTCGTGATGAACCGGGAGTTCACCGTCCGGCGACTGGACGGCTCGTCGGAGAAACAGGCCATCGAGACGCCCGACGCGCTGCTAGCCTTGCTCGCGAGCCACTTCGATCTGTCCTTCCCCTCGGGCACCCGCTTCGGCCGGGGCGAAGTGCCTTGGCCCGTCTAGGCCGGATTTCGCCGCAATCGGCTTCTTTTTCGGCCGAATTAACTTACTAGTATCCGCGGCCCTGCCCGCCCCATCATGAAACTTCCTCCGATCGCCGCGCTCGCGGCCTTGCTCAGTCTCGCTCCGATTTCCGTTTCGGCCGCCGGCGATCCCAAGGCCGATCTCAGTGCCCTCGTGCAAGAGATCCAGGTGAAGCTGAAGGCGGGCGAGCGCACCGCCGCCGGCCTCGCGCCGGAGATGAAGAAGTTCGACGACCTGATCGCCACGTACGGCGAAAAATCGGAGGCCGTCGCGCAGATTCTGTACATGAAGGCCACGCTCTACAGCGATGTCTTCGGCGATCTCGAACAGGGGATGGCGCTGCTGCGAAAGCTGAAGGCCGATTTTCCCGCCACCACCGCCCGCATTGACCCGGTCATTGCCGGGCTGGAGAACAAGCTGCGTTACTCCGTCGGCAAGAGCTTCCCGGACTTCGCGGAGGTCGATCTCGAGGGCAAACCGCTCTCCATCGCCAACTACAAGGGCAAGGTCGTCCTGATCGATTTCTGGGCCACGTGGTGCGGGCCGTGCATCGCCGAACTTCCCAACGTCGTCGAGACCTACAAAAAATACCACGCCAAGGGTTTCGAGATCATCGGGATCTCGCTCGATCGACCCGAGTCCCTCGAGAAACTGAAGACCTTCGCGCAGGAGCACGAGATGCCCTGGGCCCAGTTCTACGACGGCAAATTTTGGGCCAACAAACTCGCGGTGCGCTACGGCATCCAAAGTATTCCCGCGACGTTCCTCCTCGACGGCGAGGGCAGCATCATCGCGCGCGATCTTCGCGGACCGGCGCTCGAGCAGGCGGTGGCCAAAGCGCTCGCCCCGTAAGAACGTCGGCGTCCCCGGACCGGCGATGCATTGGTTTGCCCTCGGCGGCCTCGCCCTACTGGCTGACCGCGGGGCACGCCGCTTCGCTGCCCTACGTCACGCAACCGCCTTGCCGGGAGTGACGGTGGATCAGCCGGTCGCGATCGTGTCGCCGCCCGGTGACGCCCGCCGAATCTTCGTCGTCGAGAAGCCGGGACGCATCCTGGTCTTCGACGCGAGCAGCCCCCCCGCATCCGCGACCGTCTTCCTCGACCTCAGCGAGCGCGTCGGGCGACGACAGCGGCGAACAAGGGCCTGCGGGCGCTGGCCTTTCATCCCGACTGGCAGACCAACCGCCAGTTCTTCGTCTGGTACACTCACCGCGCACGACGCTGGCTCGGTTCCGATCGCGAGATTCACCTCGCACGGTTCGAGATTTCCGCGGGAAATCCGGATCAGGCTGAGCCGGCGGCCGGGCAGCCGGCGCCCCACCCTCACCCCGCGATGCGGCCCGGGACGTATGCAATCCCTCCGGACAATCCGTTCGTGGGAGCGAGGGAGTTCCAGTGTTCGCCCCTTGACGCGACGAAAGTACGCACCGAGTTCTGGGCGATCGGACTGCGCAATTCCTGGCGCATGGCCTTTGATTCGGCGCCGGGCCGGTTGTGGTGTGCCGACGTGGGCCAGAATCTCTACAAGGAAATCAACGTCATCGTCCGCGGCGGCAACTATAGCTGGGATTTTCGTGAGGGGAATTTTCCCTTCCGGAGCCGCGACGCGTGCAACTCGTCGCGACCGCCGCGGCGGTCGCCTCGTTCGGCGTAGATCCGACGACGGGCGACATCCTGCTCGCCAGCCTGCTGAACCGCCAATTGCTCCAGTTCGTGGCGGGTTCGGGGCGCCAGTGACCGCGCGCCCGAGCGCACCAACCCGGCGGCACCAAAACCGGGGTTTTATCCGGGAGCCGTTCCTGAATCAATCTGTCACCCCATGAACTACCTGCCCTTCGGACGTACCGGCCTCAAGGTTTCCCCGCTCACGCTCGGTTGCATGATGTTCGGCGGGAAGACCACACCGGAGGATTCCTACGAAGCCGACTTCAGCCCGCACCAGCACCGCTGGTAACCTGCGACCCCCGCTCGGCCCGTTGCCTTTTCCGTCCGGCTATCCTCTCCTTCGGCGGTGTCCACGCTGTTCCTCCTCGCACCGCTCTATCTGATCTTCGAGGTCTGGCAGCTAGTGCTCAGCGAGCGTTATCTGGGCATCAAGCAGATCGCCCGCGGGGCCGATCCGCGGGCGCTGGGGCTCGGCGAAGTGACGGCATTCTTCTGGAGCATGACCCTCCTGAGCTACTGGCTGTGGATGCTGGTGCTCCTCACGGTGCGCTACGGCCGGGCCTACGCCTTCGGCCTGCTGCTGGTTTCGGTGCTCGGTTACTCGTTCCGGCGCGGCACGAACCTGAAGTGGATTCTGGTCATCCTCACTTTCGAAGGTGCCGTGCGCATCGGACTGTTGATGTCGCTCTGCGCGATGACGTGGCGGCGGTTGTGAGGTCGATGCTCCGAGCCGTCAGGATGCGGGATGGTCCCGATCAATCCCCGAACTTCGCGACGGACGCCCGTCAACGCGCCAGCCGGCGCGAAACTGCCTTCGGCTCCGGCTCGGCAAACGACTGGGCAAAGAATTCCTGCGCCGTAGTCATGAACTTGGCGTACTTCGTGTAATCGCCCGCCCAGGAGTTCGGTACCTGGAGCCGCCGGATCACGCCACGACCGATCTGGTTGGGAGCCGCGGCATCGGGGGTCAGCTCGAGGGAAAACTTCGGATCGTGCGTATGCACCACATAGTGCCGGGATCCATCGCTACCTTCGCGCTCGATGCGCAGGAATTCAGGATAGTTCATCGCGCCAAGCCACGATGCCGCGGACGCTCACCGGCACAACCCTGAATCGGCAATTCCCCTCCGGGCCGCAAAAGCCTTGAGCCCGGTCGCCGGGCCACGCACAAACTTTCCGCCGGCCGAGCGTCTCCTCTTTCCCGCGCCGGCCAACTCCCGCGCCGGACGGCGGGAGCCGCCTTTCCCCCGCGGGCGTCCGGCCAAGCCTCTCATGAATTCCCCTGATCCGAGTCCGAAGCTTCCCATGTGGATCTTTTTCCTCAGCGACGCCGTGCTCCTCGGCACCGCCGGATTCGTGGCGATGAACAGCGATCGCCCGCTCTCGACCGCCGCCGTGTTCACGATTTTCGCGTGCATCTTCGGCGGCGCCCTCATTGCGCTCGTGCCGCTGATTGCGCGCTTCGAGTGCCAGAAGAACGAGGCGCTGGACGAACGGCAGCGCGAACTCGAGGCCCTCGCCCGCACCGTCACCTCCTCCGCCGAGCAAATCAGCATCGCCGCCAGCGGGCTGCATGAAATTTCAGATCTCGTGCAGAAGAATCTCCGCCATGCAGAGCAACTGCCGCACAAGCTCCAGGAGCGGGTCGCGGAGTTGCAGGCGCGGCTCGTCGCCGTGGCCGATGGGGAAAGGGAGGAACTGGAGAAGGAACTCGAGACTCTCCGTGCCTCGGACAGCGAACGGCTCGAATCGATCGCCACCAAGATCGCCAAGTCTACAGTCGAGTGGACCAAACTCGAGACGGCCTCCCGCCAGCACCTCGAGGCGGCCAACGAGGCGATCGGCAAACTCTCCTCCGGCACCGCCGCCGCCATCAGCAAGTCCCAGGCCGCCGCCGAACAGGCGCTCGGCCAGGCCGGGACCGAGGCCGCCCGGATCTTCGCCGAGGCCACCCTCAATGCCACCAAGGCCCTCGACGCTGCCCGGGCCGCCGCCGTCACCGAAATGGATGCCCGGCTCGCACGGGCGGCGAGCCTCACCCTCCCTGCGTCCATCCCGGCGCCAGTCGCCGCGCCCGAGAGCAAGTCGACTGCCACTGCTCTGGCAACGCCACCGCCTCCGGCCCCGGAACCGATCGCCGCGCTGCCATCGCCCGAGCCGGTGGCGCCCACGCCCACCGCCGATCCCGTGGACGAAAGCCCCGAGCCCGCGCCCGTGCCCCGCGAGTCGATTCCCGAAGTCGTACCCGTCATTCCCGCAAGCACGAATCCGTTTCCCGAACCCGCGGCTCCCGACGCGACGCCCAACGGGACCAGTGCGCTACCGACGCCGGCCAAGCCAACGCGGAAGAAGGCCCCGAAGAAACCAATCGAGAACGAGCCCACCCTCGGCATCGACGAATCCACGCCGAACGCGGAGTCCGACGCCGGCGAGGGCTTTCAGTCCGGGGTCGTCGAACGCGTCCTGACCTCCGACGGCGCGACCCGGCTGCTCGTCACCGCCTACATTGGCATCGGCAACCGTCTCTTCATCCGCGGCGAAGGCCCGGGCCTGACCTGGGAAAAAGGGGTGCCGCTGCAGTTCGTCTCGATCGGAAAGTGGCGGTGGGAAACAAACGACGCCACGGCGCCGGTTAGCTTCAAGATCCTGAAGAACGACGAAGTTGAATGTGTCGCGCTCGGCACCAAGACACTAGATCCCGGTCACCAGAACGAAGTCACGGCGGCGTTCTAGATTCGGCCGGCGCGGCCAAATTACCGGGGGTTTTGCCGCGACGACATCTCCCGCGCCATTGACGAAAACCTCGCGCGAGAGTGGATTCCTCTCTGTTTCCTCAACCCCATCGCCCCATGAACACTGTCTCGTTTCGTTTTCTCGGCTTCCTCGCCTGCTGTGCCACCGCGGCCCACGCCGGGCCTTGGGATCCTCTCTTTAACGGCAAGGACCTCACCGGCTGGAAGTCCTTGAACGGCACCGCCCCCTACACGGTCGTCGACGGGGCAATCGTCGGCACGGCGATCACCGGATCGCCCAACAGCTTCCTCGCCACGGAAAAGGCCTTTGGCGATTTCATCCTCGAAATGGAGATCAAGCAGGAGGGCAAGGCCAACGGCGGCGTGCAGTTCCGCAGCGAGAGCAAGCCCGAGTTCAACAACGGCCGCGTGCACGGGTACCAGTTTGAAATCGATCCCTCGGATCGGGCCTGGACCGGTGGCATCTATGATGAGGCCCGCCGCGGCTGGCTTTATCCCGGCACGCTGAATCCTGGTGGCCAGGGCCTCTACAAATACGGCTCCTGGAACCGGATTCGGATCGAGGCGATCGGCAACTCGCTCCGCACCTTCGTGAACGGCCAGCCCGTCGCCCACGTGATCGACAACGTCACGTCGCGCGGCTTCATCGCCCTCCAGGTCCACTCCATCCAGCAGCCCGATCAGGTCGGGCATCGCACCTTGTGGCGCAACCTCCGAATTCAGACGACGGATCTCACGCCGTCTCCGGCGACATCGATCTATATCCGCAATGCGATCCCGAACGATCTGAGCGCCGCCGAGAAGGCTCACGGCTGGCAGTTGGCTTGGGATGGCAAGACTGGCCAGGGCTGGCACGGCGCCTACCAGAACACCTTTCCCACCGCAGGCTGGTCCATGAGGAACGGAGAAATCGTCCTGCCGGACACCGGCGGGGCGGAGTCGAAGGGCGCCGGTGACATCATCTCCGACGCGGAATACTCCGCGTTCGAATTTCAGCTCGAATTCAAGGTCCCGCCCGGCGGCAACAGCGGGATCAAGTACTTCGTCGACGAGAGCATCAAACCGATCAGTTCCAACGGCGGTGGCTCGGCGGTCGGGCTCGAGTTCCAGCTCCTCGACGACGAGCGGCATCCTGACGCCAAGAAGGGCACGGATGGCAACCGGACCATCGGGTCGCTCTACGATCTCATCACGAAGAAAAAAATGCCGGGCGGTCTGGCGATTGTGCCGCGGATCGACGAATGGCAGCACGCGCGGGTCGTGGTGCAACCCAACGGCCACGTGGAGCACTGGCTCAATGGAATCAAGGTGGTCGATTACAATCGCCTCAGTCCCGAATTCCGCGCGCTGGTGGCCAAGAGCAAGTACAGCGTCGTGCCAAACTTCGGTCTGGCCCCCAAGGGGCGCCTCCTGCTGCAGGAGCATGGCAACGCCGTCCGTTTTCGCAGCATCAAGGTTCGTCCGTTGAAGTAACCGCGGCCGAGCACCTTTTCACCTTCCCGGCCCGGACGCCTCCCCGCGTCCGGGCCTTTTTTGGTCTGCGCCGGGCGTGCACTCGTCCACGGCCGGATGGCTGCGATACCCCTTGTTCCGCTCCAAGCCCGCCGCTCAGTAATGCGGCGGGCGCTCGTCGGCGGGTTCCTCGTCGGTGGGACCGCCCCCGCCCGTCGGCAACCGCTCGCGCAGACCTTTCAACTCGCGGCGCAGCCGCGTCAGTTGATCGCTGAACTCCAGCATCGCCTTGTCCTGCTCGGTCACGTGCCGCTCCAGGTAGGCGATCTTCTCCTCGAGCGCTCTAAGGCTTTCGTTCACCGGAGAAAGGAACCCGAGTCACGGTCGGATGGCTAGCCTTCAGCTTCTCGAGCTCGGGCACCAGGACCCGCTGGTAGCAGTCAGGACACACCGAATGGCTGAAGTCGCGGCCGGTGCGCTCGCTGATGCAACCCTCGATCTGCTGCCAGTAGTTTTTGTCGTCGCGGATTTTTTGCAGTACGAACAAATCGGAAGCATCTCCTCGAGCTGGCGGACCTGCTTCGTGAAACGCAGGATACGCTCCGCCACGCGCAGCCGCGTCCAGAGCTCCGGCAGGTCGAGGGGCTTGGTGAGAAAGTCGTCCACGCCCGCGTCGGTGGCCTCGCGCTGGTTCTCCTCGTGGCGTCGCGGCTCGTCAGGAGGATGAAGTAAATGTACTCGGCGTCCGGCCGCTGGCGGATGCGCCGGCACAACTCGAGGCCGTCGGTCCGCGGCATCATCCAGTCGCTGACCACCACGCGAAACGGCTCGATCTGGAGTGCCTCCCACGCCGCCTCGCCATCCGCGGCTTCCACCGTTTCATGGCCCAGACGGCGCAGCGCCTGCCGCAGTACTGCGCGGGACACGGCATCGTCTTTGACGGCGAGAATTTTCATGGGTCGCGAAAGCGAGTAAGTGATTTCAGGCCTGCTGCCGCGAGCAATGCAGAAAAACACCCACCCGACCCCAGATCGCGCCCGCGATCCTCTCTGCTACTGGGCCAGCACGCGGCGCAACTCGTCGGCCGACGACACCGGAGCCCGACACGTGAATTCCTCGCAGACGTAAGCCATGACCCCGACCGCCGGAGCCTTCATCCCGGCGAGCCAGGGCGCCCGTTGGGCCAGCCAGCGCTGGCCTTCACCATCGCCCAGGCCCAGTAAGATTCGGCGGGGACCGATCCCCTCGTGCAGCACGGCCGCGACGGCGCGGAACTCCCGCGAGGCCGGATCTCCCGCCAACACCACGTGCCGGGGAGAATCGAGCGCGAGTTCGAAGGCACACAACAACTGTGGCATCGCCTGCGGCGCCGCCGACCACTGGGTGCGGAAAGCCTCGATGCAGCGCCGGCCACGCTCCCGATAGGTTTCGGCTCCGGTTGCGACCGGTGAGGCACTCCCCTCGGCGCGATCGAACACCGCACCGAGCCGCAAAAGGTTCAGGGCGGCGACGCTGCTCGGCGACGGTTCCGCCCCATCGTAGTCTTCTTTCAACCGGAGCAAAATGCTCGCATCGCCGGCCGCGGAGTTGAAATACCCCCCGCGATCGGCATCGAGGAACCGTTCGTCCATCTTCGCCTGCAGCGCGACGGCCCACTGCAGCCAGCGCAGGTCGAAGCAGGCTTCATAGAGGTCCAGCAATCCCTGGATCAGAAAGGCGTAATCCTCGGCAAATCCCTCGGTCTTCCCACGGCCACCCCGCCACGAGCGATAGAGCAGCCCCGAATCCGCGTCATGGAGTTCCCGGTGCAGGAAGTCCGCGGCCGCAATCGCGGCCTCGAGGTAAGGCGTGGGTGCCGTCCCACCCGTCGCCACGCACTCCGGCAGCTCGATCACCTGGTGAGCCCGGGCCAGCGCCGAAATCATCAGCCCGTTGTTGGCGGTGAGAATCTTGTCGTCGAGGAGCGGACGTGGCCGACCGGCCCGCACCGTTCGCAAGGCAGCGAGGCCGCGCAGCAGCCGGTCGTTCGCGTCGTCCGGCGTCAACCCGGCAGCCCGGGCCGTGTCCGCAAGTCCATGCCGCTGCACCAGGATGTTCCGGCCGTGGAACTCGCCCTGGGGATCGAGCCGGTCCGGCACATTGCCGTTGTCCTCCACTCCCAGATGCCGCCCAAGAAACTCGGCATCGTCGCCGGCCGCGACCGCGAGCTCGGCCTTGGTCCAGACATAGAACGCCCCCTCGGCCTCGCCGTGCCCATCCGCGCCCGGCACCGGGGAATCCGCATCCTCGGCGGTATGAAATCCGCCGCCCGGCGAACGCAGGTCACGCAGCACGTAGTCGAAAATATCGCGCGCCATCCAGGCAAAGCGTTCGTCGCCGGTCGCCTGCCTGGCCTCGAGGCAGTTCATCGCGATCTGCGCCTGATCGTAGAGCATCTTCTCGAAGTGCGGGACGAACCACGCCTCATCCACGGAGTAGCGATGGTAACCGCCGCCCACGTGATCGTGAAGTCCACCGCGGGCCATCGCCCGCAGCGTCGCTGTGGCGAGCCGGATGGCCTCTGAACCCATCTCGCTCTGCGGACCCTGCAGGGCGGCGACCCGAAACAGGAAACTCAGGTTCGAGGCCCGTGGAAACTTCGGCGCACCACCGAAGCCGCCGTTGGCGACATCGAACGCCTCGTAGAAATATTCGAATCCCTTGCCCAGGGCACCGCTCGCCGCCTCGATCAGGGACGCCTCCGGCCCGGGAGTCGCGCCCTCCTCAGATTGGCCCCGGCGTCCAGTCGCATGATAATCCCGCAGGACGGCGATCACCCGTTCGCCCTCAGCCACAAGCTTGCTGGGGTCGGTGCGCCAGCCTTTCGCGATTGCCTGCAGTATGCTCGTGAAACCGGGGCGGCCATGCCGATCTTCCGGCGGAAAATAAGTGCCGCCGTAGAACGGCTTGAGCTCAGGCGTCAGCCACGCGCTCAGCGGCCAGCCGCCGTGGCCGGTCATCGCCTGAACATAGGCCATGTACACCTTGTCGACGTCAGGACGCTCCTCGCGGTCGAGCTTGACCGGGATGAAGTGCTCGTTGAGGACCGCGGCCACGCTCTCGTTCTCGAACGACTCGTGCGCCATCACATGGCACCAATGACAGGTCGAATAGCCGATACTCAGGAAGATCGGCTTGTGCTCGGAGCGGGCGCGCCCAAACGCCTCCTCGCCCCAGGGCAGCCAGTGGACCGGATTCTCGGCGTGCTGCAGGAGATAGGGCGACTTCTCGCGCGCGAGGGCGTTGGACATGGGCGGCGGCTTTGGCGGGGCAAAAACCCTTATTCGCCCAACACCCAGGCAAAAATCAGAGGGGCGCAAATCGTGGCATCGCTTTCGACCACGAACTTCGGAGTCGAGGGCGCCAGCTTGCCCCAGGTGATCTTCTCGTTCGGCACCGCGCCGGAATAGCTGCCGTAACTCGTCGTGGAGTCGCTGATCTGGCAGAAATAACCCCACAGCGGAACGCCCGTGCGCTCCAGGTCCTGATGCAACATCGGCACCACGCAGATGGGGAAATCGCCGGCAATGCCGCCGCCGATCTGGAAAAAGCCGATCGACCCCTCGCCGTTCCGCAGCGTCTTCGCCTCCTTCGTATAATAGTTCGCCAGCCAGGTCATGTACTCGATACCGGTGCGCACCGTGTGGACGTTCTTCACGTCGCCGCGGATCACGGCGGCCGCGTACATGTTGCCAAGCGTCGCATCCTCCCAGCCCGGCACGATGATCGGCAGGTTCTTCTGGCAGGCGGCGTGCAGCCACGAATTCCTCGGATCGATTTGGTAACTCTTCTCCAGCGCACCGCTGCGCAGGAGCTGGTACATGAACTCGTGCGGGAAATAACGCTCGCCGGCCCGATCGGCCGCGATCCACTCCTTCAGGACCGCCTTTTCGATCCGGCGCATCGCCTCCATTTCGGGGATACAGGTGTCAGTGACCCGGTTCATGTGCCGGTCCAGCAGGGCCTTTTCCTCGGCCGTCCCGAGGTGGCGATAGTGCGGCACCCGCTCATAGTAGTCGTGCGCGACCAGGTTGAAGATGTCTTCCTCGAGATTCGCCCCGGTGCAGACGATGGCGTGAACCTTGTTGCGGCGGATCATCTCCGCCAGCGAGATTCCGAGTTCGGCCGTGGACATGGCCCCGGCCAAGGTTACCAGCATCTTCCCGCCGGCGGCGAGGTGGGTTTCGTAGCCCTTGGCCGCATCCAACAAGGCAGCCGCATTGAAGTGCCGATAATTCCGGGCGATAAACTGCGAAACCGCCCCCTTCTTCTTGGCGAGCGCCGCATTGCTGTCCTCCGGTCGCTGGGTTCGCCGTTTCGCTTTCATGATGCCTAAAACTTGAGGGAGACGCGTGCCACTAAGAAGCACAAAAACACGGACCGACGGCAGATGACACCGTGATATGCTACGGTTATACATAAATAACTAATAAAAAACAACATATCTACTAACATTACGGCTGAATAGGATGGCGATCAAGCCTCCCGCCGACCTCGAAATCCATGTAATAGGGACAGGTCAATTTGTCGGCCTCCCGCCAGTTCCAGCGGGAAGCTCGTTGCACCGCATCCGCGATTGTCGGCAAATCCCGCCATGCTGGCCGCCTTCCTCGCCGCTTGGTTCTTCGCGCTGAACGGCACCTGCGCGAACCGCAACCTGCAGGCGAACGGTCCGGTCTGGGCGAATCTTGGGCGGTTGGCGCTGGCCACGGTGCTGCTGGGCGCGTTCGCCCACTCCATCGGGCACGGGTTCTCCAGCGCCAGCCTGAACTGGTTCCTGTTGAGCGGAGTCATCGGCATGGGCTTGGGCGACCTCGGGGTGTACGCGGCGCTGCCGCTGCTGGGGTCGCGGCTCACCGTGCTCATCACGCAGTGCGTCGCGGCGCCGCTGGCCGCCCTCGGTGAGTGGCTGTGGCTCGGCACCCGGTTGACCGCCGCCCAAATTTTCTGGGGTGTGATCATCCTGGCCGGCGTCGCCCTCGCGATCACCCCGAGCAAGGCCAATCCACCGCGGGTGCGGGTGCGGCCCATCGGCTTTCTCTTCGGCCTGGTGGCCGCCTGCGGACAGGGATTCGGCGCCTTGGTGAGCCGCAAGGGCGTCATGGTCGCCTCCGCCGCCGGCGAGGCCACGTCCAATGCCACCTTCGGCCTCACTGCCGCCTACCAGCGGATCTTCGCCGGCCTGGTGTTCACCGTGCTCTGGTTTCTGGCCCTGCGATTGATCGGACGACTGCCTCAGGCGGCAAGTCCGACGCCCTCGGAGGTGAAGCGCCCCCATTGGGCATGGCTGTTCGCCAACGGGCTGGCGGGTCCGGTCCTGGGCGTGGGTTTCTACCAATGGGCCCTCGCAACCACGCCGGGCGGAATCGTCCTTCCGATCGCGGCCACGGCCCCGCTGCTGGCGATTCCGATCGCCTATCGCCTCGAAGGCGACCGACCCACCCGTCGCGCCATCATCGGCGGCATCGTCGCCGTCGCCGGGTGCGCCGCCCTCGCCGTCGCCCGGTGAGGCCGGGCAGGGCTGCCGCCCCAAGCCCTTGTGCTGCTGGATATCCGAACCATCGTCCGGCGCCAGGATTTCAGAGGACTGGAACACGAAGGCCGGGAAGTTTGGAAAGGACTGGATTAGCTTCCCGACCTTTCCGGCCTTCCTGTTAAATGCTGCTTCCCCCTTCAGGTTGCGGCTGCGTCGCGCTGTGCCACCTCGCGCCGAACCGAAGCCGATTTGTAACGCATTACGTTACAAACCGGCCGCGGCCGGGACCTGCTTCACGGTTTTCAGACTTCCTTTCGTGCAGCGCACGGTTGACGCAGGGCCGGGCAATCGGTGTGGTGTCCGGTTCCGATGCTCACCATCGCCGATATCTCCAAGTCCTATGGCACCCGCGAACTTTTCGCAGAGGTGTCTCTCTTCATCGCGCGCACCGATCGGCTGGGCCTCGTCGGGCCGAATGGCGCCGGCAAATCCACGTTGTTCAACCTGATCCTCGGCGAGGAGAAGCCGGACAGTGGCACGATCGAATGGGAACGCGGCGCCGACTTCGGTTTCCTGCCGCAGGAAAGCGCGCCGGCCGGCGAGGAAACCATCCTCCACATCGCGACCAGCGGGAAGAAGCTCGAGCCGGACGAGGACAACTACGACATCGACTACACCCTCGAGCCGCGGGCCAAGAAGATCCTTGCCGGCCTCGGATTCAAGGAAGGCGACGCCGAGAAGATCGCCAACACGTTCTCCGGCGGCTGGGTGATGCGCGCCCACCTCGCCCGCCTGTTGGTGGCCGAGCCCGCGCTGCTGCTACTCGACGAGCCGACCAACCATCTCGATCTCGAGGCGCTGCTCTGGTTCCAGGAATACCTGAGCCGCTATCCCGGCGGGCTCGTCGTCATCTCGCATGATCGCGCGTTCCTAAACGCCCTCTGCACCGGCATGCTGGAGCTGCGCAGCGGCCGGCTCCATTACTATCACGGCAACTACGACAATTTCCTTCAAGAGAAGGAGGCGCGGAAATCGCAGCAGGCCGCCGCGTTCAAGAACCAGCAGCGCGAGATCGCGCACTTGCAGAAGTTCGTTGATCGCTTCGGCGCCAAGGCCTCGATGGCGTCGCGCGCCAAGTCGAAGGAGAAGCAAATCGAGCGCCTCCAGGAGGTCGCCGTCGAGGAACCGACCGAAGAGCTGAAGCGGATCAATTTTCGCTTTCCCCAGCCGCCCCGCTCCGGGCTCAAAGTCATCGAGCTCGAGCACGTCAGGCAGGCCTACCGCGAACATGTCGTCTACCGCGACCTCAACTTTACCGCGGAGCGCGGCCAGCGCCTCGTCCTCGTCGGGCCGAACGGCGCCGGCAAGTCCACGTTGCTGAAGATCCTCGCCGGCGTCGTCCCGATTCAGGGCGGCACCTTCGACCTCGGCAGCAATGTCGTTCCCGGCTACTTCGCCCAGAACCGGCTCGATAACCTCCACGCCGACGCGACGGTTTTCGAAAACGTGATGGAGCTGCGCACGAACGAGAATCAGCTCACGGAGCAGCAGGCCCGCGCCATCCTCGGCGCCTTCCTCTTCCGCAAGGACGACGTGCACAAGCCCGTGTCCGTCCTTTCCGGCGGCGAGAAGTCCCGCCTCGCCCTCGCCCGCATCCTCGTCAAGCCGCCCAACCTGCTGTTGATGGACGAGCCGACAACCCATCTGGACATCCAGTCGATCGATTCCCTGATCGGCGCCCTCAAGGCCTACGAAGGCACCTTGATCTTCATCTCCCACGACGTGCACTTCATCCGCACGCTCGACGCGAACGTCCTGCACGTGCACAGCGGCAAGCTCACGCCCTACGCCGGGAACTACGACTACTACCTCGAGAAATCCAAGGCCGGCGACGCCCGTGCAGCCCTCACCGCGGATCTCAGCGACGCGCGACCCAAACAGGAAAAGAAAGTCACCGCGACGGTCCGCATCGCGCCCGAGGTGGCCGGCCAGAGAAAATCGAGCCCGAACGAACTCCGGAAATTCCGCGAGCACGTCGGCCAGTTGGAAAAGAAGGTCGCGGACCTGGAGAAGAAACAGTCGGAGATCACCAACGCGCTCGAGGCGCCGGAGACCTATTCCGACAAGGGCAAGTTCCATCACCTGAATCGCGAACTCAGCACGATCGTCGATCAGATCTCGGCCGCCACGACCGAGTGGGAAGACGCGGTGACCAAGTTGGGCGAGATGGAAAACGCCTGAGCGGGTTCTAAAAAAGGGTCTCTCAGACCGCGGTGCGGTTGTAGCCACGAGCGCCAGCGAGAGGATGAATCGCGACGTTCCACTCGCGGTGCGCTCGTGGCTGCCAAACGGGCCGTTTTAGAAGGCCTCCGAGCGGGCTGCGTCCGCCCAACGTTCATCCTCAGCGCGCGGGTTGATTGTAACGTAATACGTTACATGAAAGGTTGCCCTTCGACGTCGTGTGGCGGCGAGCGCGAGCGAGTGGCGAATTGTCCACTCACTCACCAGATCGTGTAAATACTCGAAAAGGAGCCGATCTTGTCATTCTGCGCGCCGCGAAGAATGACGGAGTATTCACTCGTTCTCTAATGCTCGCGGCCACAACTCCCAGCGGGCCGGCACCTCACGCCCCGATCAACTCGCCGATCAACTCCACCGCCGGCGGCGGTTGATCGCCCACGACCATCGCCTTCGTCAGCATCGCCACGGCCTCCTGTGCGGCACGCTGATCGTTCGCGTGAACGATGGCCCAAGACGCACCCGCCTCGATGCGTTCGCCCCTTTTGACCAGCGCTCCGACCCCGACGGCCGGATCCACTTTGTCCTCCGCCCGGGCGCGACCGGCACCAAGCCGCAGCGCCGCGAGCGCCACCTGCATCGCATCCACATCCTGTACCCATCCCGATCGCGAGGACGGAACGGAAAGCCGGATCGTCGCCTGCGGCAGAAGTGCTGGGTCGTCGACGACCCGGGCGTCACCGCCTTGGGCCGTCACCATCGCGCGGAATTTACTCAAGGCGGCGCCGGTGGAGATGCTTTGCTCCAACTGCCGGCGCGCCTCCGCCGCCGTCGTCGCCACCCCGGCCAGCAGCAGCATCTGTTCACCCAGCGCGAAGGTCACTGCCATTGTATCCGCCGGACCCCGACCCTTCAGGCACGCGATCGATTCGGCAACTTCCAGGGCATTGCCCACGGTCCGACCCAGCGGTTCCTCCATGGCCGTGAGCAGCGCCCGCGTGGGCTTGCCCATGGTCGTCGCCACCGCGACCAGGGCCTGCGCGAGTTCGCGTGCCTTCGCCTTCTCCTTCATGAAGGCGCCGCGACCGAATTTCACATCGAGCACCAGCACGTCGATGCCCTCGGCGAGTTTCTTCGCGAGGATGCTGCCGCAAATCAGGGGAATGCACTCGACCGTCGCCGTGACATCCCGCAGCGCATACAATTTTCGATCCGCCGGCGCGAGTTCCGCGGTTTGCCCGATCAGGCACAATCCCAGTCGCTCCACCTGCGCCCGATATTCCTCGAGCGAAAGACTCACCCGGAAGCCCGGAATCGCTTCCAGTTTGTCGAGGGTGCCGCCGCTGTGGCCGAGACCACGACCGCTGATCATCGGCACCGCCACCCCGCAGGCAGCAACCATGGGAGCCAGATGCAACGAAACCTTGTCGCCCACCCCGCCCGTGGAGTGCTTGTCCACTTTCGGCCATTTCACGCTGCCGAGATCGGCGACGATTCCCGATCGCATCATCGCAGCGGTGTAGGTGACAGTCTCCGCCGGCGTCATGCCCCGGAGAAAAATCGCCATCAGCATCGCGCTGAGCTGGTAGTCCGCCCAGGAACCGTCGGTCGCGCCCAGGACGAACGAGCCGATCTCCGCTGCGGTAAGGACGTGGCCATCACGCTTTCGCGCGATGAGGTGCTGGGGGAAAACTGAGCCGGACATCCGCCCAACTCAAAGGCGCCCGACAGAAGGCGCAACGCCACACTCTGGAGCCAGCGATCGCGTCAGGATCCCGCCGCCGCCTCCGGTCCGCCATAAGCCCGCTCCCCCTTCGCGATGCGGACCTCGTATTGGCCATACCACGTTTCCCGGCCCGCCGGCTGGGCGTGCTGATGCTCCGCGTCGCGCTTCCACGCGAGGATCGACGCCTCATCGCGCCAGCAGCTCACCGTGATGCCGAGTCCGGCGGTACCGCGCGCACTTTCGATCCCAAGAACGCCGCCGTCGCGCGATCCCATCTCCTCCCTGCGCGCGGCCATGGCCGAATAGCCGCGGTCATCCTCCGTACGCGTGGAGGTGAAGATGACTGCGTCATAGGATGGCGCCGGAGTGCGAGCCGGGCGGCCGTCGCCGCTCATGAGGGTCCCTTCCGCAGCACGAGCATCGAGCCGCTGCCGGCAAAGGATTTGTAGCCGGTGGTGACCAGCTCACTCGCGATGCCGCCAGTGCGCAGCAAGCGCCGCAGCCTGGCCAGGGCGGAATACGGGCGTCCGTCGAGGCCGACGACCGGATGGATCCGGACTTCGCCCGCGCTCACCCGTGCGAGTTCACGGCAGGCCGCCAGGTGCCAGTCGAAGTCGAACTGCCGCGCGCAGACGAACAGGAGGTGCGCGCAGAGCACGAGATCGAAGGTCCCGTCGAAGAAGGGGAGCTGGGGCAGCGCGCCGCCGACATACCGTCCATACAACCGATGCACGGCATAGTCATCGAGGAACCGCCTCGCCGCCTCGCGCCGTTCCTCCTCGGCGGCGGCAAACGAGCGAAAACCCGCCGCCCGCAACCGGAAAAGCGAGGGCTTCGCGCGAATCTGCGCGAACATCCGGACGTAGTCCCGTTCAACCTGTTCCTCGAGTCCGGCCGCGGTCGCACCGAAGAGGGGATCCACGCCCACGGCCGCGATGCGCCGGGCACACGCTTCCGCTACGAACGAAGCCGGTCCGGACGCCACGTCCAGCACGTCGCGGCCGCGCAGCGCCGTGAGATCGAGGGCGAAGGCCCGCGTGTATTCGGCGAGCGAGCGGCCGAAGAAGGCCACCGCCGGCAGTTCGAGTTGTGGTGTCGGAGAGGGAGAAAGGGAGAGTGTGGGCATCGGAGGACTAGGTTCGGGGACATAAAATAAAAAAGCCCGACTCGGGTGAGTCGGGCTTGGCGGTGGTTTCAGGCGGTATCTTTCAACCGCGATGCGCAAGGATTACGCCGGACCATCGTCGCCAAGCCGACCCGTGCCAGCGTGCGCGTTTACCCGCCATCATGACGACGGAGGTGGAAGCGCGGAGCTGCACGGAACAATTCATTGGCCGCTTCTGAAGAGCAGGCACCCCGCGCGCAGCAAGCGGAAATTTCCGCCGGCTCCCGGTGGGCTGAACCGGACTTGGACCGCGGCAGGCATTACAACAGCGGTCGGGCCGAAATTAATCGGCGCAGGGCGCCGCTCGTCGGCCGGCCCGAAATTCACGAGGTAAAACAGGCCGGGCGCAAGCCGGTCGACAAGCTCACTGCCTGACCTTCGACTCAAACGAAAGCCCTGAGCGGGTCGAAGGGCGACGGCCCTACATTCAACTGCCACGATCCTGCCCAGAGGATGTCTAAAAAGGTGGCTGCTCTCACCGCGGTGCGGCTGTAACTATGAGCGCCAGCGAGGGGATGAAACGCCCGTCGTTCCACTCGCTGGCGCTCGTGGCTACGCGAAACGGGCCTCTTTAGGCAGCCCCTCAGTGCTTTCCGCGGAAGACGGACCTCGCCATCTTGAACGGCGCGGTCGTGAGCCGGGTCATGGCCGACATCGTGTGTTCGCCGGCCATCGGCTCGGCGGCGGCCACGAGGGCTTCGCGTTCGGCCACCTGCGCTTCCCGGCCCGCCACGAGAAACTCGCGGCGCTTCATTTCCTCGTTCTGGTCGTGGAACACGATCCGCTCGTCGCGCAAGTGGGCCTGCTCGACTTCCATGAGTTCCCGCGCGCGATGTAATTTTTCCCACGCCTGGTGCCAGGCCGGGTCCTCGGTGAAGGGTGTCCGGCTCGAGGGCCGTGGCGTCGGAAATCCGACCGGCCGGGTGGCCGACGACGCGCTGGGTGGCATCATCCCGGGCCGACTCGCCTCGATCTCGGCCTGCAAATCCCGCAACCGGGCCTCGTAGTCCCGCAGGTTGGCCTCGCGGTCGCGGAGGGCATCGTGATCTTCCTGCAATCGCCGCCGCTCCTCGGCCAGCGTCGCCGCCCACTTCTCAGCCGAGGGACGGGCGAGCTTCAGAACGGGCGCGGGCGGAGGGAAGGTAATAGGGGAGTTCATGGTAGTGCCGTTGGCCCTACCGCAAGGAGACCCAGGCCACCACACCGGGCCGGGCTCTCAAGGCACCTCGGCGATGGTAAGCAGCAGGGCGAGCGCGAGAGAGAAATCCTTCACCGCCGCCGCCTTTTCCACATCGGTCCACTCGTCGAGCGAGTGGGCGCGGGCCGTGCGATCGCCCGACTGCGACGCCATCGCGAAGGCCGGAATGCCGAGGCTGATCGGAATGTTGGCGTCCGTGCTGCTCGTCTCCCAGATCGGCACTTTATCGAACACCTGCATCGTGGCGGTCACCTGCCGCAGGATGGGCGAGTCGACCGGCGTGATGCCCGACGGACGTTCGCCGATCAGCTTCAACTCGGCCGTGATCGACCCGAAGACAGTGGAACGCGCCGCATTCTCCGCCGCCACGGCCTCGCGCACGATTCGCTTGAACTCCGCGTCGACCTTGCGGAGTTCCTCCGGCGACGGGGATCGCATGTCCACGTCCATCGCGGTTTCAAACGGGATCGAGTTCACCGACGTCCCGCCAGAGACAATCCCAACATTGTAGGACACCCGCGGCTGCTTTGGCACGACCAGCCGGCCGAGGTTCGCGATCGCGTCGCCCATCGCGAAGGCGGGGCTGACCTGCCCGAACGCACCCCAACTGTGGCCGCCCGGACCCTTGAACGTCACCCGGTACCGGATGCTGCCGAGGGCGGAGTTGGCGATCAGATCGTTCGACCGGCCATCGACGGTGATGAAGCGCTTGATTCGACCCTGCCAGGGACCCTGGGTGAAGAGGTGGCGGATTCCGCGCAAATCCCCCGGGCCCTCCTCGCCCACGTTGCCGACGAACAGGATGTCACTCGCGGTCTGGATCCCGGCCGCCTGCATGGCGCGCACCGCGGCGAGCAGGAACGCCAGTCCGCGGCCATCGTCGCCGATACCCGGCGCCCGCAGGGTGGTACCCACGCGTTTCACCTTCACGTTCGTCCCCGCCGGAAACACGGTGTCGAGATGCGCGGCCACCGCGAGCAGCGGAGCGCCACCGCGGCCCGGGCGCAGCGCGACGATGTTACCCTCCGCATCCGTCTGCACGTCCGCGAGCCCGGCCGATTGCATGAGCCGGGCGTAGGCCTCTCCCCTCGCCTTTTCCCCGAACGGCGGCGCCGGGATCTCCGTCAGCATCACCAACTCATCCACGAAGCGATCATGGTCCCGCTCGAAGGCGGCGACCGCGGCCTGGAAGGCAGCACTGGCCACGATGGCCTGGGCTCGGCGGGTGGAGGACGGATCCTCGGCGGCGCGACCGACGGTGGTCAGGATTCCGAGCAGAACAAGAATTCGGAACCGAAGTGAGAACATGGCCAAGATGGAAAGTGGAGCGCTGGCCGACCGCCGGTCGGTAATCAGGCCCCGATCGGATGCCAGGTGGTCTTGAACTCCAGGAAATCTCGGATCGCATAGACGCTTTCCGCCTCAGCGCGGAACCAGCCCGCGCCCTCGAAATTCGTGAAATGAACCCGCTTCACGCTCTCGGCGGCGCCGAGGCGCAGGGCCTGGCGATCGGCGGGACCGGCCGCGGCACTGATCGCGCGGAGGTGCGTGTGGGTGGCAAACGTGGGGATCAACTCGCGGCGGAACCCCGCCAACAGGTTCACCACTGAGCCGGGGAGATCGCTCGTCGCCAGCATCTCCCCGAGGAGGATGGCCGGGTAGGGGCTTTTCTCGGAGGCGAGCGCGATGACCGTGTTGCCGCTGACGACGATCGGGGCGATGAGCGACACCAGGCCCAGCAGCGCCGGCGCATCGGGGGCGATGACGCCGACCACGCCCATGGGCTCGGTAACGGTGAAATTGAAATGCGGCGACGCGACGGGATTGGTGTTGCCGAGCACCTGTTCATATTTGTCGGCCCAGCCGGCATAGTAGATCAGCCGGTCGGTCGTGGCATCGACCTCCTTCGCCGCCGCGCCCTTGGTCGATCCGAACCGGACGAGCGTGCCGATCATCTCATCGCGCCGCGCCTCGAGCATCTCGGCCAGTCGATAGAGAATCTGGCCCCGGTTGTAAGCCGTGCGCTTCGCCCAACCGGGACCGGCCTTGGCGGCGGCTTCGAGTGCGTTGCGCAGATCCTTGCGCGTGCACTGGGGAATGTTGGCGAAGAAAGCGCCCGTCGCATCCGCCAGCGGGAACGTGCGGCCGCTCTCGGAACGGATGAAGGAGCCACCCACGTAGGGCTTGGGGGTCTTGGTGATGGGAAGGCGAGTCATGGGGAGAACCACGAATGGACACGAAACAACACGAATAATCAGAGAATGATGCGCTCCCACTCGAGCTTGGGCCGTCGAAAATTAACGATCAGCCCGACCCGAAGTTTGGTGATCTTGAGATAGTTCAACATCTGGCCGCGCTCGAAGTCCGTTATGCGATCGATGACCTTCGCATCCACGATCACGGCATCATCGACAATAAGGTCGGGGATGTACTCCGAGATCTGGACTGCCTTGTATCGGACTTCGAAGCGCCGCTGCTGCTCAAACGGCATTCGCCTGAGACCAAGTTCGACCACCAGCGCGTTTTCATAGGACTTTTCATGCAGCCCATGTCCCACCTCGCGCAATACCTCAAAGGCGCACCCAACGATCGTATACACAAGATCGCCGCGGGCTAGCCTCTCCGGTTCGTGTCCATCCGTGTCCATTCGTGGTTAGACGAGCCGGGCGTAATCGAGCAGGCCCTGGCGGCCGCCTTCGCGGCCGAAGCCGGATTCCTTGTAGCCGCCGAAGGGCGACGTCGGATCGAATTTGTTGTAGGTGTTCGCCCAGACGACGCCGGCCTTCAGCTCCGTGCTCATCTTCAGGATGCGCGACCCCTTGTCGGTCCACACCCCGGCACTCAGGCCGTAAGCCGTGTTGTTGGCGCGCTCCACCGCCTCGTCCACGGTGCGGAAGGTCAGCACGCTGAGGACCGGCCCGAAGATTTCCTCGCGCGCGATCCGATGGCTCATCGTCACGCCGCTGAAGACCGTCGGCCGGAAATAATAACCCTTCGCTGGCAACCGGCACGACGGCTGGAAGATCTCGGCGCCTTCCTTCACGCCGCTAGCGACCAGTTTCTCGATCTTCTCCAGCTGGGACCGTGAGTTGATCGCGCCGATGTCGGTGTTCTTGTCGAGCGGATCGCCGACCCGCAGCACCTTGATCCGGTGCTTGAGCTTCGCGAGGACGCGATCCGCGACCGGCTCGTGCACGAGGAGCCGCGAGCCCGCACAGCAGACGTGGCCCTGGTTGAAGAAGATCCCGTTGACGATGCCCTCGACCGCCTGATCGAGCGGCGCGTCGTCGAAGACGATGTTCGCCGCCTTGCCGCCCAGCTCGAGGGTCATTTTTTTCTCGGTGCCGGCGAGCGACCGCAAGATCGCCTTGCCGACCTCGGTGGAGCCGGTGAAGGCAACCTTCGCCGCCAGCGGATGCGCCATCACGGCGGCGCCGGTCTCGCCCGCGCCCGTGACAAAGTTGACGACTCCGGGCGGCAAGCCCGCGTCCTGAAGGAGGGTCGCGAACTTGAGGCAGGTAATGCTGGTCGTCTCGGCGGGCTTGAGTACGACGCAGTTTCCCATCGCGAGGGCCGGGGCAATCTTCCACGCCAGCATGAGGAGCGGAAAATTCCAGGGAATCACCTGGCCCACGACCCCCAGCGGGGTGACGCGCCGGCCGGGAGCGACGTAGTCCAGCTTGTCGGCCCAGCCCGCATGGTAGAAAAAGTGCGCCGCGGTCATCGGCACATCGAAGTCACGCGACTCTTTGATCGGCTTGCCGCCGTCCATGGTCTCGGCGACGGCAAACTCGCGCGCGCGGTCCTGCAGCAGCCGCGCAATTCGATAAAGATACTTGGCCCGCTCGCGCCCGGGCATCTTTCCCCAGGTGGTCGTGAACGCCCGCTGGGCGGCGCGGTAGGCCGCATCGACGTCCGCCGCGTCCGCCAGGGCGATGTCGGCCAGCTTTTCCTCGTTGGCCGGATTGATGGAATCGAAATAGCGGCCGGCCCGGGGCGGGACGAAGGCCCCGTTGATGAAAAGATCGTAGCGGGGCTGGAGTTTCGGATCAGCCGTCTCCGGCGCGGGATCGAATTCCCAGAGGTCGCCGAAGATCAACTCGGGCGCGGCGCGGCCCCGGCGGACGGGGATGGATTTGCGTCTTTCCGAAATCAAAGAGGGCATGGTTTCAAGCGTTTGAACCACCGAGGCACCGAGAACACCGAGTCGGATTACGATCGGTGAGACACGACCGTTCGTCGACGGGCGAGCATGGCGGCGAATTGATCTCCAACGTTCCGATACCGGAGTCTCCGTGGTGATTCATGGATCAGTAGGATTCCGCCGCCTCGCTGAAGTAATAGGGCGCCTGGTACGCCCCGGTTTTCTCCTTCTCGATTTGCCGCAGGAGATCGTTGAGCAGCGAACTCGCGCCGAAGCGGTAGCGCTTGTTGGTCAGCCACGCATCGCCAAGCGTTTCCTTCACCGCCACGAGAAAGTGGAGCGCCTGCTTGGCCGTGCGGATACCGCCGGCCGGCTTCATCCCGATTGGGATGTTGGTATCGAGGTAGAAGTCGCGGATGGCCTCGAGCATCACCTGATTGTTGCCGAGCGTCGCGTTGAGCGAGGTCTTGCCCGTGCTGGTCTTGATGAAGTCGCCGGCCCGGATGACCTCCATCGCGAGGAAGGAGGCGGCGCGGATGTTGTCGTAAGTCTCGAGTTCGCTGACCTCGAGAATCACCTTCAGCGCCGACGCGCCGCAGGCCTCGACGACGGCCGCGATCTCATCCTGCACCCGCGCAAATTCACCGGCGAGAAAGGCACCGCGGTTGATGACCATGTCGATTTCGTCGGCGCCGTCGGCCACCGCCGCGCGCACCTCCGCGAGCCGGGTCTTGAGCGGCGCCTGGCCGCTCGGGAACGCGGTGGCCACCGAGGCCACCTTGATCGTGGACGTGCCCAAGTGCTTCCGCGCATGGCGGGCCATCGACGGATACACGCAGACCGCGGCGACACTCGGAATGCTCCGATCGTCGTGCGGCTGGATCGCCTTGCGGCACAGGGAGGCGACTTTGCCAGGGGTGTCCTTCCCCTCCAGGGTCGTCAGGTCGATCATGGTCACGGCGAGATGCAGTCCCCAGCGCTTCGAGCCCTTCTTAATCGAGCGGGTGGTGTACTTGACGACACGTTCCTCGACCCCGACGCAATCGACCGGGCCGATTTCATCCAGGAGCCGTCCCAACGCGGCCGACGCAGACCGAACAAGCATGACCGACACTACCGAGCGGCCGGGGGTGAAAACAAACGAAAACGCCCGCGGTCAGGGGAACTTGGACGTGCGTTGGCCGGAGTGATCCTCGCGTCCGGCGACGGAGTCCACTGTTGCGCGTTGCGCAGGCGGGGTTCACGAATGACAGTCCACTCGCATTCTGCCGGCACCGGAGCCAACCCGGAAGTAACCGCGCCCACCTGGTCTCATTTCTCTTTCCCCATGAAATCCACCCTCCTGCGTCTCCTGCCCTTCCTTACGCTGTTCGTCGCGGCGCTCCACGCCGCTGCCCCGGCCAATCCCGCCTTCCAGGCCGCGCTGCGCGCCGCCGACGATGAACGGGTCGCCGCCATCCTCTCCGGCAACCCGGCGCGCCTCGACGCCATCTTCTCGGAGGATCTCAGCTACACCCATTCCAACGGCGACTTCGACAACAAGGCCACGTACCTCAAGAAGCTGGTCACCGGGAGCACGAAGTATTCGCTCTACCAATATAATGATCGGAGCTTCACCGCCCTCGCCCCCGGCCTCGCGATGATGAACGCGCGGATCATGATCAAGGGCCAGAGCGAGGCTTCGCCGCAGCTCGATATTTATCTCAGTGTCCTCGCCATTTTCCGGGAGGAACAGGGCAAATGGCGTTTCCTCGCCTGGCAATCGGCCCGCCTCCCCGCGCCGGCGGCCAAGTAGCCCACACCTCCCCGCGGTCCGACTCATGAGTCTCCTGATCATCTCTGCCAGCCTCAACTCGGACAGCTACAGCCGCCTCCTCGCGCGCGAGGCCGAGCGCGTGCTCCGCCTCGACGGCCACGAGCCCGCGTTCCTCGACCTCCGCGATCTGCCGTTGCCCTTCTGCGACGGCGAAAAGGCGAAGGAACACCCGAATGTGCTCGCGGCCGCCCAGCTGATCGCGCCCGCCGCCGGCGTTCTTATCGCGACCCCGATCTACAACTACGACGCGAACGCCGCGGTGAAGAACCTGATCGAGCTCACGGGCGACGTGTGGGAAAACAAGGTCGTCGGCTTTCTCTGCTCCGCCGGCGGGCCCGGCAGCTTCATGTCCATCCTGGGGCTCAGCAACAGCCTGATGCTCGATTTCCGCTGCGTCATCGTTCCGCGCTTCGTTTACGCCACCGGCGGCGCCTTCACCAACGACGCCATCAGCGATTCCAAGATCGTCGGCCGCGTCGCCGAGTGCGCGCGGGCCACCGCGCATTTTGCCGCCAGCCTGAAGCTGGCGAGCTAACGCGCCCGCCGGGTCGCCGTCGCGCCGACGGTCCGGCCACCGTGGGCTCCGGGATCGCCCGCCGCGCCTTTGCACCCCACCCCATGAAACTCCTTCCCCTCCTGATGGTGCTCGGCGTGTTCGCGCCGGGAGCGACCCTCGCCGCCGCGTCCGCCCCGAAGACCAATGTGCTCTTCCTCGTCGCCGACGATCTCAACTGCGACCTCGCCTGCTATGGCGCGGCTGGTCTGCAAACACCGAACATCGACCGTCTCGCCGCCCGCGGAGTCTTGTTCGAGCGCGCCTATTGCCAGTTTCCACTCTGCTCGCCGAGCCGCTCCTCCTTCCTGACCGGCCGCCGGCCGAACGTCACCGGAATCCACACCAATCCGAATGTGCGTACCCCGGTCTCGCCCCACTTCCGGGAAAAGCTCCCGGACACCGTCACGCTTCCCCAGCTCTTTCGCCGCAACGGCTGGTTCGCTGCGCGCGTCGGCAAACTGTACCACTACGGCGTGCCGGAGGATCTCGGCACGTCGAGCCTCGATGACTACTACTCGTGGGATCAGGTCATCAACCCGCGCGGCCGCGATCGCGATCAGCATCACCGAATCTTCAGCCTCCTGCCTGGCACGGCGGATCCCTTCGGCCGCGTTCTGAGCTGGCTCGCCGACGACGGTCCCGACGCAGAGCAGACGGACGGCGTCGGGGCCACGGATGCCATCGGGCTGCTGGAGAAATTCCAGCGCGAGTCGCGGCCTTTTTTCCTCGGCGTCGGCTTCTACCGTCCCCACACGCCGTACGTTGCGCCGAAGAAATGGTTCGACCTCTACCCCGCGGACCAAGTGGTCCTCCCGACGCTCAGCGCCGACGACCGGGCTCGCACGCCGACCGCCGCCTACGGAAGTTTCTATCCGGAGCAGGATGCGATGTCCGACGAGCAGCGCCGCCAGGCGATCCAGGGTTACCGCGCCTCCATCTCGTTCATGGACGCGCAGGTCGGCCGGGTGCTCGACGCGCTCGACCGCCTCGGCCTGGCGCAGAACACGATTATCGTCTTCGCCAGCGACCACGGCTACCACCTCGGCGATCACGGGCTCTGGCAGAAGCGCAGCCTCTTCGAGCGCAGCGCCCGGGTGCCGTTGATCATCGCGCTCCCGGATCGGCGGAACGCCGGCCGCCGGGCTACCGCGCCCGTCGAACTCCTCGATCTCTATCCCACGCTGGCGGCGCTCACCGGGCAGAGCGCGCCGGCTTACCTCGACGGCTTGAGCCTCCGGCCCGTCCTCGAGAACCCGGACGCAAGCGTGCGCCGCGCCGCCATCTCCCAGACCCGGCTGCCGCAGAACATCGAAGGCTACTCCGCGCGCACCACCCGCTGGCGGTACACGGAATGGCACACGGCCGATGGGCAGCCCGTCGGAACCCAGCTCTACGACGAGGAATCCGATCCCGGGGAAGCCACCAACCTCGTCTCGCATCCCGACCACGCCGCCATCGTCGCCGAGCTTTCCGCCCTGCTCGCCCCCGTTCGCACGCGCCGCTAGAACGTGTCGGGCACCTCTTCTGAGGTGAAACCGATGCGGGCAGTTAGAGGGACGATATCCCCCGAGTCCGAATCCGTGAAGCCATGCCATCGGCCTCGACGGAGCTCGGCCCTCCAGACGACAGGAAGTCCCTGACCGCCTCTCGGCCCCGCCAACGCTATCTCCGCGGGCCGCCGTGAGGGCAGGGACTTCTCCAACGCTTCGCATCATGTCGTCCCGCTGCTCACGCCGCGGGCTACCACAGCCAACGATCTCAACCCTTCGCAAAACTTCGCTGCTTTGCGCTTCAACTGCATGGTTCCGGCTCAGGGCGCCGGCAGCTTCCACTGCTCGTTGTCCACATGCGCCTCGCGCATGATGCGGACGAGGCGCTCCGCGACGTTCGGTTCCTTAGCCGCCACATCGGTCGTCTCGCCGAGGTCGTTCGCCAAGTCGTAAAGCTGGAGCGGCGCCCGCGGATTCTTCAGCCGGATTCCCTTCCAGCGATCCTCGAGCAGGACCGCCTGGCTCACGCCGTCCTCATAAAACTCCCAATAGAGAAACTCGTGCCGGCGCTGGCCAGTGCGGCCGAGCAGCGTCGGAACGAGGCTGATGCTGTCGAGATTGGGCCGCGGTTTGGCGCCGGCCACTTCGGCAAACGTCGCCATGAGATCGCCGAAATAGCCCACGTGCGTTGACACCGACCCGGGCCGGATCCGGCCCGGCCAGCGCGCGATGAAGGGTACCCGGATGCCGCCGTCGGTGAGACTGCGCTTGATGCCGGCCAGCGGGCCGCTCGCCTGGAAAAACGCGGGGTCGTAGCTGGGTCCGCCTTCGCGATGCGGGCCGTTGTCGCTGCTGAACACCACCAGCGTCTTCTCGTCGAGTCCCAGCCTCCGCAGTTGCGCCATCAACTCGCCGACATCCCGATCGAGCCGGGTGATCATCGCCGCGTGCGCCTTCTGGGCCTCGTTCCACGGACGATCCGCATACGGCCCGAGATCGGGAACTTCGTTGCCGTCGCCAAGGACCCGGGACCGCTCGTTATTGGCGTGAGGCGACGTGAGCGAAAGGAAGAGGAAGAACGGCCGGTCGCGGTTTCGCTCGACGAAGGCCTGCGCCTCGCCGGCGAACAGATCCCCGGCATAGGCGATCCGCTTCGTTGCATAGCCCGTGCCTTCGACGGCCCCGACCGGCACGAGATCGTTGGGCAGCGGAACCTTCACGCCATTCCGCCACAGGAAACTGGGGAAGTGATTGTGCGCATGGGTCTGGCTGAGAAATCCGTAGTGATAATCGAAACCATGGCGACGCGGCTCCCCTTCGTCATCGACCAGTCCGAGGCCCCACTTGCCGACGAGCCCGGTGGCATAACCCGCCTGCTGCAGCACGCCCGCCACCGTCACGTCGCCGGTGCGCAACATTTGGGCGGCGGTGTTGCCCGGCCCGGCGTTGCCCCGCACCCGCGTGCGTCCCATGTGCAAGCCCGTCATCAATACGCTGCGCGACGGCGCGCACACGGTGCTGCCCGCGTAGAATTGCGTGAAGCGCATGCCCTCGGCCGCCAGCCGATCGACGTGGGGGGTCGCGATCAGTTTCTGGCCATAAGAGCCCAGTTCGCCGTAGCCGAGATCGTCGGCGAGGATGAAGATGATGTTGGGCTTGGTCGCCTGCGCCCGCGCGAGGGCGGCCACGGCAACAAACAAGGCGGCGATCCACAGGCGCATGCCGGCAGTCAACCGGCGGCCCGGCCGGTTTCAATGCCGCGTCGAGGCCCGGGTCGAAGTTTCCTTGCTCCCCCCGCAGGCCGGCGCGAACACTCGGTCCCGCCCATGCAGGAATCGCTCCGCCTCCGCTCCGTCCAGTCGCCGATCATTCCCGTCATCGCCGATCTGATTCGAAGCTGCCCCGGCACGATCTCGCTTGGCCAGGGCGTCGTGAATTACGGCCCGCCCCCGGCAGCCCTGGATCAGATCGCGCGGTTTCTCGCCGATCCGGTGAACCACAAATACCAGGCGGTCGCCGGCATCCCGGCCCTCCTCGCGGCCATCGAGGCCAAGCTCGCCGCCGAGAATGGACTGCGAATCGACGCGGAGAATCGCGTGATGGTTACGGCCGGTGGCAACAATGCCTTCCTAAATGCGGTCCTCGCGATCGCCGATCCCGGCGACGAGATCATCCTGCCCACGCCCTACTACTTCAACCAGGAGATGGCGGTCACAATGGCGAACTGCCGGCCCGTGCTCGTGCCGACAGACGAAAATTACCAGCTCCAGATCGATGCCCTGCGCGCCGCCATCACGCCCCGCACGCGCGCGATCGTCACGGTCTCGCCGAACAACCCCAGCGGCGCCGTCTATCCCGCCGCCGCACTCCGCGCCGTCAACGAGTTCTGCGCCACGCACGGGATCTTTCATATCAGCGACGAAGCGTATGAGTATTTCACGTACGGCGGAGCGGAGCATTTCTCGGCCGCATCCCTGCCCGGCAGTGCGGCCCACACTATCTCGCTCTACTCCCTGTCCAAGGCGTACGGCTTCGCGAGCTGGCGGATCGGCTGGATGGTGTTTCCCGCGCGGCTCGAGGCGGCGATGCGCAAGATCCAGGACACGATCCTGATCTGCTCCCCGGTCATTTCACAGTTCGCCGCAGTCGGCGCGCTCCAGGCCGGACGCGCCTACGCCCGGCAGCACCTGGCCACCATCGCCGAGTCCCGCGCGATCGCGCAGCAGGCGCTCGGTGACATTCCGGGCTGCGTCGTGCCGCGAGCCGACGGCGCTTTCTACCTGCTGCTCCGCGTCGCGACCCCGCTCCATCCGATGGCGGTCGCCGAGAAATTGATTCGGGAGCACGGCGTCGCGGTCATGCCCGGCAACGCCTTCGGGCTCGGCACGGGATGTTACCTCCGCGTCGCCTACGCGGCCCTGCCGCCCGCCGCGATCGCCGAGGGCATCGGCCGGCTCGCGACCGGGTTGAAGGCCCTGCTACGGACCTGAGACTGCGCCCCTACGAGGATTCGCCCACTGGTCCGGAACCCGAGGTCCGCTGGCATCTCAAGGCGACGTGCCAAACAAGAAAGATGAACCCCGCCTGAAACGGCAGCCGCAGCCACAGCGCGAGCGGCGACACCTCGAGGCCAGGCATCCGGCCCTGCAGCGCGACGTGCAGGTTGGCGGGGAAGATCGCGATCAACAGGGCGATCAATCCCCAGCCCGCCATCCGGCGGAACCGCGGCCACAGCAGGCCCGCGCCTCCCGCGATTTCGGCGGCCCCGCTGATGAGGTTCATCGCTTCCGGCCAGGGTAGCCACGATGGCATCATGCCCAGGTAGATCGCCGGGTCGCGAAAATGATTCGCCCCGGCCACGATGAAGAACCCCGCCACGACCCACGTCAGGAACCCGGCGCCAACCCGCTGAATCATGTTGTCACCGGCGGCAGCGCGCGTCCGCCGAACAGCTCGCGCAGCTCGCTCCAGGCCTTGTTAAGGCCGGCGGGTTTGACGCCGGATAAAAGGTAACTCCGGGCCAGCGCCTCCTCGTGGCCGCGATAGCGCGGTGGCAGGAGAAAGACCGTCTGATCGTCCCGATTCGAAATCTCGGAGAAAAATGCCCCGCGACCCACGGCGAGCTCAGCGGGCTTGCCCGGCACCGCCGCGGTCCGCACCGGCACCCACGGCCACGGGCGGTAAAAGAACTCCAGCCCGCCTTCGGTCCGCTGCACGAGCCGGCCATACGTCCGGACCGGGACCCCGGGGAAGTGCGCCCCGGCGAAGACATGGTTGTCATTCTCGCGCGGCGTGAACCGGCGCGAGCGAAGCGTGAAAAAATCCCGGCAGAACACCGAACCGAACACCGTCAGGCGAAAGGCCCAGCCGGCAAGCAGGTACGCCGTCATGATCACGATCAGCGAGAGCAGCGCCCCCGCCCAGGGGTTCAGCGCCGCCGTCAGCGTCACCAATCCCATCAGTGCGGTCCGTGCCGTCTTCAGGACCGCGTCAATCGCGCCCCACGGACTGAGGAGAATCAGGACGTTGATGGAATGCGACGCCAGCCACACGACCGCGTACACGGCCAGCGCCCCGGGCAGGGCGAGCGCGGTGAGGAGCCACGATCCATCGATCGCGCCGAGCTGGATCGCTGCGAGTCCGCTGGCGGTCAGCACCGGGCCGGCCACGGCGGGCGCCGGGTTCACCAGGATGTCCATGAAAGTGCCGACGGCCGACGGAATGACCGCTCCGGCCACGACGATCCCGCTGAGCTTGTTCTCGGTCGCCTCCAGGATATCGAACGGTTTCTTGAACCCCGCCGGCAGCGCCGTGCCAAGCATGTCTTTGACGGCACAGGCGGCCACAATGAGGAGGAGCGGAGCCCAGATTTTTACCTGCGCGTACCAGGGGAGCGCAGCCCGGGCGGCGGCGTCCCGGGCCGTCGCCCATTTGTAGGCACCAAATGCGCCAGTGCCGAGCAGGGGCGAGATGGCAATGCCCGTGACCGTCGAAACCGCCGCGGCAATCGGTGCCGCGGGCGATCGATCCGCCGGGGCGGACGCCGGCGTGGTGCTGGTGGCCGCGAACGCAAACGGTCCGACGACGGCAGTGATGAATGCGGCAATCAACAGGAGCCGCACGGGGCGCTTCATGGATCCAATCCTTGGACCAATCCCCGCCCGGAGGGAAACTGTTTCGCGCGGCCAGGGGTTGAGTTCGTAGTTCCGCCTTCAGGCGGATGGAATGGGTTCGGCTGATTCCGCCTGGAGGCGGAACTACGATCCGCGAACTTCGGAATCAGCCCGGCCCCGGCTTGCCTGTCCGGACCGAACGCCCCGAACATGGGGCGTGTTAAACAAGGCCGAACTCCAGCGCTTGCGCTCGCTGCGCGACAGGAAGCACCGCGCGGACCTCGGGCTCTTCGTCGTCGAAGGCGAGAAGGTCGTCGCCGAGCTCCTCGCCGCCGGCTTTCCGCTGGTCGAGCTTTACGCCACCGTCGCCTGGGCTGGAGTGGTCGATCCCAATTCGACGCCGGGCCTCCGGGTGACGCGGGTCACCGATGCCGAGATGGCACGCGCCAGCCATTTCCCCACCCCTGCGACGGTCCTCGCGGTCGGCAGGATTTCCGCGCCCCGCCTTTCGGCCCGCGATCTCGATACCGGGCTCACGCTCGCGCTCGATGCGATCCAGGACGCGGGCAACGTGGGCACGCTGCTGCGAATTGCGGACTGGTTCGGCTTCGAACGCGTGCTGCTGTCGCCCGATTGCGCCGACCTTTTCCACCAGAAGGTGATCAACGCCAGCATGGGTTCCTTCGCCCGCGTGTCGGCGCACACCGTGGATCTCGGGACCGCTCTCGCCGCCGTGGCGCCAGGCACCCCAATCCTCGGTTGCGATCTCGATGGTGACGACGTGCACGAACTGCCCGCGCTGCGCCACGGGATCGTCGTGATTGGCAACGAGGGTCACGGTCTCTCGGCGGCCGTGGCCGCGCGACTCACCCGCCGGATCACCATTCCCCGCTATGGCCGCGCCGAGTCGCTCAACGCCGCCGTGGCCGCCGGGATCGTCTGCTCGCAACTTCGCCGGGGATCACGTTAGGCGGAACGACGCCAGGTGGCCGCGGCTGCGAGCTCCGTCGAGGCCAGCTCATCGAACGATCCAAAAGCGGCCTCGGCGGAGCTCGACCCTCCACCTGGGCGGCGGATCCCCTTTTTGCGGCCCTCCCCAAGTTTTCTGCTCGTTCCGTGACACGGTTGCTCGCAGCCACAGGGCGTGCCCGCCGTGCAAAGCTGCCCGATCTTTCCAGCGGGCCAAATCGTCGGGCCAACGCGACTTGCTTCGCCGGTCCGGGCACCTAACTTTGCTCCCCCGCTATGAACCGTTCACCCCTGTTCCGTACGGTCGCACTCGCTGCCGTTCTCGCTTTCGCCTCCCGCCTGCCTGCTGCCGAACCGGATGACGACGAGGAGAAACCGGTCGTCGGAAAAATCCTCAACGCCGGTTCGCGCTCCGCCACGCCCGAGATCCAGCCCGCGTCGGACGAGGCGATGCAGGCCCTCGGCCGGATGAAGCTGCCGCCGGGCCTCGAGGTGAAGTTGTGGGCGGCCGAGCCCATGCTCGCCAATCCGGTCGCCTTCAACTTCGACGAGCGCGGCCGCATCTTCGTCGCCGAGAGCTATCGCTATCGTTCGAGCGTCCTCGATATCCGCGACTACATGTGGATGCTCGAGGACGAACTCGCCAACCGTAACACGGCCGACTGGATGGCGACGCTGCAGCGGCGCTTCGGCCCCGAAGGGATCAAGGAGCTTTCGATCGAGAGCGAAGTCCTCCGCGTGCTCGAGGACTCGAAGGGTACAGGCGTGGCGGATCGCTCGCTGATTTACGCCGACAAGTTCAACCACCCGCTCGACGGCATCGCCTCCGGCGTCCTCGCCCGCCGCGGCAAGGTTTGGTTCACCAACATTCCCAGTGTCTGGATGTTCAGCGGCCGGGATCGCGCCGAGACACGCACCGAGTTCAGTCGCGGCTACGGCGTGCGGTTCAACTTTACCGGCCACGATCTGCACGGACTCATCATCGGGCCCGACGGCAAACTCTATTTCAGTGTCGGCGATCGCGGCGCCAGCGTCCGCACCCAGGAGGGCAACCTGCTCGACGTGCCGGATCAGGGCGCCGTTTTCCGCAGTAATCTCGACGGTTCGCAGATGGAACTCGTGGCCTGGGGACTGCGGAATCCGCAGTCGCTCATTTTCACCGAGAACGGGGATCTGATCACGGGCGACAACGACTGCGACAACGGCGACGAGGAACGTCTCGTCCATGTTGTCGAGGGCGGCGACAGTGGCTGGCGCATCGGCTACCAGTTTGCCCCGCTCGAAAAGGCCGGGCCCTGGATGACCGAGCGGCTCTGGAATCCGCGGCACGAGGGCCAGGCGGCCTACATCATCCCGCCGATCGTCAACATCGAGGACGGACCGTCCGGCATCACCTACTACCCCGGCACGGGACTGGATCCGGCCTACGCGCGCCATCTCTTCATCACCCACTTCAAGGGCAGCATCGTGCGGAGCGGCATCTTCACCTACACCGTGAAGCCGAAGGGCGCGTCCTACGACATCGACAACGCCAAGCCCTTCCTTAGCTCGGCGCTGCCGACCGATGTGAAGTTCGGTCCCGACGGCCGGCTCTACACCTCGGACTGGGCCGAAGGCTGGCCGAAGTCGAAGCGCGGCCGCATCTATGCGATCTCGAGCCCGCAGCACGCCAGCGATCCGATCCTGAAGGAAACGAAGGACCTGATCGGCGGCGACTGGACGCAGCGCTCGGCCGAGGAACTGGCCCGCCTGCTCGGCCACGCCGACATGCGCGTCCGCCAGGAAGCCCAGTTCACCCTCGCCGAGCGCGGCGCCGCGAGCATTGCCGTGCTGGCACGCGTGGCGACGACTCCCGGCCCGGCCGTGGCGCCGGCGAGCAGCACCAACCTTTCCGTCCGCCAGAAGCCGGAACTGCAAACCTACGCCCGCCTCCATGCGATCTGGGGCCTCGGCCAGCTCGCTTCCGCGAGCCCCGCCGCCCTCGCCCCGCTGCGTCCGCTGCTCCAGGATTCCGACACCGAGGTTCGCGCCCAGGCCGCCAAGGTCCTCGGCGATCATCGCCAGGCCGGCGATGTGCCCGCGTTGATCGCGGCGCTTCAGGATTCCAATTCGCGCGTCCGATTTTTCGCGGCGCAGGGACTCGGCAAGATCGGCCGGCCCGAGGCCGCGACCGCCTTGCTCGCCCTCGCCCGCGACAACAACGACGCCGACCATTACGTTCGCCACGCCGTGATGATGGGTCTGATCGGCACGAAGAATTTCGAAGCCCTCGCGGCCGGTGCGCGTTCCTCGTCACGCGCGGAACGTCTGGCCGTGCTGCTCGCCTATCGCCGGCTCGGCCGGCCGGAGATCACGCAGTTTCTCAACGACGCCGAGCCGTATCTCGTGCGCGAGGCCGCCCTCGCGATCAACGACACCCCAATCCCCGCCGCGCTGACGGCCCTGGCCGCGCTGATTGAGAAGCCGCTGAAGGACGAACCGGTGATCTTCCGCGTCCTCAACGCGCACTTTCGACTCGGCCAGCCGGCGAACGCCGCCGCCCTCGCCCGCTATGCCGGCCGCGGCGACGCGCCGGCCAAGCTCCGCGCCGAGGCCCTCGCCCAGTTGGCGAACTGGCCCCAGCCGCCGCAGCGCGATCGCATTGTCGGCACCTTCCGCCCACTCGACACCTCGCGCGATCGCGCCGTCGCGGTGAACGCGCTCGAGCCGATCATTCCCGCCCTGCTCGCCGCCGGCACCCCGGCCGTCGTGCAGGCCCGAATGCTCGTCACGTTACAGGATCTCGAAATCGCCGGGGCGGCGGAGACGCTGTTCACCCTGCTGCGCGACGAATCCCAGTCCGGCGAAACCCGCGCGTCCGCGCTCGGCGCCCTCGACACGATCCAGCATCCCCGCCTCGCCGAGGCCGTGAGCATCGCCGGCGCCTCCGCTTCCTCCGTGCTCCGGCTCGCGGCGCTGCAGATTGCCGCGCGCCTTTCCCCGGATGTCACCGCGCCCGTCCTCCGCAGCTTGGCTACCCGCGGCAACGTCGAGGAGCAAAAGGCCGCCTACCGGTCGCTCGGCACGTTTCAGCATGCGTCCGCGGATCCCCTGCTGCTCGAACAGCTCCAGTCGCTCGGGGCCGGCCGGATCCTTGCCGAAGTCCAACTCGAGTTGCTCACCGCGGCCGGTCGCCGGACCGATCCCGCGATCAAGGCATGGCTGACCCAGCGGGAAGCAGACCTCGCGAGAAACTCGGATCCCCTCGCGCCGTATCAGTTCGCGCTGGCCGGCGGCGATCGGATGCGCGGCTCGCGGATCTTTACCAACCAGCCAGTGATGGCGTGCATTCGCTGCCACCGGGCCGGGGCCGATGGCGGCGATGCCGGGCCCAACCTCTCCGACATCGGCGCCAAGCAGGATCGCCGCTACCTGCTGGAGTCGGTCGTGAAGCCCAATGCGACGATCGCGCCCGGCTTCGACACGGTCGTCCTGACGCTTAAGTCCGGCGGCGCCGCGGCGGGCATCGTTGCGAGCGAGACCACGGACACGATCACGTTGCGGAACACCGACAACAAGCTGATCGCCGTGAAGAAGTTGGACATCGCGAAGCGCGAGGGCGCGCCGTCCTCGATGCCGGAAATCTACCACACGATTCTCACCCGGACGCAGCTCCGGGACGTCGTGGAGTATCTGGCGAGCCTCAAGGAGATGCCGACGACGCTCGACACCAATCGGCCGCGCGCGCTACGCGGTCCACCGGCCCCGCAGGTAATCTCGGGCAACTAATGGGATCGTTGCAGCAGGAAACCGCGAAGAGCGCGAATGGCGCGAAGATCAGCCCGACCTCGGTGGTTTAAAAGAATCTTGAGATTAACCACCGAGCGCACCGAGTGGAGCCGTGGCCCTAGAACAGGGTAACGGGAAGGCCTGGAAGTGGGTTGATCCGATTCCTGGCTTCCTGGATTCAGGCTCAAACCCAGCTCGGTCGGGGTAGAGATCGAAGCCGGAAACTTCTTCATCGCTCCGCTTGATGAAGTCCCGCCGCTCACGCCGCGGGCCACAAAGAGCTCCTCTTCGCGATTTCCTACTGCCCACTTCCGGCTGAGCGGGGTTCAGGGTGCCTTCGCTCCTGGAAACTGCACCGCCGGGGCGTTCGGATCCAGCGCGGGACGGTTGGGATC